>JBDRDU010000117.1:0-2206 GCA_043820455.1 bacterium | reverse complement strand
CAACCCTTATCACGTTTGCAAAGGGGTCAGGCAGATCAAGCTTGACGGCAAGCCTATTGAAGGCAACGTTGTCCCCGCCTGCCGCGACAGGAAAGAGCACCGCGTAGAAGTAGAATTGGGCTAGCTCTTCTGGCCCAGTTTGGTGATTATCGCGCTCCCGAACCCGAGCGTAACAACCAGGCATTTAATGATCCCGCCAAGAACAGGTATGAGATCTACCAGGAAGAGTATCGACAATCCCCAGATGACCTCGATGATCATCGGCTGGTTAGGCTTTTTTATCGCTTTAGTGAACTTTTTCCCGATAAGCTGGGATGCGGCGACATAACCCATTGTAACCGCAAGGGAAACAAGAACGGCTTCTATTACTATCAGCGGTATCCCCACTATCGTAACAGCAAGAAGGATGGCCAGCGGACATATCAGGATGTAGCCGAGGAGCCCCCAAAGCAGCGTTTTAACCCATTGTTTTTCGATCTTTGAAGAGATGACGCCTATCTGCTTCGTCATGAATGAGACCATTATCATTGAAAGCCCGATGAAACCCAGGAACACCAATGCTTTCAGGACCAGAAATCCGCCCATTCCCATAGTTACGATCAACGGTGTACAACCTTCCATCATTTTTACCCCCTCCTTGCTTACTGCTATTTCCGTGATATTTCCTTTTACTGCCGCGCCCTCATCCTTTACAACCCTGCCTCCGATGGACGCGATATTCCCGGCAACTCTCGCGGTCGGGAAAAGATGAACGCTTCCCAGCACGGCTACAACATCTCCGCCAACGTCCCCTTTCACATTGATATTACCGCTTATTGCGACAAGGTCCTTAAAAATAAGGTCCTGCCCCATATTTATGTCTTCATTGATCTTGACGACGGATACATCCTTAACAATGACCCTCGCATATGAAATGGAGAACATAGAAGCTAAAAGAAGCGCGGCTAGAACAAGAACAAATAATTTTTTCACCTATTCCCCCCCTTTCTCATCTCACATCTCTTTACTTTCTTCTTTTTGTCTTTTTATACCAGTATTTAGGAACTTCTATCTCTATTTCTTCGCCAGGCTTATAAATAGCCGTAAACATCAGCTCGAACCCGATGATGATCACGAATACAGGCCAGATATATTTCCAGGCGGATCCGGACAGTACCTCATATGCTTGAAGAGTAAGAACGATGCCGGCAGCGAACACGGTGATCCCCCAGATGAACCTTCTAATGGATGTTGGAGTCATTTTGGCACCTCCGGGGCAATGGTATCATATTTTATGATATTCTTGAAGCGCCTTTACCTGGAGATCGCCCTTTAATATGGCCTCTATTCCGTTTATTGCCGCCTGCGCTCCCTGGATCGTGGTTATGCAAGGCACGCCGCACGCGACCGCCAGGCTCCTGATGGGCTTCATGTCGGACTGCCCTCCCTGTCCCGAAGGAGTATTGATGACCAGTTTCAATTCTCCTTTCCTGATAAGGTCCAACACACGGGCGTCTCCTTCATTGATCTTGCCGACCAGCCGCGCTTTTATGTTGTTAGAAGAGAGCGCCTTATATGTGCCTTTGGTGGCGATGATATCAAAATCCATGTCGGAAAGTTTTTTGGCTATAAAGACTATGTCCCTTTTATCGCTGTTCTTGACGCTGATAAAAACCTTGCCTTTAACAGGAAGGTTCTGGTTCGCGGCAAGCTGGGATTTGTAAAAAGCCTTCCCGAAAGAAGAGTCTATCCCCATTACTTCTCCTGTCGATTTCATCTCCGGGCCCAATAATATATCCACTCCGGAAAAGCGGGAAAAAGGCAGGACCGATTCCTTGACCGCAATATGTTTGATCTTTTTCTCCTTTGTAAATCCGAGTTCTTTAAGGGTCTTGCCTGCCATTATCTTGGCCGCTATTTTCGCCAGCGGCACGCCTATGGCCTTGCTCACAAAAGGGACCGTCCTTGAGGCGCGGGGATTCACCTCCAGTACGTATACCTGGTCACCTTTTACGGCGAATTGTATGTTTATCAAGCCTTTAACCCCCAGCTCTTTTGCCAGGGCGCAGGTATGAGCTCTTATCACATCGATAATGTCATCCCCTAAAGTATGCGGAGGAAGAACACAGGCAGAATCCCCGGAATGCACGCCCGCTTCTTCAATATGCTCCATTATCCCGCCGATCACGGTCATTTTGCCGTCAGAGACCGCGTCAACATCCACTTC
>JBDRDU010000116.1:0-11763 GCA_043820455.1 bacterium | reverse complement strand
GTTCCTCCAGGGGCTTTTCTTCAAGAAAGATATCCCTGAAAACCTGAAGAAATTCAGGCCATATCAAAAGGAGATCATAAAGATCTGCGGGGATGAAGATATTTCGATCGAAGAGCTGGCATTGCGGTACGTACTTGGCATTGACGAGATCGATAGCGTCATTGTGGGCGCTGAAACAGCTGCGCAAGTTAAAGAGAACATTAACATCTCCAGGAAGCCGAAACTTCCCGAAGGGCTCCTCGAAAAGATCGGGAAACTTGGCTCGGCCCCGGAAACAGTGATCAATCCCAGTTTATGGAGCAAGAATGGATAGAAGAGCATCACTGATCGGCAAGGATCAATATGATCAACTGTAAATATTTATTTTACATCAAAGCAGGGGCTAATGCAGGATTGGGCCACCTTAGGAGAAGCCTTGCGATAGCAACGCAGCTTAAAAAGGGTGGAAATAGTATATTTTTCCTTGTCGATGGCGATAAGTCCTCGATCGGTCTGCTTAAGAAAAAGGGATTTGACGCAGCCAGTTATTCAAAGGTTCTGCTCCACCGCTTCAGCCCCAAGATGACGATCATTGACCAGAAAGGTAATGTATCTGCGCAAATAAAAGGGTTGAGATCAAGGGGCTCAAAAATATGCCTGATCGATAATACAAGCAAAGCACGCCTAATATCTGACATTGTGATATATCCTGTTTCTCATTTTAAAGATACTCTAAATTGGAAAGGTTTTAAGGGGGAAAAATATATAGGCGCAAAATATTTCCCATTAAACAAAGAGTTCATTAAGGCTAGGTCAAAAAAGCATAAAACATTTACGCTACTCGTCACCATGGGCGGAGCCGACCCAAAGAAACTGACTGAAAAAGTTGCAACAGCACTGCATTCGATCAAGGGTAATTTCAAAGCCGTTATTGTTTTGGGCGCTGCTTCAAAAACTCAGAGAATCCCCCAAGATCCAAGGTTCATAGTGGTCAAAAATCCGAAAAGCATCGCAAAATTGATGGAAGTTTCAGATATCGCGATAACTGCTTTTGGAACAACGTTGTACGAATTGGCCTATATGAAGGTTCCGGCCATGATAATAAGCAACTTTAACCATGATTTAATAGATGCAGCTGCTTTTCAGAATCTGGGAACGTCTTTATGGCTTGGATACCACAAAAACGTGAGCATAATTAGGATCACGGAAGTCCTTAAAGGGCTTATACAAAACAGGAAAAAGCTGCTAAAATTGTCACATAAAGGGAAAAGTATCGTGGATGGCAAAGGGACGAAAAGGATGATAAGGATACTTGAAAATACATAAAGGCAAAACACTTGAAAAGTCCGGAAAATATAACATCATCGATTGCATAAAATGCGGCTTCATCCATGCGAACCCGATTCCCACAACGGAAGAACTTAACGAATATTACAATAAGTCCTTTTATCAGAAAACTAAACCTGACTACCTTGAAAAAACCAAAAAAGAACTTCCCTATTGGCAGATGATGTATCAGGACAAAATGGCTACTCTCAATAAACACATAAAAAAGAAGAACAAAAGGATACTTGATATCGGGTGCTCCGGAGGGTTTTTCCCTAAATATTTTCAGGATAACGGGTGGAAAGCTGTCGGAATAGAGCCCTCTCCTGTTGCGGCTAATTACGCGAAAAAACAGAGCCTTGAAGTGATAGAGAAACTTTTCGAAGAAGTTGATCTAAAAAAGATCGGGAAGTTTGACGCCATCCATATGGCATTTGTCCTGGAACATGTACGCGATCCGATAACCCTGCTAAAAAGGGCTTATCAATTGCTGAACAAAGGCGGCATAATATGCGTTGAAAGCCCAAACGATTTTAATCCTCTTCAAAATATATTAAAAACCAAACTTCACAAAAAGCCGTATTGGGTATGCCTGCTCGATCATATTAACTACTTCACGCCAATATCCTTAACAAAACTACTAAAGAAAGTTGGATTCAAGGTCATTGATACGTTCGGAACATTCCCCATGGAATTCTTTGTGCTAATGGAAGATGATTATATAGGGAATGATCGAATTGGAAGAGCTTGCCACCAGAAAAGGATGGATCTGGAGTTGTCTTTATCTAACAATGGCCTAAATGAATTCAAGCTTAACACTTACAGGTTTTTCATAAAAAACAATATAGGGAGAGAAATAATAATCTATGGCAAAAAATAGCAAAAATCATGCTGTCTGGATGCTTGGCGGAGGGCCAATGCAGGAATCCGCAGCAAAGAAGATATTGGACATGAATTTCAAACTAATAATCACTGACATAAATCCCAAATGTATCTGCGCTAAATATGCGGATGAATTTGTGCATCTGGACACTTTTGACATAAAGGGCACCTTAAAAGAGGCCGCTGATCTCAAGAAAAAATATCGAATCAAGGCAGTGGCAGCCATTGCAGTCGACTGCCACGAAACAGTTGCCAATCTTGGCGTATTTCTTGGCCTACCGACCATAAGCCCTAAAATATCAAGGATCTGCCGATATAAGAACCTGACAAGAGAAGCCCTTTCAAATGCGGGGCTCCCCCAGCCACGGTTTAAAACCGTTAAAACGCTCGAAAAGGCTACAGCTTTCTTACACGATATCGGAGGTAAGGGCGTCGTTAAAGCCACAAATAACTCTGCCAGTAGAGGTTTTTGCAAAATAAACAAGCCGGAAGAACTCAACAAGGACGCTTTTGAGCGTGCGCTAATGGCTGGCACCACGGGGGCCGTCCTTGTGGAAGAAGTGTTGCAGCCTCTGGAAAAGGAAATATCGGAGCAATCTGTTGAAACTGTTTGGTGTAATGGTAAAATGTACTGGTTGAACTGGGTGGACCGTTTATTCAGAAAAGATTTCCGTTTGTTCGATGGATTAAAGAATGTTGACGAATATTCGCGATTAGGCTGGGGGGTGGAATTAGGGCATATTAATCCGGCGATACATGATCATGCTCTAAAAAAGAAGATACATGAACTCATTTTCCGTGCCGGTATCGCTATAGGAATGAGAAAAGAAAAAGGCGGGCACATCTTAAAGGCTGACATTATGCTTACTCCAAAAGGTCCATATATTATTGAACTTACGCCCAGGCTTTCGGGAGGCTGGGATAGCTCGGGTACTACCCCAGCAAGAGGCGCTGATTTTATAGGTGGGGCCATCCAATTGGCTCTGGGAAAAGAACTTGATCTGTCCCTGTGGCATGAATATTTTGAATATCAGGACCCGAATTGTTTTGCTTCGATTCTCACGCGTATAAACCCGGGGGCAAAGGATTGCATCGGCAGGAAATTCGCGCTTGGAAAAGATATGGACAGGGAAAGATCCCTGCTGAACGCTCTCAAAAACTTGAAGGAGGAAAAACATGTCCTATCCGTGGTGTAACAAGAACAGCCTGCTGACATTAAAAGTAGGCGGGCAGAACGATATTTTGACTTTTGAAACGGACATTGAAAAAGCCGAAGTCTACATTGAAAAGGGGGATATCACAAAAGTAATATGTACAGCTAACGGAAAAACGAGCACCCTCGATAAAAGACAATGCCATCATATTGTTGTAGGCCAAGGCAACGAGCAAAGGGATGTATATCACTTCCTTAAGCCAAAGGGACCAGCGCCACATCTTCGACTGGGTATAACAAAACACCGAGGAAATGGCACATGGTCAAGCCTTCCCCATCCATTTGAACTAAACCCAGAGGTTGGATTTGAAGAGGTGTTCTTTCACCTGCTTGAAGGCGGCCCAAAAAGAGCACTACAAGTGGGAAAAGGCGTCTGGAGCAACGGGGCCGCAGTTGACGAAATATGGCAAGTGAATGACCATTGCTGGAGCACTATCCCCATGGGATATCATCCGGTCGTTGGCGAACCTGGAGTGCATGTCTCCTACATATGGGCCTATTTGGCCAAGAAAAAAGAATGGGAAAAAATATAAAGGATCATTATATGTTCGATCTAAAAAGCAAAACTGCAGTTATTACTGGAGCTGGGAGCGGGATAGGCGCGGCTACATCAGAAATGCTGTATAAATTGAATGCGAACATAGCTCTCATATCAAAGACCAACAAGAATGTAAAGGAAGTCCTTAAAAGACTTGGGGATGATCCGGGAAGGATCCTCAATCTTATTTGCGATGTCTCCGATGAAAAGGCACTTATTGAAGCAAGGAAAAAGATCCTCAAGAAATGGGGAAAGATCGATATCCTGGTCACATGCGCAGCCGCAGCTGCGGCATCTTCAAAAGCCGAGGAACTGAAATTTGAAGACTGGAAAAACCTGCTTGCTACAGATCTCGACGGCGTATTTTTATGCTGCAAAACCTTTGGCGCGAACATGCTGAAGAACAAATATGGCAGGATCATTAATCTTACTAGTTTCCATACTGTTGCCACATATCCTTTCAGAATTGCATATGTTGCCGCAAAATCAGGGGTGGAAGGCCTTACGCAGGCGCTTGCAGTTGAATGGGGAAAGCACGGGATAACGGCAAATGCGGTCGCACCAGGACCGATAAAGACCCCCAGAACATCCTGGTTCATTTCCCAAAGCCCCAAAAATGAGGATGGAATGCTGAGCAGGACTCCCAATGCACGCATAGGAGAACCTGAAGATGTAGCATCACTCATAGCTTTTCTGGCCTCAGAGCAATCAAGACACATCAACGGACAGCAGATAGTTATTGACGGAGGCTGGACAAAAAGCGCATGGTGGGGAAAATACAACAAATGAAATTCTCGCTTGAAGGTAAAGTTGCGATCATTACAGGAGCTGCCGGAGACATAGGGATAGCAATTGCGAACTCACTTGCGGAAACTGGAGCAAACCTTGTTCTTGCTGACAATGATCTTAAAAGGCTGGATATAGCCTCAAAACAGATCTCGGCGGACAAATCCAGAATTTTAACCGTCCCAACGGATGTTACAAAAACAGATGAAGTTGAGGCTCTAATGAAAGCTTCTGTTGATAAATTCAAAAGGCTGGACATTCTGATCACAGCTGCCGGCATACAGATAAGAAAACCAGCAATAGAATTCACAAAAAGCGAATGGGAAAAGGTCCTGGAAATAAATCTCTCTGGAACGTTCTTCTGCTGTCAAGCAGCAGCAAAGCACATGATGAGTCAAAAGAAAGGGAAGATCATCCTTATATCCTCATTGACCGCCGAGATCGGAATTCCGAACATGCTCCCGTATGTGGCAAGTCGGGGAGCGATAAAACAGGTCTCAAAAGCCCTGGCCGTTGAGTGGGCTCAATACGGCATAAACGTTAACTGCATCGGCCCGGGAAGGATCAAAACTAAAATGACCGAAGACGTCTTTTCCGATGAAAAAACAAAAGAAAGTTTCATGCACTTGATCCCAATGGGAAGACCGGGGCTTCCCTCGGATTTAACAGGCCTTGCAGTTTTCCTTGCTTCTGATGCCTCAGATTATATTACGGGACAATCCATTTATGTTGATGGGGGATGGCTTGCCTCAGGAGGAAGCCCCTTAAAATAATTCATCGAAAGACAATAACTATGCCAAAACTATACCTATATTCATTCTTCCATGCTAACTTGCAATTCTCTAGCATACCTACTTTCCAGTATCCGGCAATAATCGAGAAATGCTACTGGCCTGTCCTTAAAATGCTTGATAAATATGACATTGCGCTTGGGTTCGAGTTCCCCGCATATACTCTGGAAAAGATCAATGCTATAGATAAAAAGTTCTTGCCTGAGTTGAAAAAAAAGGTCAAAGAGGGAAAATGCGAGGTCATCGGCTCCGGATATTCCCAGAACATAATGCCCCTGATCCCCGCGGAAGTGAACATGAAGAACCTGAACCTTGGCACAGCTGTATACAAGAAACTCCTGGAATTCAAGCCTTCGGTCCTCTATCTCAACGAGCAGGTATATTCAAAAGGCCTTGTTAAGGTCATAAAAAAGGCCGGTTATTCAGCCACAGTTCTTGACTGGGACAACTCGCAGGAATACGGCAACTATCCATCCAAATACAGATACTCCCCTCTCCTGCTTAAAGGCACCGATGATCAAAAAATAAAGCTGCTCTGGAACAGCTCTATCGCTTTCCAGAAATTTCAAAGGTATATCAAGAATGAAATACCACTTGATGACTATATTGACTATTTAAACAGGCAAAAATCAGGAACAAATGACCGAGCTTTTCCAATGTACGGCTCTGACTGGGAGATATTCAATTATTCGCCGGGTTCATCGGACATCATCTACAAGCCTTTTGATTACCAGAAAGACCTTAAACGGCTTGAAGATCTTTTCAGAAAACTCCAGGATGACAAAAATATCGAGGTCGTAACGCCGTCTGCCGCGTTAAAAAAGATAAAGCCAAAAGAAATCATTGAGGCCAGTTTCCCGGAATATCCCGTGGTCGTAAAAAAACAGGCAAAATATAACGTCACAAGATGGGCAGTGTGCGGCAGGGACAACACAAAGATCAACACTCAATGCTATGCGATACTCAAAAGGCTGAAGTCCGCCGGCGCAAAAGCCACAAAAGCGATGTGGAATGAGCTCTGCTATCTATTTGGCAGCGACTTCAGGACATTTACTACTGATGAAAAGTTTGCTGAACTGAAAAATAAGCTTGGTTATTTGGATAAAGTGACCGCGAAGTTCAACAAAAAATTTCCTGCAATAATAAAGGGGTCAAAAGGTTCCGTCAAAATTGAAGGCGAGACCATTATTACTCCCAGCGTCAGGTTAGAGCTTTTAAGCAGGCGCGGCGGAGCAATAAAAAAATTGATCTTCCCGAAAATATCAGATAAGCATCTTGCCGGTACAATACCGCATGATTATTATGACCAGATAAGTTTTTCTACCGATCAATACTCGGGGCATACGATAATCCAGGAAGAAGCCAGCAAGAAATCTACCGACCTGGAGCGAACACAATTGATCTTCCCGGAAGATATCTTGAACATGAAAGAAAAAGTTCAAGTACTATGCAAGGTTCCGCTTGCCGGCGGAGATGTTTGGAAGAAGATCTATGTATATATCAATGAACCGAGAGTTGACATTGAATATAATTTCCGGTTCCGCGACCTTATGCCCTATTATTTCAGATGTGGGATGCTAACCCTGAACCCGGAGGCTTTTGACAGAGAAACATTAAGATATTCCACTGTTAATGGAGGATACGATATTGAAACCTTCTATGTGAAAGGAAAGAGCATAAACGAGATACAAACCGTTGATTCCCGAGTTTCATCCAGTCATTGCCTTGGCGCGACGGATGGATGGGTGGACATATCGGATGATGACAAAGGCATAATGATCCTGATCGACAAGGCTCAAATGTATTCGGCTCAGCTTCTTCATTATCAGGAGACCAGATCGTCATATTACTTCAGGATATATAACTCGCTCTGTGAGACAGATGACACCACAAAACAATTATGGAGAGGTCATTCAAAGTTTGTCGTAAGCTATCTTGGCCATAAAGGATCAAAGCCAATCACTCATGTTTGAAACAATCCCGTTTATCAACAAAAGGCTTGAAAGCTTTAGTAACCCCAGGATCTTTTTAGTGAACCGTAACGGAGTAATGGATCACATTCATACCTATTTTATTACAACAACTCTAAAAAGAGCGCAAGCAGCAGTACTTTTTCAGGATGTGGTAGGGAACGGGCTAAAATATGCGCTTGCGGCAAAGGAAAGAGGCACGCCTATCGTGGTCGTCCAACACGGAGCATGGGCCGTTGGCGACTACCTTCCGCCATTCAACCATCCCCTTTATGCTGACAAGATATGCGTTTGGGGAACAAGGGACTATAAAAAGCTGATAAATGGAGGTGTCCCAGAAAAAAATGTTGCACTGACAGGATGCCCCCTCTTCCATAAGATAAAACCCGAAAGGATAAAACATAAGGGGCTTAATATCGTTTTTGCTCCGTCTCACTACGATAAGGAAATTGCTGAGAACATAAAGATCATGGACGAACTAATGACAATAAAGGGCACGAACATCTACGCTAAGCTTTTAAGTGTTCACAAAAAACAATATTATGGGAATAAAACGGTGACCTCGAACAGTTTTGATAAGGATCATATCAAAAAGTGTTTTAATTTGCTTAGAAAAACGGACCTGGTGGTATCAAATGAAGCCGGGACTTTTCAATTGCTTGCAATGTATTTCAATATACCTGTAATATATATTGATAATGTAAAAGAAATGCCTACAAAAGACACCCTCCTCAAAAAAGAAAAGATCTATTTGCACGGCACATTCAATATTGATGATGTTGAAAAGCTGCCTGAAGCCATAGAGATCAATCTTAAACGACCTGATCTGCTTGAAAAAGAAAGAAAAGAGGAACTGCTTGCGGGGGCAGGAATAGGATTGCCAGGATCTCCTGTTCAAAAAATAGTTGAAACAATAAAAGGAATGGCAAAATGAAAAAAATCCTTTTTATAACCAACGGCCACGGCGAGGATATTGTTGCGGCCAGGATAATAAACGAACTGGGCAGAAAGGATGTTGCCATCGACGTAATGCCCGTTGTCGGCAAAGGCGATACTTTCAAAGGGCTCGGCGTAAGACTGATCGGCCCGCTGAACGTGCTTCCGAGCGGCGGGTTCGGGCTAAGAAATTATTCATACTTAATAAAAGATATTTTTTCCGGCCTTATAGCGAAGGTTCTGTCGCAAATAAAGGCTCTCAAACGGAACGAGTGGTCTTACAGGCTGGTCATAGGGATCGGCGATATCGTGCCGATAATGTATTCCATGATAACAAAGTGCCCTTTTATATTCGTCGGCGTCAATAAATCCGATCATTATAGGAAGCTTGCGTTCAATTACACGCATCTTGAGAAATTGCTTCTAAGGAAATATTGCCAGCTAACGCTGGCAAGGGACATGAGGACAGCAAAAGCATTGGCATCTTGCGGCATTAATGCAACATATGTCGGGAACCCCATGATGGATGGGGTTATGAGAGATGTGAGACTCAATGTGCGAGGTGCGAGAAAAGGCAAGACGATCGGCTTCCTGCCGGGGACAAGAGAAGATGCTTACAAGAATATCGAGGACTTTTTCAAGATCGCCTGGCATATCAGACAGCTTGATAAAAAGATCAAATTCATCCTTTCCATCCCTGCTTCTTTGGATAAAGATAAGATCGCAAAGATCAAAAAGCCCATGGATGTCCCGATGGCCAATAACTTTAATAATGTGCTTTCAAGGTCAAGCATTATTATCGGGCTCTCAGGAACAGGCAATGAGCAGGCCGCAGGGCTTGGGATCCCCGTGATCTCTTTCCCGGGCCGCGGCGCCCAGTTCAATTCAAGGTTCGCCAGCGGCCAGAAAGAGCTGCTTGGGAACGCGCTCCTCCTTCTGCAAAGGGATTTAAAGGCCATTGCTGAAGAGTCCGTAAAACTGTTAAAAGATAAGAAAAGGATGCTCTCGATGGGAAATGCCGGCAGAAAAAGAATGGGCGGACCTGGAGCTTCCAAACAGATAGCGGAAATGATCGACCGACAAATGAAGGCTTTATGGAAAAAGTAGCCCATCTTACAGTTAAATATTTGAATTTCTCGGAAACTTTCATTTACGAACAGATCCGCAACATGAAAGCATACGAGCCGGTAGTGCTCACGCTCTCGACCAACAAGAATGTTGACAAATTCCCGGTCAATAATTTATTTTCCGTTTCAGATCTCCCGCCATGGCGCCAAAAAGAAGAATCGATAAGGAGCGTTTTCGGCAGGTCAAAGTACTTCAAGGACCTGATAAAGGAACTGGATATCAAGCTGATACACGCGCACTTCGCTTACATGGGCAATTATGCGCTCCAGTTCAAGAAGTATTTCAATGTCCCGCTTATCACAAGTTTTTACGGCCTTGATATCTACCAGCTCACAAAGAACCCCCTATACCGATTGCAGCTGAAAAGATTGTTCAGGTACGGCGATTTTTTCACCGGCTACTCAAGCGTGATGAGGAAGCGCGCGATCGAGCTTGGATGCCCGCCGGAAAAAGTGATCACTTTCACCGTAGGGATCGATCTGGACAAGTTCAAATTCAAAAAAAGGACCCCGGGAAAAGAGATAAATTTCCTTTATATCGGCAGGCTTGTCGAAAAAAAAGGCGTGATCTACGGGATAAGGGCTTTTGCAAAGAGCTATCAAAAACACAGAAACATCACCATGACGATCATCGGCGACGGCCCTCTTTACCATGATATCGACGCTGAGATAAAGAAGCTTGGGATGGCCGCCCGCATAAGGATGCTCGGCTATGTTCCTGACATTTCAGCTGAACTTGATAAAGCGGATGTCTTCATGTCTCCCAGCGTCGTCGCAAGGAGCGGTGATGCTGAAGGCGGCATCAACGTTACTGTTATCGAAGCTCTAGCCTGCGGCATGCCGGCGCTTGTCACAAGACAGACCCAGAGCGGCCTCATATATAACGGCAAAACGGGCTTTCTGACAAGGGAGCGCGACGCGGACGACCTGAGCCAAAAAATGAACATTCTCATAGAAAACCCTGACTTAATCCCAAAATTTGGTATAATAGGCAGAGAAATGGCTGAAAAACTGAACTCAAAGGACCAGGTCGCGAAACTGGAAGACATCTACGGGAGGTTGATTAAAAGATATGAAAGAACATAATCTAAGAAATAAAAAAGTAATGGTTACGGGAGGTGCAGGGTTTATCGGCTCCACACTGGTAAGGGAGTTGATAAGAGAAGGGGCAAAAGTCGTTGTTTTTGACATCTTCAGCTCGGGCGATATGCAAAATCTTAAAGGCATCGAGGATAATATCAAGGTGATAAAAGGTGACATTACAAGCAAGAACTTTCGCAGTATCCTTGAGAAAAGCGGCGCCGAATATGTTTTTAATCTGGCGGCGGAACCTTATATCCCCCACTGCTACAACAGGCCTCTCAGGTTCTTTGAGGTGAACGCGAACGGCGCACTAAATGTACTTTTCGCGAGCAAGCATGTCGGAGTTAAAAAAGTGGTGCAATATTCGACTTCCGAGGTCTACGGCTCGGCAAAATATGTTCCGATGGACGAAGATCACCCCACCCTGCCGCTTTCAACATATGCGGTCAGTAAATTAGCAACAGACAGGCTCTGCTATACTCTTCATCATGAACAAAAGATGCCTGTCGTGATACTGCGGCAATTCAACGTGTACGGCCCCAGGGAAACACAGCCCTACATAATCCCCGAAATAATCACGCAGCTAAGCAGGGGCAACAAGCTGAAGCTTGGGAACATCAAGGCAAGGCGCGACCTTACATATGTTGAAGACGCAGCCAGAGGAGCTATCGCCCTCATGAAAGCCAAAGGCACGGAAGGCCAGGTATTCAACATGGGAACAGGAAAGGACTGGAGCGTCAAGCAGATGGCCGAGGCCATTGGCAAATTGATGGGCCACGACAAGATAAAGATCGAGATAGATAAAGCGAGGCTGAGGCCGCTGGATGTTTCGGTCCTGCGATGCGATCCTTCCAAGATGCGCAAGCTCACCGGATGGAAGCCGACAGTGTCCTTTGAGGAAGGGCTTAAAAGGACCATCGAGGATTTTGAGGACCACGGCCGGGCATGGCTCTGGGAAAGAAAAATATCGCCCGAAAAAGATGTATGGATCGACAAAAAGGGTCCTCACCGCAAGGTTGAACTGGATGATAAATAAAAAGAAAGCTCTCCTCCCCCTTCCCGAGCCGGTCCTTAAAACTTACAGGGGAATGAATATCCCTGTCTGCGAACCGACCCAGCTGGGAAATGAAAA
>JBDRDU010000115.1:0-18051 GCA_043820455.1 bacterium | reverse complement strand
GGGTCATTTCAATGAAAAAGCCATGCAGCAAAAAGAAAATAAGAAGTCTTGAGAGCGAACTGAAACAGGGGGTCCCATTTCCGGAGCTTGCAAAGAAATATTCCGATGATATTTCGACCGCTTCCAATGGAGGGGACCTTGGCTACATAAAAGCGGGGACATTGAATGAGCCGTACGATATGATCGCGTTCAGTCTTGAGGACGGACAGGTCAGCGAGATCATCGAAACGGATAAAAGCTACTGCGTGTTTTCCGTGGGAGAGAAAAAAGACGTGGATATCACCCCTTTTGACGAAGTGAAGGACAGGATAGAAGCACAGCTCCTTAATGAGGCTGCAAAACCGCTTGTGCTGGCAGATGCAAAACGGTTCAAGATAGAGGCGAAGAAGACCGGA
Source organism: bacterium (assembly GCA_043820455.1). Taxonomy (GTDB): domain Bacteria; phylum Margulisbacteria; class WOR-1; order CAVSGV01; family CAVSGV01; genus JBDRDU01. The sequence continues at coordinate 17,656 of JBDRDU010000115.1, read as the reverse complement.
TTTGAAAAAGCCGCAACCAGAAAAGCGCTGACGGTGTTCGAAACGGATTATTTCAGGTCATCCGACAGGGTTCCGACGATCGGAAAGAGCCCGTTGTTCATGAATGCGGCAATGGGCCTTGGTACCAATGAGGTAAGCAATGAAATGAGCTATGATGAAGGATACGCCGTTATGGAAATTGCCGATGTTAAGCCCCGGGAAAACCTCCCATTTTCCGAGGTTTCCGGGACGATAGAAAAGAAGATACTGAGCGAGAATTCGTCGGCGTATGCTGAGAACGCGGCAAGGCACGCACTTGATCTTATTTCCGAAGGGGTCCCCTTAAAAGAATTGGAAAATAGGATGAGCGTCCATATTACTACATTGGAAACGTCATCTACATGCGAAAGCCCGAGCAATATCGGGGATATAATCAGAAAAGGCGACGGATTTTATGTGACCATCCTTGTTGGGAAGGACCCGTCAATTATCCCAAATTGCGATCAGATCTTTGATGAAGTGGCAGGTGTCGCGGTCCTGGACAAGGCGGAGAAGCTCGCAAGGGAGCAGGCGGAGGAGCTCCTTAGGTCCGGCGCGGTAACAGGGGAGATGGCGGTCAAGACGCCTCCTTTTTCAAGGAACGATTATGTCATCGAAAGGGAATACATGAAGCCTTTTATTGAACAATGCTTCTCGCTTAATGCCGGACAAGCAGGCATCGTAAAGAGCCTCGGCAAATATTATGTCGTACAGGTGGGGGAGCGCGGCATACAGATTTCCGGCTACAAAGATGAAAGCGCTGTGATAAGATCACAGGTATTGAAGAAAAAAAGAGATGAATATGCGGATGATTGGCTGAAAAAAGAAAGGGAGAAGGCGCAGGTCCAGATGAATTTATGAGAAAACCGATCTTATTGGCAGTATTCATTGTTGTGTTCCATTGTTGCGCGAGCGCCATAAGCATCGAGCCTGGATATTTTTCCGATCCCAAATTGACCTCAGGAACATTGTCGCTGAACGGCGATTTTTCTTCCCAAGATATTTTTTACGGCATCGTTCTTAATGCAAATTTGTCTGGCCAGGATTACGGGCTTGAATCCGCGGTCGTCAAATATATTGAGTATGACGACATGACCCTCGGGATCAGATATGCCCCAATAGAGGACATGAGCTTCGGATACGGCATGCTCCTTAACGATCTTAACACTATGTATTACCAACCGGCCCATTTAATGAACGAGCAGTGCGGGCTGAGGGTTTATTATGATTTTAATGATTTTGTCCTTGAAGGAATGGGCACATATTCCCATCTTTACGGCATAAGGCTGAAAGATTTCAGCTTTTTGAATATGAATTTCGGGTTTGAATATTTGAGCGACGCAAATATGGTCAGCAGGGAGGGATACGGCAGGGCTGCCTGCGGCGCATACATTGAACTGCCGCTGACGGATGAATTCAGCTTTTTTGGGGAGGGGGCAGGCACGAGCAGCGGCGGGGAAGGGAACATGGCGGGCGCATCATTCGATTACGACCTTATTTTTGCTTATTCAAAGCTCAAAGTCGCTGCCGTGTCGATGAACGACCGGTTCATTCCAGGGTATTTCACATCGGGCTACGACCTTAATCCTGTTGATTTTTCTGCACTTGAATCGGAAGGAAGACGCCGTTACGGCACCATGTCTTCGATCAACATGGGCCTTCTCGGATATATCGCCTTCGATTATATGAACGAGAACTATACGGACGGCGGCAGTGCGAATTCCGGAAGTTTTCTTATTGTGCCTGTCGACAGGCTGAACATTACCGGCTTCATAAAAGAACTTTCATTCCTGGACTACAGGGCGGTAAAAGGGAAGAATTCCTCTCTTGTGGGCGGAACGATCGAATATAAAATGAGGAACGGCATTCACTCTTCACTGAACTACAAAAAATCGCTGATAGGGGAGAGCTTGAATTTAACCGATGATCTCCTCAGGCCTTTCGAAACTTATTACTTTAAGATCGGATATACTTTTTGAGTCACACTGAATCCTTCGGCATGTGTCACCCTGAGTGAAACGAAGGGTCTGCCTTGAATAGACTCTTCACTTCGTTCAGAGTGACAATCTGGCTTTCTCAATCTGCTTTACAGGTCCTTTTCTGATGATCGCCAGCTTGTCTTTGCCCACAAGAACGACCGAAGAGGGAATTCCTATTTTGCACTTTCCGCCGTCAATGATGAGATCTATTCCTTTCAATCCCTTGATCTGACCTGCCAAAACCGCCGGTTCATTCCCTGACACGTTCGCGGAAGTCACGGCAAGCGCCCCGCCGGCCTTTTTTATCAATTTTAAGGCCGTATCGTTCTTCGGCATCCTTATGCCGATGGTGGAAAGGCGAGAAGTTAGAAAGTCCGGCACAGACCTTCTTTTTTTGAATATCAGTGTCAGCGGCCCTGGCCAGTGTTTTGTAATGAGCTTTTTTGCTTTTGACGGTATGGTCATCGCGAATTTCCCCGCCATTTTCTTCGAACTTATAAGCAAGGCGACGGGCTTTTTCTTCTCTCTTTTCTTTATCCTGTAAAGCTTTTGGACGGCTGCTTTATTGAAAGGCATCGCGCCGATGCCGTAAACGGTATCGGTCGGGAAAGCGATGATCCCGCCGGCCTTAAGGATATTGAACGCTTCAGCGAGTGATCCATTATTGAGGCGTTTGATCATTGTCATAAAAAAAGTGAGCAGCCCTGTAAGCCGGATCCTGTATTTGTGTAGTCATCTGTCTTGTCCTGATGTCGCCATCAGGATCCTTGCGGCCTACTTAAGCTCATAACGTACGGGCCGTACTCGCTAATTTTGGCCTTGCTCCGGGTGGGGTTTACCACGCGACCGTTACCGGTCAGACCGTCGGGAGCTTTTACCTCCCGTTTTCACCTTCGCCTTCGATCCTTTAAGGACCGAGTTGGCTGTATATTTTCTGTGGCACTTTCCTTCCCCGATTTTCATCGGGGACCTCCCGTTAGGAGGCACCCTTGCCCTCGGAGTCCGGACTTTCCTCCCTCGGCATAAAGCCGGGGCGACTACCCGGGCTGCTCAATTGGATTATACTATTTAAATAGTTTTTCCGCCATAGGCGGATCCGCCTGCCTGCCTCTGGCAGGCCTTCGGCGAAAAAAGAGGAGCTGTTTGATCGTGAAGGTCTATTCCTTCATTCGCCATCTTGTCAGCATGGGCATTTTTGTCTCTGGTCACATGTTTGATGGAAAAATCCTTCATCCTGTCTATGAGGGTAAGGATATGATAATGCAGAGGCACCAGATTTTCATGCTTTACTTTATATTCGCCGTTCAATTGCTTAACAAGGAGCTCGCTGTCAGAAAAAAAACTTGCCGACCTGAATCCCCGGACAAGCACTTCTTCCAGGCCTCTTATCAGGGCAAGGTATTCGGCTATATTGTTGGTGGTTTTTCCGATATACGCGCCGATCTCCCCGAGCACCCTAGAGCCGTCTTTTATAACGATACCTATGCCTGCAGGTCCGGGATTGCCGCGCGCAGCTCCATCTACATATACTTCGATCGCCATGATGGCAGAAGTATACCATATTGTTTTGGCCTGTAAAATAGAGTAAAATTACCCCGTGTCCCATGAAAAACTGATGAAAGCGGCGCGTGCCGAGGCGGAAAAAGGGTTCAAAAAAGACGAGGTCCCTGTCGGAGCGGTGGTTGCGGTGGACGGCAAGATCATTGCAAGAGCGCATAATTTAAGGGAATCGCTTGCTGATCCCACGGCGCACGCCGAGATACTGGCCTTAAAAAAGGCGGGAAAAAAGCTCGGGAGCTGGAGGCTTAATAAAGCCGTGTTGTATACAACGCTTGAGCCGTGTCTGATGTGTGCGGGGGCCGTGGTCCATTCAAGGATAAAAGAGCTTGTTTACGGCGCGGATGACCCGAAAGCCGGAGCATGCGGAAGCGTAATGAATATTATTTCTTCCGGGCATTTGGATCACAGGGTTAAAGTAACTTCGGGCATCATGAAAGCCGAATGTTCGAAGATACTCAAAAAGTTTTTTAAGAGACTCAGGGTGCGATAAGGAGAGGTGGCCGATCCCGCCTTATGGCGGGACCCCGCCGCAGGCGGTGGGCGGCCGAAAGCGCACGCTTGGCCACCGCCAGTTCCGCCAAGGGCGGAACTGCGGGGTGCCGCAAAACATTATTATATATTCAATATAAGGAAGCGGCAAAAGCGTGTATTACGTATATATTTTAAGAAATCTTAACGGAAGACATTATACTGGGTATTCAGAGGATCTTAATAAGAGGTTAAGAAGCCATAACTCAAACAGGGTAAGATCGACGAAGAATAAAGGGCCGTGGGAAATCGTATATTACGAAGCATATAAAACGCGTAAAGAAGCTTATTTAAGAGAGCGGCAGATAAAACAGTATAAGGGCGGAGAAGCTTTTAAAAAGTTGCTGATGACTTAAGGAGGGATGGCTGAGCCCGGTTGAAAGCGCTCGCCTCGAAAGCGAGTATACTGGAAACAGTATCGCAGGTTCAAATCCTGCTCCCTCCGAATTAACTGGAAGTGGGTTCGCTTGTCCCGCCGCAATGAAATGTAGGCGGGAAATCCCACTCCCTCCGTGTAAAGTAATGAGTGTGAGCATGAGTAGTTAGTCTTGAGTAAAGCCAAAAGATCAAAAACTCAATACTAATTACTCACACTCACACTAAGGACTAAAAGTATGTTCGACAGAGGTTTTAATGTGAATGATTTAGATTTATTGAAACGGGATTTACTTTTTGAAACACAAAGATGTGTGGAACTTTTTAATTCGCAGATTTTTATCAAACATCAAACTTTTACGCAGTCCGCCTTTGTTGAAATTTTGATCCGACTGGATTACATTCTTCAAAAATTACGCAAAAAGAATAACGGAATAATTTGGACAGATGATGTTCAAGTTGACCAAAAAATCAAAGATGTTACAGGTTTAGTGAACAACTTGCGAAACGCCGCATGTCATTGCGATAGCCCAAGAAATTATATAAGCAATCTAAATGTAAAATTTGTTTTTAATGTTTTTGTTGGTAAATGTTCTAGCGCAGTTAAAACTGGAGAAAATATTTTATTAGGCAATGAATATCAAGACGATATAGCTTTTTATTATGGAGACAAAAGGGTTTATCTCGTCAGGCATATTAAAAGGTTGTTGGAAGAATTGCCGAATAAAATTAACGAATTAAAATAGGCGGCGCGCCAGTTTCACTGGCACAAAATTCGGCGATGGGGTGGAACGTTAAAGTTCGCAGCCCGGATTTTCGTCAAAAAAGTTTAAATTTTGTCCAAAAGGTACCAAATAAAGCGAGTTAAATACCATGAAAAAAGAACCTCATTTGATCTACGTATTATTGAACAAGCCCTACGGAGTATTGTGCCAGTATACTGACGACCTGGGCAGGCCTACTCTGAAGAAATACATCCCCATAAAGCAGATATATCCCGTCGGGCGGCTTGATATGGACAGCGAAGGGCTGCTTCTGCTCACAAATGACGGGGACATTAACCACTGGCTGGCCAGCCCGAAGAACAGGATGTACAAGACATATTGGGCTCAAGTTGAAGGGATCCCGCAGCCCGAACAATTAACACAGCTTAAAAAAGGCGTGTTGTTGCAGGGAAGGCTTACTCTTCCGGCAAAAGTAAAGCAGATCGATGAGCCTAAATTATGGGAAAGGCCGAAACCTGTCCGGTTCAGGAAAAATGTCCCGACATCATGGATAGAATTATCCATAATGGAAGGGCAGAACCATCAGATAAAGAAAATGACCGCCGCGGTAGGGCTTCCCTGCCTGCGTTTGGTGCGAGTATCGATCGGGCCGATGGTGCTTGGCGATCTTGCCCCGGGTAAATACAGGATCGTCCCAAAACCAAGAGTTTAGCGGTTTTGTGTTATACTTATACTGTTAAATGAAATAGGGAGAGGTGGCTGAGCGGCCGAAAGCGCACGCTTGGAAAGCGTGTATACCGCAAGGTATCGTGGGTTCGAATCCCACCCTCTCCGTTGAAAAAGAAGGAAATATGGCTATAAAATTCGGAACCGACGGATGGCGCGCTGTAATATCGGATGAGTTCACGTTCCAGAACGTAAGGATAGTGGCGCAAGCCATCGCTTCTTACGTGAACGATCATAAGCTCGCAAAAAGAGGCATCATTGTGGGATATGACACAAGATTCCTTGCCGAGCATTATGCCGAAGAAGTTGTGAAAGTACTGCATTCCAACGGCATACTCTGTTACATGACGGACCGCGATACCCCGACCCCTGTCCTGGCCTTTTCGGTGAAAGACAAAAAAGCGGGCGGAGCCATAATGATAACGGCCAGCCATAATCCGTCGCAGTACTGCGGAATTAAATTCATACCGGATTATGCAGGGCCGGCCTCTTCTGCCATCATGGACGAGATCGAGAAAAATTTAAATAACCACCCGCAGACGAAAGCATCGCTTGAGATCGAAAGGTTCAATCCCACGAACAGGTATCTCAAACACCTTGAAGAAATGGTGGACCTTGACGCGATAAGGAAAGCAAAGTTAAAGGTCGCTTATGATCCGCTCTGGGGAACGGGAAGGGATTATCTGGACAAGATCCTGCAGAAAGCCGGATGCGAAGTTATCGTGATACACGGATTCCGCGACGTGCTTTTTGGGGGGATAACGCCTGAGCCGATAGGCGACCATTTAAAGGAGCTCAAGGCATCGGTCGTGAAAGAAAAATGCAGCGCCGGCCTTGCCACCGACCCGGATGCCGACAGGTTCGGCGTTATGGACGAAAAAGGGGATTACATAAGCGCCAATCGGGTCATTTCGGCGTTATTCGCCTATCTGGTGGATGAAAGGGGAGAGTCCGGCTCGGTCGTTAAAAGCATAGCCACGACGCACATGATAAATGCGATCGCCGACAATCACGGGATAAAGGTCCATGAAACCCCCGTCGGCTTCAAGCATATCGCGCAGATAATGTTGAAGGAGCCGGTCGTGATCGGTGGGGAAGAAAGCGGCGGGCTTACGATAGGGGATCACATACCGGAAAAAGACGGTATCCTGGCCAACCTTCTTATCTGCGAGATGATAGCCAGATACAAGAAGCCATTGTCGCAGATAATGAAAGATATTTCGGATAAGTACGGCCATTTCTATGACAGAAGGGTAAACCTTAAGCTGACCCCATCTTCCAAGGAAGCGCTCATGAAGCTTCTTGAAACAGAACCGCTCCCAAGGTCCGCGGGGGCGAAATTGAGCCATATTTCAAAAGTGGACGGCGTAAAGATGGTGTTCGACGATGAAAGCTGGATCCTTGCCAGGCCTTCCGGCACGGAACCGATGATCCGCGTTTATTATGAAAGCAGTTCGGAGAGAGGGCTTAGGGATATGATCCTGGACTTTGAAAGTTTTGTAAGCGCCGCAATAGGTGTATAATGGGGGAAACATGAGCACTGCAAATGAAAAGACAGTAATGGACAAGGACGAGATATCGCAGGCGTTAAAGCGCATTGCGAAGGAGATCGTCTTAGCGAATAAGGAAATAAAGAATGTTGTCCTTATCGGCATCTTGAACAGGGGTCTTCCTCTCGCTAACAGGCTCTCAAAGCTCATAGAAGGGACGGAAAAAGTCAAAGTTCCGGTGGGAGCGCTTGACGTGTCGCTGCACAGGGACGATTTCAGGGAAAAAGGCCGCGAGATCGAAGTTAAAAGATCCGATATCCCTTTTTCCATGGACGGCAAGGTGGTCATACTTGTTGACGACGTTATTTACGCCGGCAGGACCATAAGGGCCGCGATGGACGGCCTTGCCGATTATGGCAGGGCTTCAAAGATCCAGCTTGTTGCATTGATTGACCGCGGATTAAGGGAGCTTCCGATAAACCCTGATTATGTGGGCAAAAAGATCTCTACTGCCGCTGATGAGAGTGTGATCGTGCATCTGGCTGAAATGGACGGCGTTGACAAGGCGGTCATCAAATAATATTGTATCGAGTCCCTGCCGTCAGGCCTTGATATAACTTACACCTTCTTCGTTCTCCGCGATCTCAATTATATTCTCCACCGTATCTTTTATGTCTTCCACATGGGTTATCAAGATTATCTGGCGGAATTTCCTTGAGAGATTGTTCAGCGCCTGAATGATAAGGGACTTTCGATGGATGTCCTGTGAGCCGAATATCTCGTCCAGTATTATGAATCCCGTTTCTGTCCCGCTTGATCCGGCTATGAGCTGTGATATGGCAAGCCTGAGGCAGAGGTTCGCTATGTCCGCCTCTCCGCCCGAGAAGCGGGGGAGGGGATACTTGGCGTTGCCGTCGTAAATGAACAGGTTGTATTCCTCGTCAAGCTCGACCCCGGTATATTTCCCCGCCGTCAGTTCCGCCAGCAGGCTTCCAGAGATCTCTGATAGCTTCGGCCTGATCCTTGATATAAGGAACTGCCTGTAATCGGTAACAAGATTTATGAACCTTTCCTGCTCTTCCTGATTAAGGGTCAATTTATCTATGCTCTTTTTGGTTTCCTCGGCTTCATCGATCTCCCTTTGTTTTTCTTTGACCTGTGTGGCAAGCCTTTCTATCTCAAGCCTGAGGTCGTTCCTGCCGTTGTATTCCCTGCTTAGCGCGGTGTTGGCGGCATCAAATTCTTCCGTGATCTGTTCATGTTTTTTCGCGTCATAAGGCAGCTCTTTTGTGTCCGCAAGCACCTTTTTCAATTCCGCTTCAAGGTCTTTCCGCTCTTGAGTGACGCGCGCAAGCATTACATCCGCCCTGTTTTTTTCGTTCAGCTTGGCTTTTACTTCCTGATATCTTTCATGGTCTTCTTCAAGCTCCGCAAGGCGTTTGGAGATGCGGGTGTATTCTTCAAAGTCGAATTTAAGCTCCTTGATCGATGCTTTTTTCTCTTCTTTCAGGGCCTTTAACATGGCTTTTACCGTTTCACCCTCGGCCTTTATTTTTTCCATTTCCTCGTCAATATGTTCCTCGATGATCCTTCCGTCTTTTATCAGCTGGCCGCAGGTAGGGCAGGGCTGCCCCGCTTTGAGCAGCTTTTTGTTCTTGCCCAGCTCCTTGAATTTGTCCCGGAGCTCTTCGAGCTTTCTTTCCCCGGACTGGATCTCCGATTCTCTTGCTATCGCAAGTTTTTTTTGCTGCTTTTCCAGGTCAGAGTATTCTTTGTATGCTTTTTCGATCTTTGCGAATTCCTTGTCCAATTTCCTCGCTTCGACGATTTGGTCATTAAGCTCCGATTCCCTCTTTGAAAGGCCTGTCAACCTTCCCTCCAACCCTGTCCTTTTTTTCTCGAACTCAAAATATTTATTTGATATGGCGCGCTCCTCGTCGAATTTCGCTTTAAACTTAGCAATGGTTGCTTCCAGTTTGTTTATTTCTGTCCCTACTACCTTTAAGCTTTTTTCAAGTTTCTCAATGTTCCTTTCGATGACCATTTTTTCGGCAAGCAGTTCTGTCGGCGCCTTTATGACCACCTTCTTTTTAAGAAGGTCCAGTTCAAGCTTCTTGTCCTTGATCTGTTTTTTTACGGCGTCAACGACCTTGTCCACCGCGTCAATGCGCAGCATCCTTATTATGGTATCGCGCCTGGATGCGGGGGTGAGATCGGTCAAAGCGTTAAGCTCTTTTTGTCTGGCGAAAAAACTGGTATAGAAACTTTTCCAGTCCATTCCCAAAAGATAGCTGACCTCTTTTTCCACCCCTTTTACGGAATCGGCGATAAGACGCCCTGCGGCAAATATTGAGGCATCGGCAGTTTGGGAGGAGCCTTTAAGCACCCGCACTATCTTATATTCCGTCCCTCCTATATCCATTATCAGCTGCGTTTCGACGCTGGATGTAAGCGGGGCCGTGGCCCTCTTTATCCCTTCTTTGCCCGTCCTTGCTGCATTTGGGCCGTATAGGGTCCATGCGATCGCTTCCATAAGCGTCGATTTGCCGGCGCCATTAAGGCCGATCACGCCGGTCAGTCCGTCCCCGAACTCGACCGTCGAATCCTTGTATTGCCTGTAATTTTTCAGCGAAAGCGATTTTAATCTCACTGCTTTTGCTCTTCCTCTTCTTTCGCGACCTTGTCATATTCCTGGGCCCACAGCCGGAAAAAGTTCTTGCGGTCCTTTTCTTCCATTCCCGATGAAGCATCAAGGAACGACCCGAATTCTTCCCTTATGCCGCCCGAAGATATCTTGACCTCTTCAAGTTTTCCTTCTTCGTTCAACTTCTCGTATCTTGGTTCGAAATGCACGGCATCCTTCGCGATCTCCCGGATCTTTTTTGTGTCGAGGGAGCTCATTACGTGCGGAGGGACGTTCTTTACGGTCAAGCGTATTATTTTTCCGGAGGGTTCTTCTTTTTCTATCAGGGAAATTATTTCGTCGAGCAGGGCTACGGAATCCTTGCCCGCTGCATCGATGGCCGGCATGTCTATCATTATCCTTGTCTTGACCTGGATCAAATTTGTCCTGGCTTCTTTGGCGAGGTCAACTTCAAGAAAACCTTTTGCCGACCCGACCTCGTTAAAGCTCATTCGCTCGGTCGAGCCGGAGAACCAGGTATTTTTTGCGACATTGACGTATCCGTGATAATGCCCCAGGGCGACGTAGTCAAATCCCGACTTGTTCAGCCAATCATAATCCACAAGAAGCTCGTTTGATTCGCCGTGGCTGAATTCTCTCATGCCGGATACCCCCGCGTGAAGCATGAGGACGTTCTTCGTGCCGGGGTTCAATTTGATCTTATTCAATTCACTTTTGAATATTCCATCGTTCGAGCATTGGGGGATGGTATGCACCGTAAGTCCGTCGAACAGGACGGTCTCATATTTATCCTTGTAAATGATGTTGAAAAGTTTTTTATCGAGAGGAAGCGCCTCAAAGATCGAATATATGCTCCCTTTATAAATTTGTTTGGGGGTTTCATGGTTGCCGGATATCAGGACCAGGGGGATCTTGGCATTGTATATCCTGAGAAGCTGCTCTATGCCGATCCTTAATATCCTGTTGGTCGGCCTTACTGAATCAAAAAGGTCACCGCAATGAAGGACGACGTCCGGCCTCATGCTTATTATCTTATCTACCGCGTCCAGGAAAGAGAGGATCACGTCCTCCTCGCGCTGGTTAAAGCCGTTCTCTGATATCTTTCTGTATGCGGAATGGCCTAAATGGGTGTCGGCTATGTGGATCAGCTTCATATTCGGGTATTATATCAGAATAGGGAATGCAATTACATTCTCGCCTTGAATGCCTTTGGTGGAGAATTTGGCCAAGATCAGCCGTCCTATGGATTCATCACTCATATCGTCACCCCGCCTGCAGCGGGGCAAGCCTTCAATAAACACTCTTATGTAGTTGCTTGTCAGCCCCTCAAGCATGCCGGATTTCCTGTCTCTTTGCTCTATAAGCACTTCCAGGGGCTTTTTCTCGAACGATCTGAAGAATTTAAGCATATATTTATCCCTTAATTCCTCCAGTTTTTCATGCCTTGCGGAGATGGTTTTTGGACCTATCTTATCCTTAAAGTTGAAGGCCGCCGTGCCGGGTCTGTCGGAGTAGGGGAATATGTGGATCCTTGAGAACTGGATCTTATCAACAAGTTTGCAGGTGCTCCTGAATGCCTTTTCATCCTCCCCGGGAAATCCGACGATGATATCGGTCGTAACGGCTATGTCCTTCACTGTTCTTTTTATCTTATTTATCAATTGTAGAAAGTCCTTTGAAGTATAGTTGCGGTTCATCGCTTTAAGTATATTATCATCTCCGCTTTGCATGGGTATGTGCAGGTGCTTGCAGACCTTCGGATTTTTTTTGATGACATCGATCAGCTCATCGGTTATATACATCGGCTCAATGGATGACAGCCTTATCCTGAGCAGTCCGTCAATTTTGGAAAGATCATCGAGGAGAGATATGAGATCAAATTTATATTCGCCCAAATTTATTCCTGTCAGAATTATCTCCTTTACCCCATCTTTAACCATCTGCTTTGCCTCGGTCATCACTTGCTCGAAAGGTTTGCTGACCACTTTTCCCCTGACAAAAGGCACGATGCAGTAGCTGCAGAAATTTTCACAGCCGTTCTCGATCATCAAATTAGCGCGCACAGGAAGAGATGTGAGTATTTTTGCATCTCGCATCTCGTGTCTCCCATCTCCAATATATTTAGCAACATTGAACTTATCTTTGTTGGCCAGAACAATATCGGCTTCTTGCAGATTAAAGTTTCCTGTTTCAATAGAGCAGCCGGTCGCGATGATCCTTGCTTGTGCGTTCCTTTTTTTTGCGGACCTGACGGCGTGGCGCGATTTTTTATCGGCGTTCCCCGTTACCGTGCATGTGTTAATGATGTAGATGTCAGCTTGCTCTTTGAAAGGGACCACCTCAAAGCCCGCGGCGGAGCAGGCTTTTTTCATTATGTCGGTCTCGTATTGATTGGACCTGCAGCCGAGGGTATAGAAGGCTATTTTTTGCATGCGAGCTTACAGTTCAAATTCATAATTGATCATTGAAAGTACGGCAGCTGAAGCCGTTTCCGTCCTTAATATGCGGCTTCCGATGGACACCGTCGTGAAGCCGTTCTTTTTTGCGAGCTCAACTTCGTCATGCGAGAAGCCGCCTTCGGGCCCGATAAGGACAAAAAGGTCCTTTATGCCTTTGTTCGCCTGCAGGAATGCCTTGATGGTCATGGCTTTTTCCATTTCCCAGAGAATTACGCGTCCGTCACAGTCCTTGCACGATCCCAGAACTTCCTTAAGGTCCTGTATCTTTTCGACGAGCGGAATGGATAGCCTTCCAGATTGCTCGGCTGCTTCCTTGGCTATCTTCTGCCATCGATCTACTTTGCTTTTCTCTTTTTCACTGTAAACCTTAACGATGCTTCGCTCGGTCTTCATGGGAATTATTTTTGCCGCTCCAAGCTCCGTCGCTTTTTGCACCACAATGTCCATCTTCGGATTTTTAGGGAGGCCCTGCGCGATGGTCACATTAACTTTGGAGCCCGATCTGGGGCGCAGTTCTGCAGTAAGCCCGAGTTTTATGGATTTTTTTTCAAATGACTCGATCCTGGAGGAATATTCTTTGTTCTTATTGTCTATCACGATCACTTCGTCGCCGACCTTAAGCCTCAGCACGTTCTTCAGATAGTTCACGTCGCTTCCTTCTATCAGGGCGGCGGAAGCAGCGAACACTCTCGGTATCATTTTTTCGCTTCCCCCCGCATTTGCGCGAATTTTTTCAGGAGATCACTCTGTTCCCTGGTTAAATTGATCGGCGTCTCGATCTCTATGTGAACATACTGGTCGCCCCTTGCGCGGCTGTTCAAGTGGGGCATACCTTTTTCTTTCATTCTCAAAACCGTGTTCGGCTGCGTTCCGGCGGGGACCTTAAGGAGTGTTTTGCCGTCGATAGTAGGGACTTCCAGTTCCGTGCCGAGCGAGGCCTGAGAAAAAGAAAGAAGGGCTTTGTAATGGATATCCACGCCGTCCCGCTCGAACAGCGAATGTCTTTTCACTGTAATGAATATGTAAAGATCCCCGGGACCTCCGCCGGATTCTCCGGCATCACCGGCCTTTGGAATGCGCAATTTGTTGCCGGTATCAACTCCCGCGGGGACATTAAGCCCAACCTTATGGAGTTTCTTTACCTGTCCCTTTCCGTGGCATTCAACGCAAAGGGATGTTATGACTTCTCCTGTTCCCTGGCAGTCGGGGCAGGGGGTTATCTGAGTAAAACTTCCGAGCATCGTTCTTTGCGCGCGTCTTACCTGGCCCGAACCCTTGCAGGTGCCGCACTTTACGGGACTTGTCCCTGGCCGCGCTCCGCTTCCTTTACAGGTCTGGCAGGCCACATAATGCGGGATCTCTATTTCTTTTTCGAGCCCTTTGGCGGCCTCTTCCAGAGTGATGTTCATGTCGTACTGCAGGTCGTCGCCGCGCCTTGGGCCTGTCTTGCGCCTTCCTCCTCCGCCGAAAAACGTCTCAAAAAGGTCCTCAAAAGGGCTCCCTCCGAATTCGGGGGCGAACCCGCCCCTGAAGAGATCGCTGAAATCAAATCCCTCAAAGCCCGCTCCGCCAAATTGCGGACCCGCCTGGCCGAACTGGTCGTACTGAGCTCTTTTGCCGCTGTCGGAGAGCGCGGAGTAAGCCTCGTTGATCTCCTTGAACTTGGCTTCTGCTCCGGGCTCTTTGTTCACGTCGGGATGGAATTTTCTTGCGAGGGTCCTGTATGCTTTTTTTATCTCATCGGTCGAAGCATTTTTTGATATGCCGAGAATTTCATAATAGTCGCGTTTCACAATTAATTATTCTTTTTCCTTAAATTCCGCGTCCATTGTCTTGTCGTCTTTTTTGTCTTCTGCTTTGCCTTCTGTCTTGCCCTCTTTACCCTGAGCGGAGTCGAAGGGTGTCCCGCCTTTGTCCTTGTAGAGCTCTGCCGATACCTCGTAAATATCCTTCTGCAGTTGCTCGAACGCCGCTCTTATCTTGTCAATGTCAGGGAGGGCAAGTGAATCCTTTACTGCCTTTATCGATCCCTCGACTTTTTCCTTTTTGTCCTTTGACACTTTGTCGCCGGCCTCTTTCAGCGTTTTTTCGGCCGTGTAGGCGAGAGCGTCGGCCTGGTTCCTTAATTCGATCTCTTCTTTCTTCTTTTTATCTTCTGTTTCGTGCGCCGCCGCCTCCTTTTTCATTTTTTCTATGTCATCCTTCTTCAGGCCCGATGACGCAGTGATGGTTATCTTCTGCTGTTTTCCGGTCCCTTTATCCTTTGCGGAAACATTAAGGATGCCGTTCGCGTCTATGTCAAAGGACACTTCAATTTGCGGAACGCCTCTCGGTGCCGGCGGTATTCCGTCAAGGTGGAACCTTCCAAGCGTCCTGTTGTCGGCGGCCATGGGCCTCTCTCCTTGAAGAACATGGATCTCGACGGATGTCTGGCCGTCGCCCGCGGTCGAGAATACCTGCGACTTGGATGTGGGGATGGTCGTGTTCCGCTCCAGCAAAGGCGTCATTACGCTGCCCAGGGTCTCTATCCCAAGCGTCAGCGGCGTTACGTCCAGGAGCACGAGCTCTTTTACTTCTCCCGCAAGCACGCCCCCTTGTATCGCGGCGCCTACGGCTACCACTTCATCGGGATTGACGCCCTTGTGGGGTTCCTTGCCGAAAATGTTCTTCGCGATCTCGATCACCTTCGGCATTCTTGTCATTCCGCCGACAAGGATCGCTTCATCTATCTCGCTTGCCGAAAGCCCGGCATCTGCAAGCGCCCTCTGGCACGGGCCTATGAGCCTGTCATTGAGCGCCGATACAAGCTGTTCAAGTTTTGACCTGGAAAGTTTCAGGACAAGATGTTTCGGACCCGCTGCGTCAGCGGTTATGAAAGGGAGGTTGAGCTCTGTTTCAGAGACAGTTGAAAGCTCTATTTTTGCTTTTTCCGCCGCTTCCTTCAGTCTCTGGAGCGCCATCCTGTCCTTTGATAGGTCTATTCCCTGCTCTTTTTTGAATTCCGCGGCAAGCCAGTCGATGATCTTCTGGTCGTAATCGTCCCCGCCCAGGTGAGTGTCGCCGTTCGTTGACTTGACCTCGAACACGCCTTCGCCTATTTCAAGGATGGAAATGTCAAAGGTCCCGCCGCCCAAGTCGAACACCGCTATTTTCTCGTTCTTCTTTTTGTCCAACCCGTAAGCGAGCGCCGCGGCCGTGGGCTCGTTTATTATCCTCATCACTTCAAGCCCAGCTATCTGTCCCGCGTCTTTCGTTGCCTGCCTCTGGCTGTCGTTAAAATAAGCCGGCACCGTGATCACGGCTTTGGTCACTTTTTCCCCGAGAAAATCCTCCGCCGACTGCTTCATTTTCTGCAGTATCATCGCGGATATTTCCGGTGGGTTGTAATCTTTGTCGTCTATCTTCACTTTTACCTCGCCCTTGCTTCCCTCCACCACATGGTACGGTACGAGCTTTATTTCGGAGCTGACCTCGTTGTAAAGCCTGCCCATGAACCTTTTTATGGAGAACACCGTATGCTCGGGATTGGTTATCGACTGGCGTTTTGCCACCTGTCCCGCAACCCTTGAGCCGTCCTTTAAAAATGACACGATGGATGGGGTGGTGCGCCCGCCTTCCGAATTCGGTATGACGACAGGTTCCCCTCCGGTCATCACCGCAACGCAGCTGTTCGTTGTTCCGAGATCGATACCTATGATCTTGCTCATTTTTTTCCCTCCTTTAACTTTGATACAATTACCATCGACGGCCTTAAAAGTCTCTCGTGCAGGGTATAGCCCTTTTGCATTTCTTCCAATATAATCCCCGGCTCTTTCTCCGACTCTTTCATCAAGATCGCTTCGTGAAAGTGCGGATCATACGGCTTTCCGGCGGCCTCGATCTCTCTGACGCCGAATTTTGCTAAAGCGTCCTCCACCTGTTTTTTAATGAGAGAGATGCCTTTTACCAGATCCTCATTGTCCGCTTTCTTCGCAAATTCCAGCGCCCTTGCAAAACCGTCAATTGCGGGGAGCAGCTCTTTCACGAGCAGCTCGTTCGAGTATTTTATCAGCTCATCCTTTGCCAGGGCCGCTCTTTTTTTGTAGTTATCAAGATCGGCCAGGGCCCTGAGAAACTTATTCTTCTGCTCTTCGATCAGTTTTTCTTTTTCCGCCAGCTGTTCCTTAAGATGCTCGATCTCTGTCTTTTTTGTCAACTTTTCGCGTCCTCCGACAGAATGTTCTTTAATGTTTTTGAGACCGCGTCAACAATGGCCGTTACCTTGCTGTAGGTCATGCGCGTCGGCCCGATAATGCTTATCGTTCCTATGGACTCGCCGAAAAGGTCATATTTTGAAATGACTATGCTGCAGTCCTTTATTTTTTTATGCTTGATCTCCGAGCCGATCCTTATCGTAATGTCATCTTCCTGTGCGCTGTCGTCGATTATATGCGAGACAAGGTCCTCGTGCTCTATGACGCTAAGTATGTTCTTTATGTGCTCTGCGTCGCTGAATTCCGGCTGGTTCGCTATGTTCGCCATCCCGCTTGAGATCACCTTTAAGGGAAGGTTGGGGGCTGTTATGACAGCCAGCAGATGGGAGAGGGTGGCTGCTATTTTTAAGGTCGCGGGAAGGAGCTGTTCAAGGTTTTTCCCGGCCTTCTTATATTCTTTTTCTATGAATTCGATCTCTTTTTGGGTCAAGCTCCTTAATTTCATCAGCTGGTCCACAAAGTATCGATATCCGAGGTCCGAGGGGATCCTTCCGGCGGAAGGGTGGGGGTGCGTAAGGAATCCGTCTTCCTCCAGCTCCGCCATTTCATTCCTTATGGTCGCAGATGAGACATCGCGCATGTATTTTTTGGATATCTTTTCCGAGCTGACCGGTTCGGCGCAGTGAAGGTAGTCGTTCACCACGGTACCGAGTATTTTTTGTTTTCTTGGATCCAATGTCTTCATTTTAGCACTCCAGCTAAGAGAGTGCTAATCTTAGCATTTCGCGCGCACCCTGTCAACCGCCGCCTGTAGGTGAGCCGGCGGCAATGATAAACTATGGTTTTCGTGACGATGGGCTCTGCCCTTCCGTGTTTAGCTTGTCGATTTTATTTAAATCCCTTCTTCTTTCCCGCCCATTTTCTTTCTGCAGCGAAAGAAAATGGGAAAAAGAACGCCG
>JBDRDU010000114.1:0-4110 GCA_043820455.1 bacterium | reverse complement strand
ATAGCGAAGAACGGAAAGATGCTCGAGAAAAAAGTGTATCCGGTCCCGAAAGAAATAGACCAGAACATCGCCGCTCTGAAATTAAGGTCCATGGGCGTGTCGGTGGATGTCCTGACGGATGAACAAAAAAAATATTTAGCCTCGTGGCAGGAAGGAACATAATATGGAAGAGAAAGACTTAACGATGCTGGATAAATTGAACAAGAATGTAGAAAAGCTTGCCTCGCATTTTGAGAAGGCGAACATCCAGGAATATGTGAAATTCGTTGGCAGCCCCTGGAGAATACTTTCTACGAACCTTCTTGCCGGAATAACGAGAGGATTCGGTATTGCTATCGGCATGACGGTCATTTTAGCCGTCATAATGATAATCCTCACGAAGATATTGTCCCACCTGATAACACTTCCCTTTGTAGGGCAGCAGATAGCTCAGCTTGTAGAAACGGTCAATGCCTACCTGAAAGAAGGAACAAAGATCAAACTGGATTCCGGAGGAATGTAGTTGTTCTATCTTGTCGCCTTTTTTGTTTTCGCGATAGATCTATCCATAAAAGCCGCAGCCTCAACCTTCCTGGCGCCCGCAGGATCGGTGCCGATAATAAAGGGGTTTCTCCATCTTACGTATGTCCTGAATTCCGGCGTTGCATTCGGTCTTTTCCCCGACCAAAGGCTTCCGCTTGTTTTGATCGGCGTCGCGATCTGCGCCATAGTCATTTATTTTTATGCAAGCGCCAAAAAAGAAGAAATCCTGTTAAAGATCTATCTTGCGATAATAATGGGGGGAAGCCTGGGCAATTTGTTTGACAGGGTATTCTTCGGCCGCGTCATAGATTACATAGACTTCAGGGTCTTCCCGGTGTTTAACTTTGCTGACATCGCAATAAACCTGGGAGTTTTCCTTATCATTTTTGACCTGTTCTTAAAGAGGAAATAATGCATCCGATACTCTGCAGAATCGGGCCTGTTAATGTGTATTCGTGGGGATTTATGGTGGCGGTCGGATTTCTTGCCGGGCTCGCGGTATTCCTGCGCTACGGCGAACGCGAAGGGATAAAAGAACAGACACTCCTTGATCTTTTCATGTATGTTGTCGTGTCGGCGATCGTCGGCGCGAGACTGTTTTATGTCGCGGCTTTCTTCACTACATATAAGAATGATCCGCTCTCGATCTTTTATGTGAATCAGGGGGGGCTTGTTTTCATCGGGGGTTTTTGCGGGGTTGTCATTGCGACGCTTGCATATGCCAGAAGCCACAAGGTCGATATCTGGAAGCTTCTTGACGCGGGAGCTCCCGCTGCGATGCTCGGATACGCCATCGGCAGAATAGGCTGCTTTCTAAACGGCTGCTGTTACGGCGTAAAATTATTCGGGATCGAACAACCGACCCAGATCTACTCGTCGATATCCGGCCTCATTATTTTTTTTATTTTGATCTATCTTTACGGCAGGAAAAAGTTTGACGGCCAGATATTCCTGCTCGCGTTATTGTTCTATTCCATTTACAGGTTCCTGCTGGAATTCATCCGCTACAGCCCCGTCCACATTTCCATTTTTACCCCAAATCAGCTGCTGACCGTCCTGATATTCGTTATTTCTTCATATGCATTATGGAAAAAGAATACGACATAACAGTAAAACCGAACGCGCTCAGGGAAAGGCTTGATGTATTTCTTTCAAGGGAGATCGGCTTGTCCAGGTCGCAGGTGGACAAATTAATTAAAGGCGGTCAGGTTAAGCTGAATAACGGACCCGCAAAGCACGGCTACAGGATCAAAACGGATGACAGGATAATTGTGAAAGTGCCTCCTGCAAAAGAAATCAAGGCTGGACCGGAAGACATTCCTCTTAACATAATCTATGAGGACAAGGATATCATCGTCATAAATAAGCCTCCGGGTATTGTCGTTCATCCTGCCGCGGGAAATGCGGAGCATACTCTTGTGAACGCTCTTCTTCATCACTGCAGGGACCTTTCCGGCATTGGCGGGAGTATCCGTCCGGGAGTGGTCCACCGGCTTGATAAAGACACATCGGGGCTAATTGTTTTCGCGAAGAACAATGAAGCGCACATAAACCTTGCCAGACAGATAAAGAGCAGAGAAGTAAAGAAGATATATCTGGCGCTTGTGTATGGCGAGATGAAGAGCGATTCAGGTGTAATAGACGCGCCTCTCGGAAGGCATCCTGTGCACAGGAAGAAAATGGCCGTGATAAATTCGGCGAACCTGAAAAAGCGTGAAGCATTGACGCATTACAGGGTAATTAAAAAGTTCTCCGCCAAAGGCGGATCCGCCTCAGGCGGAAACGGTTACACGCTTGTTGAACTGGACCTGAAAACGGGGAGGACCCACCAGATCAGAGTGCACCTTTCTTATATAGGGCATCCTGTTGTCGGCGACAAAACTTATTCAAAGAAGAAGGACGAGTTCGGCGCGTTAAGGCAGCTGCTTCACGCAAGCAGGCTTGAGCTTGATCATCCTATAACAGGAAAATATTTGGAGTTCAGGGCTGAGATACCGGGTGACATGGAACGGGTCTTGGGGGCTTTAGTAGAGTATAAATCCGGCGACAACGCCAAATAGGAGCGATCCGCCGACCAGGGTGAAAACCTCAGGCGAGGACATTGGTACTCCGACGGCAGCTATGGCAAAACATGCAATAAGTCCGACGGAAGCGCCGAGCCCGCCTCCGGAAAAAAGGTTCAAGTGCTTTATCCTGCTCTCTTCATTGTCGTATTCTTCTTTTATCCTTGAAATGTCGACATCCGCGTTTTTCTTTGAGGCAAGACTAAAGACCCTTACATATAATTCTTTCGGGCTGTTCGTTTTATTTAATTTGATTGTGTTCATTGTTTATTCCTTACGCTTATTTATCGGTCGTTTTCTCAAGGAATTTCACTTTTTTTGTGATATAATTTTCTCAAGTTTATGCTGCTTGCAGTTGACATTGGCAATACAAATATCGTTCTCGGACTATTCAATAAAAATAGGTTGACCGGCAAGCAACGGATACTAACAGGTCATTATGCCCGAATCAAGGCGACGGGCCGTGTGGATGCGGCGATAGTTTCCAGTGTTGTACCGCGCCTGACCGGAATAATATGCAGGGACATAGAAAAGCGGCAAAAAGTGAGGCCCGTAGTCGTGAGCTGGAAAACGATCAAAGGCCTTAAGATAGCATTGAAGAAAAAACAGCAAGTCGGCGTTGACAGGCTGATCAACGCAGTTGCCGTAAAATGTTTATACGCCTCTCCGGCAGTTATAATAGATTTCGGGACGGCGACCACTTTTTGCGCGCTGGACAGAAACGGACGATATTTGGGAGGGGCGATAACCTCCGGGCTTGCGATATCAAGGGATGTTCTGCATGAGAGAGCTGCAAAACTTCCTTTGATCAAGATCAAAAAGCCGAAGAGCGCGATAGGGCAGGACACGGTCGAAGCTATGAGGTCCGGGCTTTTTTACGGATATATTGACATGGTCGAAGGGATGATAAAAAGGTTCAAGGCAAAACTGGGGCAGAAGGCAAAAGTGATCGCCACCGGCGGGCTTTCAAAGACAATAGCTTCCGGGACGAAAATGATCGACATTGTGGATATGGACCTGACGCTGAAGGGATTGAATATTATATATAGAGGAGCTAGAAGAGCTAAAGGAGCGAGAAGAGGTGCGAGATGAGTGAAGAATTATCGGAATTGTTAAAAGTTAGAAGGGCCAAGCTTGACGAATTAAGAGCGAAAAAGATAGACCCTTATCCTTATCGTTTCGAGAGGAATTCATCCGCAAGCGCTGCCATGGAAAAATACAAGGACCTTAAAGGCGAAGATGTCAGTTCCGAAGAAGTAAAGATGGCCGGAAGGATGGTCGCCAAGCGGGGGCACGGCAAAGCCGCCTTTGCGCACATTCAGGACGGATCAGGAAAGATGCAGATATATGTAAAGCTTGATGTGCTTGGCCATGACAAATTCGATCTTTTCGAAAAACTTGATATCGGCGACTTTATAGGGATAAAGGGGCCGGTCTTCAAGACAAGAACGGGCGAGACGACCGTCAGAGTTAAGGACCTTGAACTTCTCTCAAAATCCCTTCACCCCCTGCCCGAAAAATGGCA
>JBDRDU010000113.1:0-8657 GCA_043820455.1 bacterium | reverse complement strand
CATTTGTTCGCTTTGCGGCATTGCTACGTTCAAAGATAGCGACTGTATGATCTTAGTAAAATCCTGATCAACGAACGAACCTCCCAGGATCTCGCCTGCGTTCTCCTCGTCCGTCCAGTCATAATTTATGGTCCCATAGGTGAAAATTTTGTATATGGCGTGAGCGTCGAGCATTGCTTTATGTGCGCTCAAGCCGGGGATGCTCGTAACCTTAACGCTGTAATTACCGGAAAAATCCAGATCGTTGGTCATTTTATAAGAAGATCCAACCTTTGTTGTCTGGCTTTGGGATTTCGTGTCAAGAGGGGATGTTGGCGCATCGTTCTTGTTCGTATAATCTTCCTGAAGTATCCCTGTGGTCACAGACCAGACAGGGATGGGAGAGACCGTAATACTGTAATCCTGGCTGAAAGTTCTGGTGTCGGTGGTGACCTCAGCGGATCCTACAGGAGCTTTTCTTAAGCTTTGTGCTAAATTGTATTTTGTGGTTAATTTATAATTTGACCCTGAAAGAGGCGTATGGTCAATAGAATAATTGTTGGCGTTACCCGATGTCTTAGCCCCGTTCTCCTGCAAAGAGTCGTCATTTGATCCTGACCAACCAAGCGCTGTGCTTGAGTAAGGCATTAACCTGATATTGGCTGATGTGCGCTCCGTCTTCGGGTTCCCGTAGGCAGTTGAGACGGTCGGGGTCTCCTGCCGGTTGTGGTCAATGCTTGTGGTGATCTGGTCGATCGGCACGAAGTCGGCATGGTAGGTTTCGTTCATGGTCGACCTTGTTGTTCCCAGCACAAAATCACATTCATTGTGCCCTATTTTATTCCAGTACGTATAGAGTTTCTTTACATTACCAAAGGTCAGGTCCCAATTGAAATTGGAGCTTAGATCATCCGTTTCCCGCCTTTCCACAGTTTTTCCCTGCGACCTGCTTCCTGCTTCATATGATATCGTGCTCGGCTGGTTCACCTGATAATCTAGGACCCACCTTACTCTTCTTGTAAATTCAAAAGTATTATTGGTGTGATAATAGTCCGTTATCGAATCCTTAGGAAGCTTCTTGTCTTCCGTGTCGGTATAAGACAAAGTCTTTCTTGCGTCGTTCCTATTGGAAAAGGAAAACATCCCATAACTCAATGATCTTGGCACCACGGTAAGTGAATATGCCAGGGACTTGTAATCATTATTATAAATGTATGGTTTACTTTGCAATATCGGGTCATCTACGGTTACATATTCCCTGAACCCGAAATCAACCTGTGCCGCCCCAAATGTGTTGAAGCCTGTCGAAAGATTCCTGTCATAAGCATGTAAGAACTTGTCAGGATAGTTGCTGATTGGCGTGTTGCTTTCCTTTATATCGCCGGAAAACCAGAAACTTGACCAAAAGCTCGGGAATGGGGTCATTTTTGTGTAAGCATGCTTAAATTCGCTTCCAAGAGGAATGGATGTCCCGCCCATAGGCGCGAAATCCGCGTCAATTTTCTTGTAGTCGGCGGCAAGCTCGAGGTTTGGAAGAGGCTTGATCACTCCGCCAAATTTATACGCACTGCCTTGTTTTTCGCTTACGGAGGTCACTGTCCCTGCGGTACTTTGATAGCTGTAATCAACGGAAATGACGTCGGCTGTTGCAGGCACTATTATGAAAAAGGTCAGTACGCCGTATTTCCCGGAACTGTTCGCATTGTAAAAGAAAGAATATTGATCGTCCCGGTTCAGCTTTTGGCCGTTCAAATAAACCTGTTCACTGCCGTCAACGATCTCTGCGGGGCTGTGTAAATTCCAGATCTTAGTGGAAGCATTGCCGTTAAATGTTTCATTCGTGCTTACTGTAGTGTATACCTGGTCGGTTGTCGATCTTGCGAACGCACCGCCAATGTTCAGATAGTCACCTATCTTCAAATTGAAGTCTGAACCAACAACATCGTGGGATATCGGGTGTTCCGAAGCGCTGGATTGCGCGACAAATTTAAAGATCACCGTGAAATTAATGTCATTCAAATAGAAGGTCTCTCCGTCCACGACTATCGGATCATTATTGAACGTAATGTTCGGCGGATCGGCATAATTGATATAGTAATGTCCGTCATATACTTCAATACTGCTGTTCCTTATCAGTTTCTTTATTGTTGGATTCGGGACGTTCTTTCTCCATATTTGCACCTCTTCTGCGCCGGGGACAAGATTGCGGAAGGCCCCTAAATAATAAGTTCTTGTACTGCTGCCTCCCGAACCAGTATATCGGTCGGAAGACCATTTGCTGTAATTGTAGCTGACAACAACTTCATCCGTTGTGGCAATTGTCCCAAGGAATTTTATCGTACCTGTTTTCAATCCGTCGGACATATCTGAAGGGTCTGTCACATATGCGAGCTTTGCTGCAGGAATGACGGTCCCGGTGGAAGATTCCACCGTGGGGAAGACGTAGTCTGTGCCGTATACCTGTAAAACATCGTTCCTTCTTACTTCTACTTCGCTTGTGCCGGTCACGGGCCTGAAGTCCAGGTAGGCCGTGTTGTTATTGCTTATTATTGTGCTGCCGGATTCGGTTTTTGTCGCTGACACACTTGGTGGCGTCGCCCCCCTTTTGCCGGACTCTTTCAGATAACTGATGCCGATGTTCAAGGACCGCGGCACGGCAGGCGTGATGGGAGGAGGTGGCATAGTTGTGACAAGGTGTTTATACTTGACGACTATGTTCGCTGTATTAGGGATGTCAGTAAAGAAAGAAACCCTGCCAAGGTCATAGTCTATCTTATAATCCAGTTCCCTTATGTAAGGGATGTTATTGACGTATACCGATTCGCTCCCCTCGATCACATCTTTGAAGGCAAAAACGTAAGGCCCCTTTCCGGCGCCGGTCAAGGTCTCCTCTTCTTCGGCGACCTGGATATATTGGTATTCAACGATGAGGGGTTCTATCAGTGTGGGAAGATTCGGGCGCAGCAGCGTGATCGTCCCGTCCTGATAATTAATGATGTAATCTTCATACTTTTTTAGCTGGGTTCCCAGGAATGTCACCTGTTCGCTGTACGGAACAACAGGAGTATTCTTCAGTCTGTACATTCCTGTGCTTTCCCATTCATTTTCCTTTGATCCGGTTTCAGGTGCTTCTGCTTCTTTGTTTCCTTTTTCCCGAGGAACTTCAAACTTAGTAGGAAAAACTTCCATATTTTGTTTTATTGATTTTTCTGTTTTTCTTGCCGGCAGGCCAAGGAGAGTGGGGTCTACCGTCAAACTTGTTTGCAGGCCGATAAAATCCCTTTTTGAAACTGTCGGGAAGAACAGATCGATCAAGTTGGTGAACTCGTAAGAATACTTGAATTCGTCATCTGAAGAAAGGATCCTTGAAAAAGTGATCTTTCCGCTGAAGTAATCTATGGTGTAATCTGCTCCGCGGGTAAGCCGGATGTTGTTCAACTCTATCCTTTCAGATCCTTCGATTATGGAGCCGTGACCCATATTATACGGGCCTTTTGTGTTGCTGCCTCTTTGAGATACAAGTTGTTGTGTTTCGCTTTTCAGCTTTGAAGAAGGCACAAAGATAAAATCGTACCAGCTGTCTTTTGATGTGATCATGATGCCGTTCAAGTACTTGGAAGTTGAAACAAATTCATTTCCGCTGAAGTTCGCCTGAAAATCGCCAAAGGTCAGTTCAGTCTTGTCATATGTGACCTTTACGTCAAATTTATCCGGCATATCAGGCTGCTGTTCAAGATCGTATGAAACAGAAAGTTTTTCGGTCAATTTCCCGATTATGCGCAATCTCAATTTTTCCTGCCACGGTCCTCCCGCGTAATATCCGCCGAGCATCGCCTGGGCCCGGAATAAATTCTGTATTTCGTCAACATTAAGGTTCGAGTATGAGTATTGCTTATAGCCTGTGACATCGATCTGAGGATAGGTTTCAGCCGACAATGCTGCGGTGTATAAGAATAAGGCAAATAAAAGGCTTACGGTCGCGACAAAGCCTGCGCGGACAAAAAAATTAGATTTTAAATTTATTTGCGGCAATTACTGCGTTGTGCCCTCCAAATCCGAATGAATTTGAGATCGCGGCGCGCACAAGCATCTTCCTTGCTTTTCCCGGCACATAATCCAGATCGCATTCAGGGTCCGGGTTTTCCAGGTTTATTGTCGGCGGAACAATATCGTTCTTTATGGCCAGCACTGTTGCTATGAACTCCACGGCTCCTGCGGCTCCAAGCATATGCCCCACCATGGATTTATTGGAGCTTACGGCGATCTTTTTGGCGAGGGGACCAAAAACCGTCTTTATTGCCATAGTTTCGAACTTGTCATTGAGATCGGTCGATGTTCCGTGAGCATTTATGTAGTCTATGTCTTCCGGCTTCACCCCCCCGTCTTTTAACGCAAGGGATATAGCCCTTGCTGCGCCTTCTCCGCCCGGGGCCGGCGCGGTTATATGATAGGCATCGCCCGTCATGCCGTATCCGGCGAATTCAGCGTAAATATGCGCGCCTCGCTTCTGAGCATGCTCAAGCGACTCAAGCACTACGATCCCTGCGCCTTCTCCCATTACAAAACCGTCCCTTTCATTGTCGAACGGCCTGGAAGCCCGCTCCGGCTCGCTGTTCCTGGTGGAGAGAGCTTTTGCGGCGGCAAAGCCCGCAACGCTGAGCGGCGTTATGGCAGATTCCGCTCCTCCAGCTATCATTATATCCGCGTCTCCTCGCTCGATTATTCTTGCCGCGTCGCCTATCGAATTCGTTCCTGACGCGCAAGCCGTGACAGTGCAGCTGTTCGGCCCCTTCAAACCGAGAAATATCGAAACCTGTCCGGCGGCCATGTTCGTTATCATCCAGGGAACCATGAAAGGCGAGCATCTGTCGGGGCCTTTTTCAAACAGGACCCTTGCCTGTTCTTCAAGAAAACCTATCCCTCCTATGCCCGATCCGATTAAAGTTCCGGCGCGTTCGGCATGCTCAATAGGGATGGATAGTTTCGCGTCCTCAGCCGCCATTTTTGCCGCGGCGATGGCAAATTGTATGAAGCGAGCGACTCTCCTGGCATCCTTTTTATCCATGTAGAGGGAGGGATCAAAATCATTTACCTGTGCGGCTATCTGGCATGAAAAATTGGTCGGATCAAAGTGGGTGATCCTGCCTGCCCCTGACTTCCCGGAGATCAAATTATCCCAGAATGCGTCTTTTCCGATCCCGATCGGAGTAACGCATCCAAGACCTGTTACAACTACCCTTACTCTTTGCATTCTTCCGCCTCTTTTACCAGTTCATGGAGCACTTCAACTGCAGGGCGTATGCGCTTATCCTTTATTTTCCAGACATGTTCGCCCGAGAAAACAATGCCCTCATCAACATTTCCCTGCTGCGAATTTATGAGAGCCTGGACAATGCAATATTCAAGGGAGCATTTTTTAAGGCAGTAATCGCAGCCGATCGGTTTCGGAGCGGTCTTATTGAGGATCTTCTCGACGAATTTCGTTTTTATTGCCCGCCCAGGCATTCCTACAGGGCTTGATATCAGGACAACGTCCTCTTTTTTGACGTTCTGATAGAGCTTTTTATATTCAGGAGCCGCAGCGCATTCATCCGTCAGCACGAATCTTGTTGCTATCTGCACCCCGTTGGCTCCAAGGCGGAACATCTTTGCTATGTCGCAGCCGTTCGTTATCCCGCCTGCTGCTATGACCGGAAGGTCGGTGACAGCCCTTATTTCCGGCAAGATAACCTCAATTGACCTATCCGTTCCTAGGTGTCCGCCGGCCTCAGCTCCTTCAACCACTATAGCTGCCGCTCCACATTTTGTGGCGGTCTTTGCCAGCTTGGCGGAAGACACTATAGGGAGAATAGGGGTCCCTGATTCTTTGCCTATCTTAAAGATATCCCTGGAGAATCCGGCCCCTGTCGTAATGAAGCTTATTTTTTCGCTTATCGCAGCGCTTACAGCTCCAAGGAATTCCCTTGCAGCGAACATTATATTGATGCCGACAATACCGCCTTTTGCGATCTCCTTTGCTTTCCTTATTTCTTTTCGGAGTTCCATAAGGTCCATTCCGGAAGCGCCGATGACGCCTATAGCCCCAGCAGCGGCAACAGTCCCCGCGAGCAAGCCCGTAGAGATCTTGACCGCCATGCCGCCCTGTATTATCGGTATTTTCGCTGTAAGATTCCCAAATTTAAGCTCAGGAAGCTTCAAAATTCCCTCCCCCATACAATATCGATCCTTGAGGCCACATCAATGGACCTCTAACACGATAAAACTGTAATTTATCTTATCCTTTATTCCTGACTGGCGACGGATTTCACTTTTTTGAGTGAGATAAAATATAGTTTACAGTATCACCTACTGTTTTGATCTTTTCCGCTTCTTCATCCGGAATTTCTATTCCGAACGCTTCTTCAAGCGCCATGACCAATTCAACAGTATCCAGCGAGTCGGCACCAAGGTCATCAACAAAAGAAGCTTCTTTTGTCACTTCATCTTCTGATACACCAAGCTGATCCACTACCACTTTCTTTACCTGTTCAAATGCTTTTGCTTCATCCATTTACGTTTCTCACCCCCTTCCTTAAAGATACAAAATTCAAAACCCAAAGCTCAAAATCCCTGCCTTGCCGGCAGGCAGGCAAAACAAATCCCAAATCCAAACTAAAAACGAAAACCCCAATTACATGTACATTCCGCCGTTAACATTTATAACTTGCCCTGTTATGTAGTCTGCGTCGGCGCACAAGAACACAACAGCTTTCGCTATATCTTCCGGCGTTCCCAGTCTGGTAAGAGGGATCTGCTCGCTCAAGCGCTTCTTGACGTCATCGGACAATTTTTGCGTCATAGCCGTATCGATAAACCCGGGCGCTATAGCATTACAGGTAATACCCCTGGAAGCAAGCTCCCGCGCCGCGGTTTTCGTGAAACCTATCGCCCCGGCTTTTGCCGCCGAATAATTCGCTTGTCCAAAATTTCCCATTTCACCAACTATTGATGCTATGTTAACTATTCTACCCCACCTGTTTTTCATCATCAAGGGGGCGATAGCTTTTGTGCAAAGGAACATCGATCTTAGATTTACGGAAAGCACCGCGTCCCAATCTTCGTCCTTCATCCTTATTAAAAGCCCGTCCTTTGTTATGCCGGCATTATTGACAAGTATGTCGATCTTTCCAAAAGCTTTTACCGCTTCTTCCACTGATGATGATACATCTGTTGCGTCAGCCACGTTCGTTTTCACGGCCAGCGCCTTCACGCCAAGCTTGCCTATTTCTCCGGCGGTCGCCTTGGCCAGCTCTATATTGATGTCCGAAACGATTATATCGGCCCCTTCTTTTGCCAGTGCTTCCGCGATAGATTTACCTATCCCTTGAGCAGCGCCTGTTACAAGAGCAACACGTCCTTTTAATTTCATAACATCAACCTCCCCATACTTTATTAATTGCTTGGATGCCAGCTCCCCAGGAAATCCCCGAGGGTCGCGGCGTCGGACACATTAAAAATTTTCACCTTTGGATCGATCTTTTTAATAAGTCCTGTCAGCACCTTTCCGGGGCCGACCTCAATGAATGTGTCAAAATTATCGTTCACCAGTTTATTTATCGAGTCTTCCCAAAGAACAGGGGATGTCATCTGTTTTACGAGCAGCTCTTTTATGGTGCTTGCGCTCGTAACATAATCTGCAGTGACATTTGAGACCACGGGGATCGAAGCGTCTTTAATATCGATATTATTAAGCGCCTCCGACAACTTATCCGCTGCCGGCTTCATTAGACTGGAATGGAACGGCGCACTTACCTGAAGCTCGATAACCCTTTTTGCGCCGGCTTCTTTGGACAGTCTCGAAGCTTCGGCGACCCCGGCTGTTTTCCCGGATATAACGATCTGTTTCGGACAGTTAATGTTCGCTGCTTCAACGGATCCTTTTGAAGAAGCTTTAACGCAGAGCTCTTTTACGACATTATGGTCCAGCCCGAGTATGGCGGCCATCGTGCCTTCTCCTAGAGGCACAGCGGTTTGCATGAATTGGCCCCTTAAATTAACAAGTTTTACAGCGTCCTTAAAGCTGAGTGAGCCCGCGCAATACAATGCGGTATATTCCCCCAGGCTGTGTCCAGCGGCCGCTTCAACCTTTACGTTCCCGAAAGACCTTAACGCTTCAAGGCACATCGCGGACACGGTCAGGATCGCCGGCTGTGTGATCTCCGTTCTTTTAAGCTCCTCTTCAGACCCTTCAAAGCACAGCTTTGACAGGTCAAAACCCAGGGCTTCATTTGCTTCATCAAAGAATTTTTTCGTGTAGCTGAATTTTGCCACAAGGTCCTTGCCCATGCCGACGTATTGGGAGCCCTGACCGGGGAACACAAAAGCTATTTTCGCCATCTTACCCTCTGACCTCTTTCAGTTTTCTTGTCAATTTCGGGACCACTTCAAAAAGATCGCCAACGATGCCGTAGGTCGCCATCTTGAATATCGGTGCTTCAGGGTCCTTATTGATCGCGACTATGATGTCGGACGATCCCATGCCGGCCAGATGCTGTATCGCTCCGGATATCCCGACGGCTATATAAAGCTTCGGGCACACTGTTTTACCGGTCTGCCCCACCTGATGGTGGGAAGATATCCATCCCGCATCAACTGTTGCGCGCGAAGCTCCGACGGCTCCGCCGATGACCTCCGCAAGC
>JBDRDU010000112.1:0-2757 GCA_043820455.1 bacterium | reverse complement strand
CAATCCTATAAAATTCAGACAGCCCTTGTCCCCTTATGCGGCGATGAAGACGGAGGGAAAAAAGATCGATCTGTTCAGGATCAAAGAAAGCATAAAAAGAACGGCTAAGGATCGGGACCTGGTTTTCATCGAAGGATTAGGCGGGGCGCTTGCGCCCATCAAGAAGAACTATTATGTCGCGGACCTGATAAAAGACCTGAAGATGCCCTGTATAATAATCGCCAGGGCGGGGCTCGGCACTATAAATCACACTCTGATGCCGATCGATGTTTTGAGGAAAAGGAATGTCAGGGTTGCCGGCGTAATAATGAACGGCTTTGGCGGCGGGGAAATTTCCCAGAGATCGAACGCTAAAGCGATCGAAGAATTGTCAGGCGTCAAAGTTATCGGGAAAATAAAGGCAGGAAGCTCCTTCGCGAGTCTGGTCAAACAGATAAAAGAACAGAGGATTCTGGAAAAACTGATATGAAATTAAAAAAGCTTAAAGATCTCGATCGCAAATATATCTGGCATCCGTTCACGCAGATGCAGGACTGGATAAAAGAAGAGCCGCTTATTATCGAGGAAGGCAAGGGCGCCTGGGTAAAGGACATTGATGGCAAATGGTATATCGACGGGGTTTCTTCTCTCTGGACAAATGTCCACGGCCATAGGAAACAGGAGATCGACAGAGCGATCAAAAAGCAGATCGACAAAATATCGCATTCAACATTGCTCGGCCTGTCCAACGTGCCGGCGACGCTGCTTGCAGAAAAACTGATCAAGCTTGCGCCGAAAGGATTGACCAGGGTCTTTTATTCAGATTCAGGTTCAGAGGGGGTCGAGATAGCGTTAAAGATGGCGTTTCAGTATTGGCAGCAAATTAAAAATCCAAACTTCAAACTTCAAAATCCCAAACAAATCCAAAATCCCAATTTCAAAAAAAAGACAAAATTCCTGACTTTAGTTAATGCATATCACGGAGACACCATCGGAGCCGTTTCGGTTGGCGGGATCGATCTTTTCCATAAGATATACAAGCCGCTGCTGTTCAAGTCGATCAAGGCACCCACGCCTTATTGCTACAGATGTCCGTTCAAATATGAGATGAGAGATGAGAGATGCGGGATGAGATGCTTGAAGGAAGTCGAGAAATTGATGAAAAAGCATCACAAGGAGATAGCGGCAATGATAGTGGAGCCGCTTGTTCAGGCTGCCGCGGGAATACTTGTGTATCCGAAAGGGTATCTTAAAGGGATAAGAAAGCTCTGCACGAAATACGACATTTTAATGATCGTTGACGAGGTTGCGGTTGGCTTTGGCAGGACAGGGAAAATGTTCGCCTGCGAGCACGAGGGCGTCAGCCCCGACCTGATGATCGTCGCCAAAGGCTTGACCGGCGGGTATTTGCCTGTTGCCGCGACACTGGCGACGGAAAAGGTTTTCAGAGCCTTCCTTGGCAGGCATGAGGACATGAAGACCTTTTATCACGGACATACATACACGGGGAACCCTCTCGGATGCGCCGCGGCGATCGCGAGCATTGACCTCTTCAAAAAAGAAAGAACGCTTCAAGCTCTTCAGCCAAAAATAAAGTTATTGGAAAACCGTCTTAAAGAATTCAGGAAATTGGCATATGTCGGAGATGTCCGGCAGTGCGGTTTCCTTGCCTGCATAGAACTTGTTAGGGATAAAAAGACGAAACAAGATCATCCGGCGGCGGAAAAGATCGGTGTCAGGGTGATAATGGAAGCAAGGAAGCTGGGGCTGATAATAAGGCCGCTTTCGAACGTCATCGTCATAATGCCGCCGCTTTGTATTTCCAAGGTGGATTTAAGCAGAATGCTTGATATAATTTACTATTCGATAAAAAAGGTTACAGAAGGGAAGGTGTCCGAATGATAAGAACGATAGGTGTCGTGACTCCGGGAGGGGACGCTCCGGGAATGAATACGGCCATCAGAGCTGTTGTCCGTACCGCCATATTCCACGGATTGAAGGTCATGGCGGTAGAAAGAGGATATGCGGGGCTCATTGGAGGGGACATCAATCCCATGGACCTTAAATCGGTTTCGGGTATCGTGAACAAGGGAGGGACGATACTTCATACCGTCCGGTGCAGTGAGTTCAAAAAAAGATCGTTCAGGAAGATCGCCGCAAGGCAGCTGAAGGATCACGGGATCGACGCATTGGTGGTTATCGGCGGCAACGGCTCTTTGGGCGGCGCGTATGAGATCCAAAAGGAATTCGGCGTTGTTTCAATGGTCGTTCCCGCGTCGATAGACAACGATATCCCGTTCACCGATTCGACGATAGGGTTCGATACCGCTGTTAATACGGCTCTTGATGCGATAGACAAGATACGCGACACGGCGGCATCCCATGAAAGGATATTCATAATCGAGGTCATGGGGCGGGATAATGGCTTTATCGCCCTTGAGGTGGGACTCGGCGCCGGAGCGGAGATCATAATGGTGCCGGAAGTAAAATGCGATTTTAACAGGGTATGCAATAGGCTGAAAAGCGGCCTGGACAGAGGAAAGCGCAGTAGCATTATCGTCGTGGCAGAGGGGGTTTGCAGAGGGCTTGACCTCGGGGAATATATTGAGAAAAAGCTTAAAGTGGATGTGCGGGTAACGGTGCTTGGACATATCCAGAGGGGCGGCGCCCCATCCGCCGAGTCAAGGGCTCTTGCCTGCAAGCTTGGTTCGGCTGCGGTCGAGCTTCTTCTGAAAGGCAAAAAGAATAAGCTTGTCGGGATGCAGAATGGCAAGATAG
>JBDRDU010000111.1:0-29424 GCA_043820455.1 bacterium | reverse complement strand
AGATCGCTGTCAGCTGATAAAACTGTCGATTTTTCCGACGAAGCTATGTCGAAACCAACATCAATTATGAACTTGAGGCCTGCAGACTTAGCTCTGCTTAGGGTCTCATTAATGTCCTGATATTCAGGCATTGTAAGATGCGCGTGCGTATCTGTAAGCATAAGTCTCCTATTTGATCTTCAGCCTAAGGCTGACCCGCCTCTGGCTGGGCAATTCTCGGGAATAACGGATCCCCTTTGCTTACTTTAGGAGCAAGTTTCAAGCCAAACACGGGGGCGGGGTTCGATTCAGCCAATGATCCCGAAAAACCCAGCTGTTTCCACATATTTTCCATCGTGGAAGGCATGAAGGGATAGACAAGGATCGCGCAGACCGCAAGCGCCTGGACCAAATTGTACATAACCGCCTTAAGCTCCTCGTTTTTCCCTTCCTTTGAGAGCTTCCAGGGGGCTTCTTTCTCGATATAGTTATTGGCCAGATTTATCAGCTTCCACACACAGACCAGGGCATCGGAAAATTCCAATTTATCCATGTGTTTTGAGTGGATCTCAGGCGTTGTTTTTGCCAGATCTATCAGCTCCGCGCTAAAACCGTCGAAATCCGCTTTCTTCGGGGTTTCTATCCTGCCTTCAAAATATTTCTCCACCATCGTCAGAGTCCTGTTGAGCAGATTGCCTATGTCGTTCGCGAGGTCTGAATTGAACCTGTGAATGAGCGAAGAACGGGAAAAATCCCCGTCGGCCCCGAAAGGAACTTCCCTTAATAAGAAGTATCTCACCGCGTCAACGCCGAACTCTTTCGACAGCGCGAGAGGATCAACGACGTTGCCTTTTGATTTTGACATTTTACAGCCTTCCACGGTCCACCAGCCGTGCCCAAATATCGTTCTGGGAAGCGGCAGTCCAAGCGCCAGTAGCATACACGGCCAGATAACGGCATGGAACCGTACGATCTCCTTCCCCATCAAGTGAAGGTCCGCCGGCCATAATCTCTCGAACCTCGGCTGGTTCGATCCGTATCCCGGAGCGGTGATGTAATTTATAAGGGCATCGAACCAGACATAAACAACGTGCTTTGGATCTTCGGCGAGCGGGACCCCCCAGGTGAAAGCGGTCCGCGTAACGCTTAAGTCCTTAAGGCCGGACCTGATAAAGCTCATTACTTCGTTCCTTCTGGACTCGGGCCTGATGAATTCCTCATTCATCTCGATGTGCCTCATCAATTCTCTTTCATATTTTGAAAGCTTAAAGAAATAGGTCTTTTCTTTTATCTTTTGCACCGGCCTTCCGCAATCCGGGCAGACACCTTCGCGGAGCTGAAGGAATGTCCAGAACGTTTCGCACGGCGTACAGTACCATCCTTCGTACTCGCCCTTGTAAACGTCCCCTGCCTTGAGCAGTTTGGAAAAAACGCTTTGGATGGTCTTTATATGACGCTCTTCGGTGGTACGGATGAAATCATTATATGATATGTTAAGCGCATCCCACGCGGACTTGAAGCGGGTAACTATTTCATCGCAGAACGCCTGAGGTTCCTTGCCGCAGGCTTTTGCCGCTTCCGCTATCTTTTGCCCGTGCTCATCGGTGCCTGTCAGGAAAAAGACATCATAGCCCTTTGATCTTTTATATCTGGCAAGGACATCGGCGGCTATTGTCGTATAAGCATGCCCTATATGGGGGATGTCGTTCACGTAGTAAAGTGGAGTAGTGATGTAGTATTTTTCTTTCAAGTTCTGCCCTCCGTATACATCGGAAACAATATCCTGATATGCGAAACATTTTCCATCGCCGTGCCGGCCCATCTGGGAAGAGATCTGTTGAGCGTCATATAGTGAACCGGCATCGTCTGCCAGCCTTCCTTATCTTTATATTTAACCTCGACCAAGAACCGTTCAAGCAGTCTCTTTTTCCAATCCGGATATTCTATGTCATTCTCGCTGTACCTTGGCTGCAGGAAATACTTGAAGAACGGGGCCATTCCCTCAAAAGAGGGATCAAGCGCATTGACCGGTCCGATGACCATCCATTGCGTAAGGGTGCGCGCGGTGATCATTTCCTTGCTCATGCCGTGTCCTGCCGGGATTATCTGGAACCCTCCGATCTGGCCAAGGGGGGAAGTTGCCACACAAATGACGCCCGCATGGTTCGCGCGAATGCGCCCCACATCCGCATATTCCGAGCCAAGGAACCTGCCCACTCCCTCGACAGGCCGGAGCACTTGCCCTATATAGCGCTTTTCGCCGTCAAGGTATTTGATAGTTATTAATCCGCCGAACCTGTTCTCGAATACTATCTCTTTCGGATACCTTACGGGCCGCTCCACAATGATAACAAGAACATCGCTAATTTTGGGAATATAGCCGCTATTTATCGGATAAAGATTTCCTGCGGCATCGTAAGTTAAAACTTTATTGCCAACGAAAGGAGAATACCCGCCCCCGAAGAGGCTATGCCCCGCCTTGATATCAGTGTAGACAGCGGCTTCCTGGCTTGCTCTTTTTGTCGGATCGTCCGAATAATACTCTTTGGGGACCAGGCTGAAAATAACGCCCTTGTCATCTTTAAGGTTATAATCCGTTTTTATGTGTATCGCGTTCACCGCCGCGGCCGCAGTATTGCCGTCATCTATCCATTTTGAAGCCGTGTATCCCTGATCGCTTACATATTTTGTAGGAAGAATAACATGTCCAAGGGTCGTCCACGCCTGGCCTTTATTTTCGCTGACCTCTATGGTCCCTCCCGCCGCATTGGTTATCCTGATCCGGTACATTTCCATCATCATGGGCCTGTTCTCGGGGGCAATGGATTCGGATATGCCGATAGTCTGGAGAGCGGGATACGATCGAGCTGCAAAAAACATTAGCCCTGCGACTAAAGTCGCGGTTAAAATTATCCGACCCGCCTGCCGAGCGGGCAGGGACTTCAGTCTCGGGGTTTTTCCTCTATTTAGCATTAATTATAAATTCTTGAAAAAGTCAGCAAGCAGCCTTACGCCGTAACCGGTGGCGCCGGACGTAAGGTATCCCGCCGCTTTGTCGAGATACGCCGTTCCGCCTATATCTATGTGGGCCCAGCCGGTATCTCCCGCGAATTTCTGAAGGAATATCCCGCCAACCGACGGGCTGGCTTTCCCTCCGGTATCCGTGCAGTTCTTTATGTCCGCAACATCGCTTTTCAGGTACTCTTTGTATTCCTCGTAAAGCGGCAATCTCCACAATTTTTCGCCTGTTGCCTTTGACGACTCTATAAGCTTTTCTATCAATCCGTCGTCATTTCCCATGATGCCGGCCGCCACATCTCCCAGGGCGACCCTGCAGCCGCCGGTCAGAGTGGCTATGTCTATCAGTTTTTTCGCCCCGAGCTCCTTCGCGTAAGATATGGCGTCGGCAAGTATCAATCTTCCTTCCGCGTCCGTGGAGATTATCTCGATCGTCTTGCCGAACAGGGATCCTATTATATCGCCCGGCTTGTAAGCGTTCCCGCCCGGCATGTTCTCTGTAGCAGGGATCACGGCTATCACATTGATCTTCAATTTAAGTTTTGCGATGACCCTCATCACTTCTATAACGGTAGCAGCGCCCGCCATGTCCGTTTTCATTTCGGATAATTTTGAGGAGGGCTTTATTGATATTCCTCCGCTGTCGAACGTCACTCCCTTGCCTATGAGCCCGTAAACGTCGCTTTTTCCGCCGTTATTATATTTTAAAACAATGACCTTTGGCTCCTCTTTGGACCCTTTCGAGACGGAGTAAAGCGCGTCCATGCCTTTTTTTATTATTTCTTCCCGTCCAAGGATTTGGCATTCCATCTTCATTTCCTTCGCCATTGATGAAGCATATTCCGCAAGATGGGTCGGCGTGTTTTTATTTGAAGGGGAATTGACAAGATCTTTTGCTTTGTTCGTGCTTTCAACAAGGATCTTTGCAAGCTCAACGTCCGGTTCGATCAATTTGATCTTTTCGGGATCGTAGTCAACGATGACCAGTTCTTCGATGCCCGGCTCGTCATCTTCAACTTCAGTCTTAAATCCCTTGAATTTATAATCGCCCAGGAGAGACCCTTCAGCGACGGCGGAAGCCGCCTGTTTCACTTCAAGCCCTCCTATGCCGGCGCCATGAATGATCGTGGCAACGCGTTTTGCCCTGCATCTTTTTGCCGCCTTGATCGCCGCATCAGAAACTATCCTTACCTTATCAAGATCAAAGTCGCCGCTTTTTCCCAGCCCCACGCAGATTATTTCATCCGCCTTTATCTTGCCGTATGTCTGGATCGGGTAGGTAGAACCGAGTTTCCCGTTGATCGCTCCTGAAAAAAGAAGTTTTGATATCTCTCCGCCAAGGGCCTTGTCAACGGCTCCCGTAGCTCCGCCTGGATGCTTAACTCCCTCGAATTCATTGACGATCAGAACATCGCACTTGCAATCCACTACGGAAGCGCATTCGAGTTTTATTTTCATAACAGGTCCTTTCCTTAGAATTTGACCTTAGGCACGGCTTTCGCCGCGGATGCGACCTCAAAATACGGCTTGGCTTTGTCAAAACCGAACCAGTTCACGAACAATGCCATTGGTATCCTTTTTGCGGCGGTATTATATGTCTGGACAGATCTATTGTAGCGCATTCTTTCGACCGCTATCCTGTTCTCGGTGCCTGCAAGCTCGTCCTGGAGCCTTACAAAAGTCTCGCTGGCTCTCAGGTTCGGGTAATTTTCGGCTATTGCAATAAGTCTTCCTAGGGTCGAATTCAATTCTTGTGCAGCAACTATCTTATCCGCCTGGGATCCGAGCTTTATCGCCCCGGCCAGTTTTGTTCTGGCCTCCGCAACTTGTATGAATATCGTTTTTTCATGCGCCGTATAACCCTTTACGGTCGAAATAAGGTTAGGTATGAGATCGTTCCTTCTCTGGAGCTGGTTCTCCACCTGCGCCCATGACTGCAGGACATCCTGATCCATGGAAACCAGCCTGTTATATGAGCCAATGGTGAATATGACCAATAAGACCGCGATGCCGACGACCCAAACCCATGGTTTATTCCACTTTTCCATAATTAAACCCCCTTGTCAAAAACTGCGTCCGGCGCCACCACCACCACTTCGCCCTCCTCCAAAACCGCCGAAACCTCCCCCTCCCCATCCGCCAAAACCGCCGTAATATCCGCCTGTTGATATCATAATGCCTATGATGAATCCAAACAAAACACCGGCGGCTCCGGCAACAAAATAGCCTATAAAAGCTCCCGCTACCCCCGAAATTAAAGCGCCTATGAGAGTTCGGCCTAATAATGCAAGAACGCCGACAAGTATTATAACAGAAACAGCAAGTAAAACTGAATATAAGTTCAGGTTGATCTGCTCAAGTTTTGACTGTGGGCGGCTTGTATACTCTTTTGTGATGCGGTCATAGAACGCGAGGCTTGCCAAGTACAACCCTCTCCCGTAATTCTTGTTCTTGAACGCCGGAAGCGCGTATTTGTCCAGGATGGCTCCGGCAAATCCGTCGGTTATTATTCCTTCAAGGCCGTAGCCGACCTCAACTTCTATCCTTTTTTCCTTTTTAATGAAAAGCACCAGGAGCCCGTTATCCCTTTCCTTCTTTCCTATCCCCCATTTCTCAAAAAGTTGAGTGGCGTAAGTTTTTGGATCCAGCGGATAGGTGGAATTGACCGTGACCACCGCAAGCTCCGCCCCGGTATGCTCCCTTAACTTGTTCGCAATGATATTCAGTTTTGCGGCATTTTCCGGATCGATGACGCCGGCAAGATCGTTCACATTGCCTGAGTATTTCGGGAATTCAACTTCCGCACAGTAGGCAAAAGAAGCGAATATGGCGATAAAAAGCAGGCTACTTAAGGTCTTTTTCATTGAAAAATATGGCTATTTCCTTTTTTGCGGACTCCAGGGAATCAGAGCCGTGGCAGAGGTTCATTATGGTCCCATCTTCGGTAAACAGGGGCTCTCCCATATTGTCGCCCCTTATCGTGCCTAGAGGAGCCTGCCTTGGATCGGTCGGCCCCATCAAACTCCTTACCACGGCAACGGCATTTTCTCCTTCAAGAACGGTCTGTATCGAAGGGCCCGAGGTGATGAATTTGACAAGCCCTTCATAAAAAGGCTTTCCCTTGTGGACAAGGTAAAGCTGCTGGGCCTGCTCCGGCGAGACCGTCGCCCTTCGCCTTACAAGTATTTTGAAGCCCGATTCAACTAATTTGGTAAGTATAAGGTTGGAAAGGTATCTCTTAACTCCGTCAGGCTTTACCATGAAAAAAGTTCTTTCGACAGCCATAAGCATTAAACCCTTTTCTTTGCGTTCGCTATTGCGCGCAGGACCTGCCTGCTTGCCGTTCCCCCGATGACATTCCGCGCTTCAATGCTTTTCTCAAGCGTTATGGCGCCGTAAACGTCCTCACATATCTTGTCCGAGAATTTCCGGAATTCCCATACTGACAGGCTGCTGATGTCCTTTTTCGTTTTTTCACAGTAAGCAACTATCTTTCCGGCAATATTATGCGCTGCGCGAAAGGGAATGCCCTTTCCGACAAGATAATCGGCCAGGTCCGTAGCGATGACCGTGCTTTTTACCGCGTCCTTCATCGCTTTCGCGTTGATCTTCATGCTTGAAAGCATCTCGGAGAATATCCCGAGAGAAGCCTTAAGTGTGTCGATAGAATTGAACAGCGGCTCCTTATCTTCCTGCAAATCCCTGTTATATGTAAGCGAAAGCCCCTTCATTACGGTCAATATCGAAATAAGGTCGCCGTAAACCCGGCCCGTTTTTCCCCGGACAAGCTCCGCTACGTCCGGATTCTTTTTTTGGGGCATCAGAGAGCTGCCTGTCGTATAAGCGTCGCCTATCTCGACGAACCCGTAGTCGGAAGAGGACCATGGTATAAGTTCCGAGCAGAACCGCGAGAGGTGCATCATCGCGAGCGAAATGCAGAAAAGGATCTCCGCAACAAAATCACGGTCCGACACAGCATCAAGGCTGTTCTGTGATATGTTCTTGAATCCAAGGTCTTCCGCCAGGACCGTCCGGTCGATAGGATAAGCGGAGCCCGCCAGGGCGCCCGAACCAAGAGGCATTACATCGATGCGCTCAAGGCAGTCTCGGAAGCGCGCTTTGTCGCGCTCGAGCATCTCGAAATACGCCATTATGTAATGGGAAAAAAGTATAGGCTGCGCCTGCTGCATATGGGTATAACCGGGCATGATCACAGAAATATTGTCTTCCGCCAGCTTGATCAATGTCCTTTCAAGCGCGGATATTTCCTTCAGAATGCTTTTGATCTCTTCCTTCAGGTACAATCTGAGGTCTGTCGCGACCTGGTCGTTCCGGCTGCGTCCCGTGTGAAGCCTTTTCCCCGCATCCCCTATCTTATTGATAAGGAGGCTTTCTATGTTCATGTGTATGTCCTCAAGCTCTTTTTTCAGCTTGATGCTGCCCTTCTCGATCCCCACCGATATCGCTTTAAGGCCTTTGATTATCTTTGCGGCCTCGGCGGAAGTAATGACCTTTGCGCGCTTAAGGGCGTTCGCCCAGGCGATGCTCCCTATGACATCTTCTTTATAAAGCCGCTTGTCGAAATCTATGGAGGAGGTGAACTTTTCAACGCTCCTGCTCATATCGTCCTTGAATCGTCCTGACCAGAGTTTCTCAGCCATTTTTATGTTTCTCCCCCCACGTTTTTATCGGCAAGCCGAACAGATTGATGAACCCTTCCGCATCCTTTTGATCGTAAATCTTTTCTTTTTCGAATGTCGCCAGGTCCGCGTCGTAAAGCGAATTGGACGACTTTCGGCCTACGACAGAACAGCTGCCTTTATAAAGCTTCAGCCGCACCGTCCCGTTGACGGATCTCTGGGTCTCGTCGATGAATTTATCAAGCGACTCTTTAAGCGGAGAGGACCACTGGCCGTAATATATCAGTTCGGCATATTTAACGGCCACGCTTTCCTTGTAATGCGCCGTGTCGCGCTCAAGCGTGATGGATTCGATGTCCTTGTGGGCGGTCATCAATATGGTCCCGCCGGGAGTTTCATAAACTCCGCGCGATTTGATGCCTACAAGGCGGTTCTCAACGATATCCACCCTGCCGATGCCGGCAGCCCCGCCGATCTTGTTCAGTTTTGATATCAGGGATACTCCGTCCATTTTTTCGCCGTTAATAGCCACGGGGATCCCCGCTTCAAAGGTTATCTCGATATAAACCGGCTTGTCAGGAGCTTTTTCGGGTGACACTGAAAGCAGGAACATGCCGTCATCCGGCTCTTTCCACGGATCCTCAAGTATCCCTCCCTCAAAGCTTATGTGCCAGAGGTTCCTGTCGGAGGAATAAGGCTTTTCTTTTGTGACGGGAACAGGTATTCCCTTCTTTTTTGCGTATTCCATTTCCTCCTGGCGCGA
The DNA here is from genome assembly GCA_043820455.1 of bacterium. Lineage (GTDB taxonomy): Bacteria > Margulisbacteria > WOR-1 > CAVSGV01 > CAVSGV01 > JBDRDU01. The sequence goes on along the minus strand of JBDRDU010000111.1, from coordinate 21,024 downwards.
CTTTATGTCCCACTCGCGCCATGGGGCTACTATTTTTAGATGAGGGGCCAGAGCTTTATATGTAAGCTCAAAGCGGACCTGGTCGTTCCCTTTTCCTGTTGCTCCGTGAGCTACCGCATCCGCACCCTCTTTTTTCGCGATCTCAACCTGCCGCTTTGCTATGAGCGGACGTGCAATGGAAGTTCCAAGAAGATAGCGGCCTTCATATACCGCTCCCGCCTTGATCATTTTAAAAAGGTAATCATTGACGAATTCTTTTTTAAGGTCCTCTATGTATACCTTGGAAGCGCCCGTCTTTATTCCTTTTTCCTTGAGCCCGTCAAGCTCTTCCTCCTGGCCCACATCAGCGGCCATTGCAATGACCTCGCAGCCATAATTATCCTTAAGCCACGGTATCATCACGGAAGTATCAAGCCCTCCGGAATAAGCCAGGACCACCTTCTTAATCTTATCCATTTAAAACCCCTTTTATGTTAAATCCAAATGTCAAATGAGCAAATGACAAATAAATATTACAAATCCAAATGACAAACAATTTGATATTTGTCATTTTGTTCCGATTCATTTGTCATTTGAGCTTTGTCATTTGTCATTTCCCCTAGTCCTCCATTAATAATGTCAATATCGCTTTTTGCACGTGAAGCCGGTTCTCCGCCTGGTCAAAAACGGCGGAATACTTGCTGACCATCACGTCGCTTGTTATCTCCTGTCCACGGTGAGCAGGGAGGCAGTGCATTACTATGACATCTTTTTTCGCCTTATTTACAAGGTCAAAATTTACCTGGAATTTCTTGAACGCCTTCAGCCGTTTTGCCTCCTCACCCTCCTGCCCCATCGAGACCCAAACGTCCGTGTAAATGACATCGGCTCCTGTAACAGCATCGTTCGGGTCGTGAATGACCCCTATTGTTGCTTTTGACTTTTTCGCAATGCCCTGGACCATTTCCAATATATTCTTGTTCGGCTCATATCCTTCCGGGCAGGCGGCTATGAACTCCATTCCCATCTTTGCGGCAGCCGTCATAAGGGAATGGCAAACATTGTTCCCGTCCCCGATATAAGCTACTTTAACACCCCGAAGCTTCCCTTTTTTCTCCCATATCGTGAAAATGTCCGAAAGGGCCTGGCATGGATGGAGAAGATCGGTCAGTCCGTTTATCACCGGCACAGAAGCGTACCGGGCAAATTCTATGATGCTCTCATGCGCGGATGTGCGCATAACCACGCCGTCAACATACCGGGATAAAGTTCTCGCTATATCAGGGATCGACTCCCCTTTGGCGAAACGGATGCCAATGGTATCAAGTTCAATCGCAAGTCCGCCAAGCTGCCACATCCCCACTTCGAATGACACGCGGGTGCGGTTTGACGGCTTGTCGAATATCATGGCAAGCGTCTTGCCTTTCAGGAGTTTTGGCGTTTGGCCTTTTTTTGCCCTGTTCTTAATGAATTTCGCAAGGTTGAGTATCATCTGGACCTCTTCGCGCGAGAGGTCGCTGATGGCGATCAAGTCCTCATTCCGTAATTTAGCCATAAAAGTCCTCCTAAAGGAGCCTTAAATATAGCACAAGAAGGGGATTATTTCAAACTCGCAGAAGATCAAAAAAACTGAAATTTCTGGGCCTGCCTGCCGATATATAGATAGATAATAAGCCCGTTAATGTGACTCAAGCGCTCCCCTCTAACCTCAAAAGCTTGATAGCATCGGGCTTATTTTTTTGAGGTATCCAGCGCGCCTCGTCCGGTATTTCTCCATGCAAGTTTTTGGCTTTATCTCCCGATAATATAAGTGTATGGGGGTAAAATAATGACCACAGGACCGACAAACAGCGGCACAGATATAACATCACGAATTTCCCAGATGAAAGACACTTATCGTCAGGGAACGGCCAGAAAGATGCTTGCTCAAGTTCTCAAGGAATTCGTATCCGCGACAGGCGCAGATCTGAAATCGGTTGATGTTACCCTTCCAAATGGGAAGAAAGTAAGCCTCCTGGATTTTGTAAAGCAGGTGGACAGAACAAACAACTTGCCCATGGCTTATGCGCTGCAAAAGGTATGCAAGAACCCCGAGGTCGTTGCCGAAAAGGTCATCCCACTTGTTGAGAAACTTAAATCGGACCAAAAGTGTTACTCCGGCGCAGATTCGATCAGGATAACACTCGATCTAAGAACAACACCGGCAAAACAAAAGAACACCACCAACATAGCGATCGCACAGGGACCGGCAAGTCCTCGGGATATCAACAATCCTAATGGGATAATCAGCAAAACAGGCAGTGCCTCAAACATTGATGAGAAGGAAAATGGCTCCACAATCACATACGACGAAACATGGCTTATTGATAAAGTGCTATTGAGGGCTCTGGGATACGGGAAAAAGATATAAAGGGAGCATGAAATGATCAACGAAGAAAATAAATATCAAACAGAAAAAGCTCTCAAGACATTCTGGCTCGATCACGGCAAAAATACGGCCGTTAACGCGAAACACACCTACGTCACCGTTGAGCCGAAATTCATAATCGGCAACAGGATAAACTCGGAAATAGCAAAAAGGATAATCGGCGTTTACCTGTCCCAGATAACATCCGATAAAATAGTGTCCGAGCAGATATTCATCAACAACGACGGGATAAAGATATTCGATGAAGGCAAGCTTGTGGTTGAGATAGTTAACCAGAGGTTCGTTGATTCCGTTGCCAACAAAGTCACTTCACAGCTCGGAAAAGAGCTCTCAAAAAGGGAGAAAAGGTCCGGCGGGATCTACCTGGAGCCGAAGGAAGATGGGGATTTCACTTTCGGCGAGATAAAACAGGCGCTGGCTGAATTCCTTGTCGACGAGGAAAAAAACGATTCAAAGAACATGCTTAAGGACGCGATCCTGCTTCTGATGAACTGATCCCTAGAACAATTTCCCCACTTTTTCGTTTAGAATTATTTTAGCGGCAACCTTTTCCGCCTGAAGGTCTTTCATGTACTGGGTGCGGCCTTTTTCCTTAAGAAGAAATTTCCTTATACTGTCCTTAACATCCTCGAATTTCGTTTCCATGGCCGGGAGCTTACCTTCCATCTTGAACACATAATATCCGGCTTCGCCGGAAATGATCTCGCTCAACTTGCCCGGCTCCAGAGAGAATATTTGGTCATCAGGGACCGGCAGCTGACCTTTCTCCACAAGGCCGATATCCTCGCCGCTGAATTCCCCTCCGCTTACAACCTTCAGCCTTTCTGCTTGGATCTCTTCCCAGTCCTTCAGCAGCATCTGCGACAGGTGGAACTTTTCTTTCTGAACATAAAGGTCGCTGTTCTTGTCATAGAAGGCCTTTATCTCTTCATCTGTCACCGCAAGAGCCTGCGCCCTCATGTTCGTCAGCTTGTCAATAAGAATCTGCTTTTTTATGTCCCTTATAAGGTCGCTTGGCGTCATGCCTTGCTCGGCCAGCGACTTGTGGAATTCGTACGCTGTGGGAAATGACTTTTTTATTTCAGCTATCCTTGCTTTTATGGTCTTGTCCGCCACTTCCAATCCTTCTCTTTCCGCCCACTGGAGCAGGATCACCGACTCTATCATCTGTTCAAGGATCGCTTTCTTTGTCTCTTTTATGATCCCTTTTTCTTCCGCGGCTTCAAGGCTTATCTCTTTTGTTATTTCCTTGACAGCGGCATCCACTCTTTTATTGAAGAATTCCATTGCAATAATGTCGCCGTTCACTCTGGCGACCCATTCGACCGGCTGTTTTGCGGCAGGCTTTACAGCAGTTTTTACGGCGGGTTTAGGCTTGGGTGCCGCTTTCTTGGGTTTTGGTTTTGTTGCGGCAAGCGCCGGGAGCGAAGCAATAAATAAGATAGTGATAATTAACGCTAATTTATTCCTCATTGAGCCCATAATCTACCACAGGTAATATGATATGTAAAGTGTCAACCGGGCAGCTGCCTTATTTTATCACGGACAAGATTGAACCATTTTTCTTTTGGCAGGCCCTTTGTCCTGATCACGATCGTTTTCTTAAGTTCGAACTTTATCTCGACCAGTTCCGACCCTCCGGTTATGCTTGTGACCCCCTTGTTACCGGCCTCTATCTTCAGCTTTATCATACTGAACAAAGCTTCCAGCTCATGAGGGACTTGTCCAAACCTGTCGATCGTCTCTTTTCTGAGATCCTCAAGCTCTCCGAGGTCATTAAGAAAATTCATCCTCCTGTAGAGGGCTATCCTCTGCTTGTCGTCCGCGACGTAATCTTTCGGGATAAAAGCATCCATCTTAAGGTCGATGAACACCCTTTTTGCAGGCGGCGCGGCGATATGCTTCAGTTCCCTTACCGATTCCTCCAGAAGGTCGCAGTACATGTCAAATCCGATGTTAAGCATATGGCCGTGCTGTTCCCCGCCAAGTATGTTCCCTGCTCCCCTTATCTCAAGGTCCGCCATTGCCAGCTTGTAGCCGCTTCCAAGGGCCGTAAATTCCTGTATCGCCTTTAACCTTTCAAGGGCTTTATCCGTCAGCACTTTTCCCTTGTGATATAAAAGATAGGCGAAAGCCCTTGTTGACGACCTTCCAACGCGCCCTCTTATCTGGTAAAGCTGGGAAAGGCCAAAATCTGAAGCATTATCTATTATCACCGTATTGACCAGCGGGATATCAAGGCCGGATTCTATTATGCTGGTAGAGACCAGAACGTCATATTCCCTGTTCACGAACTTTATCATTATGTCTTCCAGGAAAGATTCTTTCATCTGTCCATGTGCCACCGCGATCCTGGCTTCCGGGACGATCCTTTTTATCAAATTAGCTTTTTCATCTATGCTTTTCACGAAATTGTGAACAAAAAACACTTGGCCTCCCCTCTCAAGCTCCCTTCTTATGGCCTCCTTGATCACATTCTCATCGAACTCCCTTAAATATGTTCTTACAGGGGATCTGTCAAGCGGCGGGGTGGCAATGATGCTCATTTCACGGACTCCGGAAAGCGCCATATAAAGGGTCCTGGGGATCGGGGTCGCGGTCAGGGTTATCACGTTAACGTTCTTTGTCATCTGTTTAAGCTTTTCCTTGTGAGTGACCCCGAATTTCTGTTCTTCGTCGATTATCAAGAGGCCGAGGTCCTTGAATTTAACGTCTTTCTGGATGAGCCTGTGAGTCCCTATGACAATATCCACCGCTCCGGCTTCCAGCGACTTAATGGTCTGCCGCTGTTCTTCCTTCGATTTGAACCTTGAAAGCATCTCGATCGTGATAGGAAAAGGCTTGAACCTTTGGGAAAAGGTCCTGAAATGCTGGTCCGCAAGGATAGTCGTGGGGGTCAGGACCGCAACCTGCTGTCCGGACAGCACGGTCTTTAAAGCTGCTCGCAGCGCCACTTCCGTTTTCCCGTATCCCACATCCCCGCACACAAGCCTGTCGATAAGTTTCCCCTCTTCCATTTCTTTTTTGATGTCCAGTATCGCTTTTGCCTGATCAGGCGTTTCTTCATAAGGAAATGCCTTGGCAAAATCCGTTTCCCACAGCGGGTCCCGGGGATACCTGAATCCTTCCAGTTTGTGCCTTGAAACATAAAGGTCAAGCAATTCCCTGGTAATATCCTTTATTGACTTTTTGGCGCGCGACTTTATCCTGGCCCATTCTCCGCTCCCGAGGCGGCCGATCCTGGGCGTGTAATCCCCGCCGCCGGAATATTTTTCAACAAGACCCATCTGGTGGAGCGGGACATAAAGCCTGTCGTCCTGCGCGTAATCTATCTGGATATATTCCTGCAGAGCTCCGCCGATCTCGAGCTTCTTAAGTCCCTTGTAGACACCTATACCGTAGTTCGAGTGGACAACATGATCTCCCATGTTAAGTTCCGCGAGAAGTTTACCTGAAACGCCCTCAGATGATTTGGGAACGAATTTGACCTTTGAAGGTATCTCGCCGAACAATTCCCTATCCGTCAAGACATCCATGCCGTTGCCGCAAAATCCGGTCCCAAGTTCGCCGTATAATATGTAAATGCTTTTTTTGGGATCCGGCGGGGCCTCATCTATTATCTGAGCTTCAAGCCCTTTCTCAGTGAAAAGTTCATGGAGCCTGTCGGCTTGCTTGCTTATTATGAATGTGGGATTTTCAACCTTCTCTGACAGCCGTTCGATAAGCTGATCAAGTTTGCCGAAATGATCGGCCGGCGGCACAAAACCGAACGATACTTCTCCCGCGCCGTCCCCGCGTTCTATGACCGGATAAGTGGAGATCAGGTTCTCGAACTCATCAACGCTCAGATAATATTTTCCTGCAGCTTGTCCTCTTAGCTCCTCGATCTCCTTTATCAGTTTTTCGCCGGAAAGCTTCAATGTTTGCCTGTTATCCAGGATGATAATGGTATCTCCGCTCAGGTACTCGAATATACCGCTGAAATCGGGATATATTCCAGGGATATCAAGCTCTATGCCGTCCTTGTATCCGGCCGCATCTTCAAGAACTATTTCGTGAAGCGGGAATATTTTGACCTGGCCGGCATCCGCTTTGGATCTCTGGTCCACTGCATCAAAGGACCTTATGGAGGCGATCTGATCGCCGATAAACTCGATCCTGACGGGATCGTACAGGTTCGGGGCAAATATATCGACTATCCCGCCCCTTACGGAAAATTCCCCGCGTTCCCCAACGATGTCCCGCCGCTTAAAGCCAAGCCCTACAAGCAGTATGATCAATCTTTCCCTGCCGATATTGGAATTGCCTGTTTTAAGGAATATGATATTTTCTTTAAGAACGGCTTTGGGTATCACCCTGGTCACGGCCGATTTTATCGTGGCTGTAATGATAAGTTTTTCTCCTGAAATGAGCCTGTCAAGTATTTTCAATCTTTCACCGATTATTTCGTTACTTGGAGATATATCTTCGGTGGGATAGGTGTCCCAGGAAGGAAAATACGCTGCCTTACTTTCTCCGGCAAAAGTCCTGATATCACTTGAGAGCGCCTGGGCGTCCTGGGATATGACAAGGATATTCCGTCCGGTCTTTAAGGATAGGGCGGAGTAAAAAGCCGCGGCCGAGCTGCCAGAGAGGCCTTCTACGGATATTTTCCTGCTTTTGATCGTCCTTTCAAGCCGCGGGTCAGATGCGAGTATTTCTGCTAATCCGCGCAGGTTCACGGTATATTATGCTCGTTCATTGCCGCTTCAACGCTGTTCCCAATGACCTTTGTAACAGCTTCGGCAGCCGATAAAATGGCCTGGTCGATCGCCTCTTGTTCTTTTTTGGGGATATTGGAAAGCACATAATCAGAGCCGTTCTCTTTCAATATTATCTTGTCCGGCCTGCCTATGCCTATCCTTATTCTTACGAATTCTGTTGTTCCCAATCTATCGATTATTGATTCCACACCTTTATGTCCGCCGGAATTTCCCTTAGGCCTTATTCTGAGTTTGCCGATATCCAGGTCGAGGTCGTCATATATAATTATGAGGCGGTCTTTTTCGATCTTGTACCATTTAACGAGCTCTAAGACGCTGTCTCCGCTCAGATTCATGAAGGTTTGCGGTTTTGCGAGGATTATTTTATGGCTCCCGATAGCCCCCTGGCCTATCAATGCCCGGCACTGGTTTTTGGAAACAGTGGTATTCAGGTCTTTAGAAAGCCTGTCAATGACCCTGAATCCGATATTGTGGCGGGTAAATTCGTATTCTTTTTCGGGATTGCCGAGGCCGACAACAAGATACAATCTCTCACCTCAAGGGCTATTTTAAGGCCTTGAGGCAGGCATGTCAATTTAAGTCGCGGGTCATTTTAGATAAAAGTTCGTGTTAAAAGTGTAATTAAGCCCGAAACTTATGTCATTTTGCTCTCTTGCCGTCCTGTCCGCATCGGGAGAGTCCATGTTGAAAGTTTTTACGGTTATGTAACAGTTCAGGTCCGGACCCGGGATGTATTTCAGGGTCGCATCGGAGTACATAGAAGTTGGGGTTGCCTCCTCTGTGGCATCCTTATCGGTAATGTCCTGCCTGTAATTGATCGAGCTCGCGATATAGAACGGACTGTCCATTATTTGACTCTCAAAAAGGTCCATCCTGGAAGATATTGCAGAAGGATTGATCTTAATGTCGGTATTTTTGAATATTTTTTCGGCGTTCTCTATCTCATAGTTCAGGTGGACGGCGTCAAAAAGCGCTATATTGAGCCCGGCGACGTTCTTGCTCTCGCTGTAGGATTCCTCGGACGGACTGAAGCTCGTGAACCAGGTCGGCTGGTTCCGGAAGTAGATCGAGTTCCTCGTTAAGAGGTAGAATTGCTGCGTTATATACATCATTTCACCTTCGGTTATGCCGCCTCTGTCATAAGCCTGCCTGTCGTTCCTCCAGCCTGAGAATCCCACGCTTGTTCCGCTCCCAAAATTGCAGGATATGTCGCCCCTTGTGTCAAGATTCGAGATGTCGGAGGTGCTGTTCAACCTGTCAAAATAGCTGTCGCTCTGGATATTTATCGAGACATTCTTGGAAGGCCTTATCCCCAGGAACGAATAAGTCCCTTTTTTGCCCTTATGCGTGACGTAGTCGAACGGGACAACATAGGTCGGATCTATGTCCCTGTAAATGGTCCCGAGAGTGAGGAAATTGGCCTGGTATTTTATCTCGCCGCTGAAGGCTTTTCCCTCGAGCGCAGAGCCGTATTCGGCGGCAAATTTAAGATCTTTAAAAGTGTAGTCGCCTCCATACGCAAGAACATCCGCCCCGCCCGGGGTCGTCAGGTATGTGGCGGAAAGACCCATTCCCTCAGTAGGGTAAAAAACCGTCCGGACGCCTGTAAAGTTATCCTTTGCCCTTGTATCCCTTCTTATGTCGGCTCCCCACATCCCGTTCCCGCGCGTGCCTCCTATTACCGACAGGTTAAAGTTGCTTGAAGGCTTAAGTGTCACGCTGGCACCTTGATACCTTAAACTGTTCAATGTGAGGTCGGAAAAGTTCACGACATTATCTCCCATGTCGATAGAATAAGTGCTGCCGTACAGGTTCATTCGCGCGTACGAGAGCCCCGTTTTATAATCCATCTCTTCAAATTGAATCTGGGAGAACAAGCTTCCCTGCGGGACATCCCCGGACAGGACAAGCACGTGATATTGGTACTTGTATGTCCAGTTGTTTTCGTCAAATTGTGAGGTGGATTCCCCCTTGCCCGTTCCGCCGGCATACGACAGGGACAAGGGATTCGCGCCGTAAGCAAACATGCATGCCTGCAGCACGATAAAAGCCGAAAGTACAATAATAAATGACGCCTTGCGCATAATTCCCCTCTGTATATCTATCGTAATGATATAGCCATTTCTTGCATATTTTTCAAGATAATACACTAAAATAATTGGCTTTGTATAGGCAAAAAAACCAGCTATGTCTCCCCTATATCATATTATTCTCCCCTTTATATATATATCGTCAAAAATAGGGGAAAATTTCCATTTTTAGGCGGATTTTTAGGGGTATTTTAGGGCATGGATATCCCAATTGACATTGACATATTCGACCATTTTCCGTTATAATGCTCCTGTTATGATCCTTCTGTGCAATATTTGCGAGTACAAAATAGATGTCCCTGACGGCACAAAACCCAGGACAAGGATCACCTGCCCGAACTGCTTCGCCCAACTAGGATTGTATAAATTCAAAGGGCAATTCGTTCTGGGATGCGCAATGTGCAAAGAGCTTACTTTCGACCCCACAAGCTGCGAAAATTGCGACAGAAGGCGCGAAAAAAGATCCATTATCGAAGAAGGAAAACTGTAAAATAATGGATGACCTGCAGCTGGCCCTTGGAACCGCCATTAAAATGGAAAAGACCGGCTGCGACCTCTACATGAAAACCGCACAGAAGACACTGAACAAGCTCGGCAGGTCCACACTGGAGGCCATAGCGGCAAAAGAACTTGACCATATTAAAGCGATCGAGGAATTCGCGGAAAACAACATCGGAAATGCTATTGAAAGCATAAAACCTCAAAGCAAAAGCGAATACATTCGCCCTATAATGGATAAATTCGCGAAGTATCTTGACGAGAACATCACAAAGGATGCTGACATTGAGAAAGCATATAAGGCCGCCATGGGACTGGAGAAAAGTTCCTATGCTTTTTATAAGGATCTTTTTACTGGATCGACCGATCCCCAGGCAAAAAAGTTCTTTGAATTCCTCATGGGAGAAGAGGGCATCCACTACGAGCTTCTTGCAGAAACTCTCGAATATCTCAATAACCCGAAAGACTGGTACAGGGAAAAAGAAAAGTGGATCGTTGAGGGCGGGTAGTATTTGTAGTATAATCGCGCCATGAAATTGAAGCCCGGAACCCTGATAGCTCTCAGCTTTTTTCTCGTCATATTGATCGGCGGGATACTTCTAAGCCTTCCCATATCTTCCGCAAGCGGCCATTCCACCAATTTTCTTGACTCTTATTTCACCGCCAATTCCGCGACATGCGTGACAGGGCTTATCGTGCTTGATACGGGCACGTATTTTTCCCTTTTCGGATTGATCGTGCTGATATTCCTGATGCAGGTGGGGGGGCTCGGCTATATGACCTTTTCGGTCTTTGCGATGCTCGTCCTCCGGAAGAAACTGTTCGTTTCGGAAAGATTGATGATGCAGGAAGCGCTGAACATATATTCCGGAAAAGAGGTCGCGGATGTGCTTAAAAAAATATTCGCGATAGTGTTCACCATTGAAGGGATCGGCATGCTCATTTTATTCCTGCGATGGGCGCCCGAACTGGGGGTTAGCAAGGGCATTTTATACGCCGTTTTTCATGCTGTTTCAGCTTTTAACAACGCCGGGTTCGCGCTGCCCCCGAACTTTGCCAATCTGTCGCCGTACGTCACCGATATCATTATCAATTTGACCATAACTACCCTCATAATAATCGGCGGCATGGGATTTATTGTCATATCAGATGTCCTTAAAGGGCAAAGACTTTCGCTCCATTCAAAAATAACCATCGCGACAACAGCTATCTTGATAGCCCTGGGAACCGCGGGATTCCTGTTCCTGGAATACTCAAATCCAAGCACCCTTGGCCCTCTGTCTTTGGGGGATAAGATGTTAGCTTCTTACTTTCAGGCAGTTACCCCAAGAACAGCAGGCTTCCACACGCTTAATACGGGGACCCTTTTTGTCCCTACTCTTATCATGGTGATGTTCCTCATGTTCATTGGAGCAAGCCCCGGCGGGACCGGCGGCGGCATAAAAACCTCCACTTTTGCAGTACTTATAGGAACGATCCGCGCTACTCTTAAAGGATTAAAGGACACAGTGATGTTCCGGCGCAGGATCCCTCACGAAACCGTAAGAAGGGCCTTTACGATCACTACATTATCGGTCTTTATCGTGGTATTCGCCGTGCTCTTGCTTAATTATTTCGAAAAGTTCAGTCTGCTGGAATCCGCTTTTGAAGTCTTTTCGGCGTTCGGAACGGTGGGCCTGTCCATGGGCATAACTCCGAAGCTATCTTCCATTGGAAAATTGATCATAATTGTAGTAATGTTTATCGGGCGGGTCGGCCCGCTTTCGCTGGCCTTGACATTATTGATCCAGCAAAAAGAGCCGAAAGTGGAATATCCAAAAGAATATATTTCGATCGGTTAGGAGGACTTAATATGAAAAAACAATATGCGGTTCTGGGGCTTGGCCGGTTCGGATCGAAGGTAGCAAGGGAGCTTTTTTATAGAAAACAGGAAGTTATAGTTATTGATAATGACGAGAACAAGATCCAGGCCATAAAGGACGAGGTCACCAACGCTTTCCTTGGAGACATCTCCGATGAACAAGCCCTGCTGGAAGCCGGCGTCGCGGACTGCGATATCGTTGTGATCGCCGAAAGCACCAACGTTGAGGCAAATATCATCGCGACCCAAATATGCAAGAACATCGGGGTAAAAAAGGTAATATGCAAGGCCAAGAACACCATTCACGGGAATATCCTTAAAAAGCTGAACGCGGACATTATAGTCTTCCCCGAACAGGATACCGCGATAAAGATCGTGAACAAATTGACATCCGAAGGCATACTTGATTATTTTGAGCTTGGCGGAGAACTTAGCATCGTGGGTATCACCGCTCCGGCGGACATGATAAATAAGACATTTGGTGATCTGGACCTGAGGAAAAAATTCAATGTTACTATTCTGGGGATAAAACGAGGAGAAGGGATATTGTTCCACTTAACAGCGGACACAAAAATAGTTAAAGATGATGTTTTAATCGTCTTCGGCGAATCAGAAGCGCTGAAAAAGCTCCACCTGAACATAACGCACAAGACCTAGCAAAAAGGCACGGGGGCCTAGAGAGTTTCTTTGTAGATCTCTATCACCACATCAAAGATGGTAAGAATAATGGGGCCGATCAAGATGCCGGGAATGCCGAACAATTGAATCCCGCCCAGGATCCCAAAAAGGATTATTAACGGATGGATCTTCGCACGCTCCCCTACGATCTTGGGCTTTAGGATATTGTCGATCAAACTTATGATAAAGGTGCCGTAAAGGAAAAGCGCGATCGCCCTCCAATATTCTCCGGTCGCTGCTCCAATGATCAAGAGATAGATCGTAATGGGAAGCCAGACCAGGGCCGCGCCCAAAAGCGGGATAATGGATATTATGGCAGTAAGGAAGCTGAACAGTATGGGATTCGGGACCCCCAGCAATACGAACCCGAAACAGGCAAGAATCCCCTGAATAATGCCCACCACTACCTGCCCCATGATCATTCCGCGGCTCAAGTCGTCAAACCGCAGAAGGATCTGCGTGTATCTTCCTTTAGGCAGCGGGACCAGCTCGGAAAAGAACCGATATAGGTCTTTTCCGTGCTTCATAAAGTAGTAAGTTGAAAAGATCGTGATAAAAATACTCAGGGCAACGTTCGGAATTCCTTTAATATAATTCTGCAATGTTCCAATTAACTGACGTGCTATATCCGCCACACTATCTTTAAGTTGCGGCAAATATCCCGCCGTATTGTTTAAAAAGGGAGGTAAATTCATGGATGACCATTGAGGGGACCGCAGGAAATCCTGCAGGAAAAGATAGCCCCCTTTGATCTCATTGGTCAAGAGGATCGATATGAGCGTTACGGGTATTAAAACTATCAGGATGATAATGATGCAGGTGAACATTGCACCCAATTCTTTGGCCCGGATCTTTTTGGGAAGGTATTTCAAGATGGTCAGATAAACGGGATAGAAAATATATGACAGAACTGCCGCGGAAAGAATGGCGACCAGAAAAGGACGGATGATCATGAAAGACAAGAACAAAACAACCGCGGCAACAAGGACTGCGGCGTTCCTGCGATAAGCTAATATCCGTTCTTTTTCCCTTGCCATGCATCGGGATTATACCATATCTAAAAATACAATCGTGCTATAATTTATGGCTGTTACAATGAAGATACTTGCTATAGAGACAAGTTGTGATGAAACCAGTGCAGCTGTTGTAAAGAGCGGGAAAGAGATACTCTCGAATATTGTCGCTTCCCAGGTTGACCTCCACAAAAAATACGGCGGGATCGTGCCGGAAGTCGCCTCAAGGAAGCATATCGAGGTCATTGCCGCGGTCGTTAAACAAGCTCTGGATGACGCGAAAATTCCCTTAAAGAAGATCGATGCCGTGGCAGGAACATACGGGCCCGGGCTTGTGGGCTCGCTGATCGTTGGCCTCAATTACGCAAAAGCTCTCGCATATGCGCTAAAGAAACCCTTTATTGCCGTGAATCACATTGAAGGACATATATACGCTAATTTTCTTTCAACATCCAACATCCAACTTCCAACTTCCAAACAAATCTCAAATCCAAAATCCCAAATTCCAAAATTCCCATTTGTCTGTTTGGTAGTATCCGGCGGGCATACGCAGCTTGTTCTGGTCAAAGATCACGGGAAATATGAAACTCTCGGAAGGACGCGCGATGACGCGGCTGGCGAAGCTTTCGACAAGGTCGCCAGGTTCCTCGGCATCGGCTATCCAGGCGGGCCGATAATCGATGAAATGTCAAAAAAGGGGGATCCTAAAGCCATCAATTTCCCCAGAGCCATGATGAATGAAGGCTATGACTTCAGCTTCAGCGGCTTGAAGACGGCCGTGGTCAATTACGCAAAAAAAAGATCCCCGAACTACCAACAACGAACTACGAAACGGGCATCGGGCCCGACAAACGAACTACGAATCCCGGATATAGTCGCCTCATTCCAGCAGGCGGCCGTTGATATACTTGTAGAAAAGACCATTAAGGCGGCAAAAAACAGGAATGTCCGGTGGATCGCTCTTGCAGGCGGGGTTTCAGCCAATTCAAGGTTGAGAGAAGACCTTAGGAAAAGGTCAAAAGAAGAAGGTTTCAAGATTTCCATCCCTCCCATGAAGTTTTGCACCGATAATGCCGCAATGGTCGGGAGTGCGGCGTATTACTTGATAAAAAAGGGAGAAAAGAGTAATCTTGACGTTGAAGCTGTTTCAACCCTGAGGATATAATGACAAAAAATACATATATATTCCTTGCTTTTACCCTTTGCCTTTTGACTTTTACCTTTACCTTTGGATGCGGCAAATACACAGTTCAATATTCTGCTCCGGTAATACTGGAGAGATCTCCCACCAGCGGAGCAGGAAGTATTGAATCAACTGAAACCTTATGGATAAAATTCAGCAAGTCAATGGACACGACCGGCGTTTCCTCCATAAGTGCCTTGGCCACTAAGATAAAATATGCGACTGATATGACGGCTACGGTAACTTTTGATGCTGGCTTGACCCCGGAAGTCGTCTGGTCCGACGATGACACAAAGCTCACCCTGAGGAACGTTTTCTTTATCGCGAGTCCCGGCAACAAAGTACACTTTCAGGCATCCCGTGAAGCTTTCCAGGATGTAAGCGGTCTCTATATCACAGAAAATGCCATTTTGTGGAGTTTCACTCTTTCGAATTGAGCCTGGTTTTTTCTGAGGAGAGACTCTTCGCCCTGACAAGTCGGGGCTCAGAGCGACCCATCGGGTCACTTCACTTCATCAAGCAAGGCAGCCATCGCGGCGACGACGTCTTTTGTCTCGGGCTTCATAAATTCCTCGTAGGTGAATATTTTTCTGCCATTATTGAACGCGCTTACCACTGTCGCGGAGTGATACCTGTCCAAAGTGTTCTTCATGGTGTTCGAGAGCTGCTTTTTCACGATGCTTTTCACTGAAGCCATCTTGTATGTATTGAAGCAAAGCGCGTAAGTAACATATTCAATTGAACCGGCGTCGAGCTTTGAAAGGTATTTGTCAGCACGGTCTTCGATCGCTCCCCTGTTCCCTCCGATGTCGGAATAATCTATATCAAAAGCCTTCATTGCAAGTCCAAGATCGCCCATGCTCTTGTCCACCATGGCAATGGTGTCCGCCGGCGTATATATGAGATATCTTTTCCACGCGCTGCCGTTAAGCAAAGCGTACGCCCATCCCAGGCGGTTGTAGGATTTCGCGTAATAAAGGGGGTAATATTGTGCCGGTGGTATGCTCATGCCTTTTTCCGTTGTAAGGTTGGATATTGAGGTCAGGACTTCGTTTATCCAGGAATCCGCGTCCTGATACAGTTCAAGCTGTTTGTAGAGCTTCATTACGGCACCCTCGATCGTCCTGTGGGTGAGTATGCCCTTCCTGTAAGCAGAGGCGATCGCATAAGGCAGGACTTCCGCCGCGAGTTCGCGAGAGGTATCCTTTGCATTGAGTATGTCGACAGCTTTCGCGGTAACAGCCGATAATGCGGCAAGAGAATTCTCGTAAGCCCCTATCCTTTCCCTTACAAGCGCTTTTCTATAAAGTTCCGCCAGGTATATAGTGGGCTTGCCCGCTTCAGATGGAACCACGTAGTCAGTAACATTGGTGCCAAGCGACTTTGAATCCGACTGGAGCAGGTCCTCAAATGTAGTGGCCAGCTGCTGGCCGAAACAAGCTGTGGATATGAGCAACAGCGATATTATTAATAAAGCTCTTAACATAATTAACCTTGCTATATTATCACATAAAGATAGTGAAGGCAATTTGAGGGGGAAAGAAGCGATCACCTTCACTTACCTCACTTATTATTGTATAATCACAAGCATGAAAGTGACCATAAAGGACGTTGAACACGTCGCCAAACTGGCAAGGTTGGGCCTCACGGAAGCTGAAAAAAAGCGCTTCACCGAACAGCTGTCAAAGATCCTGGAATACGCGGAGATCATCAATAAACTTGATACTAAAAATGTCGCCCCGACCTCTCACGCGATCCCGATGAAGAACGTTTTCAGGGAAGATAAGGTTTCGGAATTCGAAGACCGGAGATCGGTGATCGCGAACGCCCCCAAAGAAGACAATAATATGTTCTCTGTTCCCAGGATAATGGAGTAAAAAATGGAACTTTTTAAGCTCACTGCCCACGAACTGCACGCAAAACTCGACAAGAAAGAGACATCCGCCGAGGAGATCGTCAAGTCGGTCCTTGGCAGAATAAGCAAGATTGAGAACAGCGTGTCCGCTTTCATGACGATAAATATTGATGAAGCCATAGTTAAAGCAAAAGAGATCGACAACCAAATAGCTAACGGCAAACAGCTAACAGCCTTGACGGGGATCCCGATAGCGATAAAGGATAACATGTGCACAAGAGGCATTCTCACCACCGCTTCATCAAAGATCCTCCGGAATTACATCCCTCCCTACAACGCAACGGTCGTTGAAAAGATATTGCAGGCAGGCGCCATACCGATCGGTAAGACGAACCTTGACGAATTCGCCATGGGTTCTTCGACAGAAAATTCGGCTTATAAGGTCACAAAAAATCCCTGGGATCTCGGCGCCGTCCCCGGAGGTTCTTCCGGCGGATCAGCCGCCTGTATAGCGGCGGACGAGGCTATACTTGCTTTCGGCTCCGATACCGGCGGATCGATAAGACAGCCGGCGTCCTTCTGCGGGGTCGTTGGATTAAAGCCGACATATGGAAGAGTTTCCAGGTACGGACTGATAGCTTTCGCCTCGTCGCTTGACCAGATAGGACCGCTGACGAAAGATGTGACCGATGCCGCGATATTCGTGACCGCAATGGCAGGACATGACCTGAAGGATTCAACATCCGTGGATCTGCCGGTCCCTGATTACAGGAAGTCGCTCATCGATGACGTAAAAGGCCTAAAAGTCGGAATTATCAAGGAATTGCTAAGTGAAGGCATCGACTCAAGCGTAAAAACATCCATTCTCGATGCCGCAAAGATCCTGGAGGAACTGGGCGCAAAGGTGGAGGAGGTCTCCATGCCGACGCTTAAGTACGGCGTTGCTGTTTACTATCTTCTTGCAACGGCTGAGGCCAGCTCGAACCTTGAAAGATATGACGGGGTAAAATACGGGCACAGGTCCGCCGAAGCGGATGATCTGCTCGCCATGTATTACAACACAAGGCGGGAAGGCTTCGGACCCGAGGTGAAGCGCAGGATAATGCTCGGGACATACGCTCTCTCCGCCGGATATTACGACGCATATTACCTGAAAGCGCAGAAGGTCAGGACTCTGATAAAGAACGATTTTGACAAAGCTTTCTCGAAATTCGATGTCCTTCTCTCCCCCACCGCCCCCTCTACAGCATTCAAGATCGGGGAGAAAATGGACGACCCGCTCTCGATGTACCTGTCCGACATCGCGACCATTCCAGTTAATCTTGCCGGGATACCCGCCATCTCGATACCATGCGGGTTCGTCAAGGACATGCCGGTCGGGCTGCAGATGATCGGAAAAGCTTTCAGCGAAGAGATGCTGTTCAGGGCGGCTTACACTTATGAGCAAAACACGGATTGGCACAAGAGGAAACCAAAATTATGAAGTATGAAGCGGTCATAGGACTTGAGATACACGCTCAATTGCTGACGGAGAGCAAGATCTTCTGCGGATGCTCGACCAAATTCGGCGCCGCGCCCAATACCAATATCTGCCCCGTCTGCACAGGCCAGCCGGGGGTACTTCCCGTGCTTAATAAAAAAGTCGTTGAGTTCGCGATAAAGACAGGCCTTGCCCTTAATGGAAATATCGCCAAACGGTCCGTTTTCGCCAGGAAAAATTATTTTTATCCCGACCTTCCAAAGAACTACCAGGTATCAATGTATGAACTGCCGCTGGTCAGCGGAGGCCGCATGGATATAACCGTTGATGGAAAAACAAAACACATCGGCATAACAAGGGTGCACCTTGAAGAGGACGCCGGGAAACTTGTGCATAAGGGAGCCGCGGGGCTTAAGGGTTCGACCGGAAGTTTTGTTGATCTCAACAGGACAGGTGTTCCCCTGATGGAAATAGTCACGGAGCCGGACATCAGGTCGTCCGAGGATGCAAAGGTCTTTATGCAGGACCTGAGGAATCTTCTTGTGTATCTCGGAGTATGCGACGGCAATATGGAAGAAGGAAGCTTAAGATGCGATGCGAACGTGTCCATGCGTCCTGCCGGCCAGAAAGAATTAGGCACAAAGACCGAAGTGAAGAACATGAATTCATTTAAAGCCGTCCAGAAGGCGCTGGAATCCGAGATAAAGCGGCAGACAGAAATGCTTGAGTCGGGAGAGAGGATCGTTCAGGAAACCAGGCTCTTTGATGATACGACAGGGACAACAATGCCGATGAGAAGCAAGGAAGAAGCTCATGATTATCGATATTTTCCAGAGCCGGACCTTGTACCGGTAGAACCTGATAAAAAATGGGTGGATGAGATAGCAAAAACGATAACAGAGCTTCCGGGCGCAAAAAAATCCCGATTCATGAAGGATTTAGGACTGCCGGAGCTTGATGCGACCGTTCTCACTTTTGACAAAGCACTCGCTGATTTCTTTGAGGAATGCCTGAAGATATACAAGAACGCGAAGAATTTGAGCAATTGGACGATCGGAGACCTGACAGCTTACATGAACGCGAAAAAAATAGGCATAAAGGATATCAATATCTCTTCGGCCCAATTCGTTGAAATGCTCAGCTTGATCGACAAAGGCACCATAAGCAGGAATTCTGCAAAGGCGATATTGATCAAAATGCTTGATGATGGAAGGTCCGTTAATGACGTTGTCGCCGAATTGGGCGCGACGCAGATATCGGATGAAAGCGAGCTTATAAAAATGATCACAGACGTGATAAAGAACAATCCCAGATCGGCAGCCGATTACAAAGGCGGCAAAGAGGCGGCGCTTTCCCACCTGATAGGACAGGTCATGAAGGCCACAAAGGGAAGGGCGAATCCGGAAACTTTGAAGAAACTCCTCATCGAAGAGCTCAAGAAATAAAAAGGCCCCTCCGATGAAATCGGAGAGGCCTCTTATTTTAAAACCAGTAAACTTTAGAACCTTGAATAATTACTTCTCGGCCTATCGCTTTTTTCCGCCCTTGGTTTGGCTTCGTTGACCACGATCTCTCGATCGCCGATCTTCGCACCATTCATGGCGGAAATGGCTTTGTCCATATCAGCGTCGTCAACTTCAACAAAACCAAAACCTTTGGCCTTGCCGGAGAACTTGTCTGTTATGAGCCTTACTGCTACAACCTTCACATGTTCCTCGAACTTGGCTTTTATCTCGTCCTCGGTCGCTGACCACGGAAGGTTTCCAACAAATAAACTCTTTGCCATACTATTATTTCACCTCGCAATACATTCTATATACAGTTAATGACTCTTTTAAGTAAAAACCCAAGACCAGAGATCTTGGGTGCATTTCGAGCTATCTATTAAAAAATATCTAACAAAGAAACCATTAACCTCGACCCTTACGCCGCATACTATGACACACATGTCCCACAATAGCAAGCTATACTTATATCGGACAATACGGCCCTTGATTTCACTGTTTAGCAAATTTCCATTTCATCTTGAATACCCTATATTCACTTGAACCATGGCAGCCACAGGATCACCGGGATGGAAAGATATATGTGGGAGCAAAGTTTTGGCTCCACGAAAGCCATTATCATCGCCAGTCCTGACACGAGGGGGCTTACCCATCCGCGCTTAATGCTCCGCCACAGGCGCTCCTCCTCCGACTCCTCGCTTATAAGCCTTCTTTCCTGCGTGGCGTATATCCAACCAAACTGTGTTGATACGGACACAAGGAATATATTAAGAGCGAAGAAGAATTCCCCTGCTGTAGTATCCGGGTGCTGGGAGATGAGCGATGCAGAGAAAGGTATGAAAACAACGAACATCAGAGTAACGATGTTCAGCCAGAGATGCATGGTATCCGTTTTCTTTATATGGTGATATATCTGGTTGTTCACAAGCCAGAAAATGGCCAGAAGCACAAAGCTCAGGAAATAATTGAAGAGCCTGTCTGATTGCGACACGATGAAGCTGCCGGCATCGATCCCCTTCAGCGTTCCCGGGATGTTAAAATTAAGTATAAGCAGGGTCATCGCAATAGCGAATATGCCATCGGTCAGCGCTTCGATCCTGCGAGTTGACAGTTCTACACGTTTTAATGCCATGACCAGATTATATAATATAAATAACTGCTTCGCATCTCGCATCTCACGCTTCTCCATGTTAAAATACTTCCCTATGAGCTCCATCACATATCAGATCGGCAATTCCTTATATTTGAACATTACCAACCGATGCACCAGCAAATGCGCGTTCTGCATACGCTACAAGACAAAGCTTTTTAACAGCAAACACGAGCTATGGCTCAAGAAAGAGCCGACCACCAAGGAAATAATTGAAGCCGTCAATGACCCCGCCAAGTATAAAGAGATCGTATTTTGCGGCTACGGTGAGCCTCTGATAAGGCTCGGTGCTGTAATGGAAGTATGCAAATGGCTGAAGGATAAAGGCGCAAAGGTCAGGATAGATACCAACGGCCACGCCAACTTGACGCATAAAAGGAACATCGTTCCCGAGCTGGAAGGCCTTGTTGATTCGATATCCATAAGCTTGAACGCCCAGAACAGGAAAGTTTACAATGAAATATGCCGTCCTGATTTCGGCGAGGCCTCCTTTGATGCTATAATCGAGTTCGCGAAGGAATGCAAGAAATCTATCCCGAAA
>JBDRDU010000110.1:0-2699 GCA_043820455.1 bacterium | reverse complement strand
CTGGAGCTGTTGATTCAGCTTGGCGACAAAGAATTTTGCGCCCGGTTTTACCAGATATTTTTCTTTTGACTCAGGATCAATCGTAAAAATGTCTTTAAAGAAATAATCCGATAGGGGAACTATCTCCGCAATGGTCTTTAGGCGGTCCTGCAGGCATTTGACGACTTTTTCAGCGTATGCCTTATCAGTTCCCGGATAGGATCGTTCGATGAACGGCATTGCAAGTGAGACAACCCTCTCGATGCTGGAATTTTTGATGTAGTGCGCATTGAGCCAGTTAAGCTTGGTAGTATCGAATATCGCGCTTGTCTTCTGGACCTTTTCGACGGAGAACTTTTCAATGAGTTCCTGTATGGAAAATATCTCCTGGTCCTTGTGTCCCCATCCAAGGCGCGCGATGTAATTGACCACTGCTTCCGGAAGATAACCCAGAGCATTGTATTCAATGACGGACGTCGCGCCGTGGCGCTTTGACAGCCTTGTCCTGTCCGTCCCCATTATCATCGGGATGTGCGCGAATCTCGGCGGGATCAGCCCGAACGCATGGTAAAGAAGTATCTGCCTCGGCGTGTTGGACAGGTGATCGTCGCCTCTTATGACGTGAGAGATCCTCATCAGGTGGTCGTCCACGACCGCGGCGAAATTATATGTGGGGAATCCGTCGGATTTTATCATGACAAAATCATCGAGAAGCTCATTTTCAAACGAAACTTCGCCCCTTATCATGTCGTTAACCTTCGTGATGCCCGTCATCGGGAGCTTGAACCTTAGGACTTTTGGCTTGCCCGAGCCTGATAGTTTTTCGACCTCCGAAGCTGCAAGCTCCCTGCATTTCGCGTTATACTTTGGAGCCTCTTTCCGCTGGGCCGCGAGCTTTCTCTCCTCTTCCAGTTCCTCGGGAGTGCAAAAGCAGTAATACGCCTTGTTTTCCTTGACCAGTTTATCGGCCCAGTCCTTGTAAATGCTCAAGCGTTCCGTCTGGAAATACGGGCCAAAGTCCCCGCCGATGCCCGGTCCCTCATTCCAGTCAAGCCCGAGCCATTCAAGGCCGTCCAGTATCGCCTTGACCGCTTCTTCGGTCGACCTGGTCCTGTCCGTATCCTCTATCCTCAGTATGAATGTTCCCTTGTTGGCCTTTGCAAAAAGCCAGTTGTATAAGGCTGTCCTTGCCCCGCCGATATGAAGAAATCCCGTGGGGGAGGGTGCAAAGCGCACTCTAACGAGTTCTTGATTAGCCATGCCTTTGAGTATACAATAACAAAAAACCAATTACCAATTTCAAATGACAAATAAATCATTAAATGACAAAGTATTAAATATTAATCTATTTGGATTTTTCCGATTCATTTGGATTTTGTCATTTGGATTTTGGGTTTTTGCCCCGGTCTATGGAGCGACTATCCAGGAAGAATTCTTAAAGAACAGCACCTTCGTGCGCCAGGCGGGGATGGGCGGCGCGGCAACGGCGGTGTGCGATGACCTGAGTTCCGTCTTTTATAATCCTGCCGGACTTGCAAACGCCGGGCCCGCGGGGCTTTCTTTCGGCAATATCGACACGAACAAAGAGATACTGGAAGAAAACCATTATTACAGCTACAACATCGGCTCTTTTGCTTACCTCGGATACGACCAGAAACTTCCTTCGGGCGCCAGGGTCAAAACAGACGCTTTCGGGATGGGAACAAAGGCCGGATGGGGAATAAGTTACGGCATAACATATAAGAATGTTTTTATCGATACTGCCCTCCAGGAGCAAAGAGGCTACAGCGCTGATATAGGGCTTCTTTTGAATGTGACCCCTTACTTTTCGATGGGCGTTCTCGGCCAGGACGCGCTTTCGGACAAATTGCTGGACATCCCTTCAAGCACGCGCGTTGGCGCCGCTTACAGGCTTTTTGAGGACAGGCTCATGGTCGCGGCTGATTCAGAGCTCGGAAGGGCCGGGCCGGGGAATTTTACGCATTACGGTATGGAATTCGAATTGGCCGAAGGCCTTAAATTCAGGGCCGGGATAGACAGGGGCAATACAACATTCGGGACCAGCCTTGACCTTCCTTTTATGAGGATCCATTATGCGGGGCTTTTGAACAAAGATGCTCCAAACGGCACGGTGCAGATGGTGGGAGGGGAGATAAGTTTTTTTGAAAGGCCCACAAGGCCGATGTCCATGATAAGGCCGAAAGAATACGCTTTGATCGAAGTTGGCGGCGACATTATCGGGGGTATCGGGGACTTCAGCATTTTTGGCGGCGGCCGGGTCGGCGCTGACTCCATCATCGAGCACATAAAAGAAGCGACAAAAGACCCTTACATTGACGGGATAATCCTGAAAATAAGAGGATTTGACGGCGGAATGGGCTCTTTTGCGATAGTGCAGGAGATAAGGAGCGAACTTTTAAGATCAAAAACGAAAGGCAAAAAGATCGTCGCATATCTGGAAGAGGGGACGCTTGGCGACGAATATTACCTGGCATCCGTCGCGGATAAAGTGGTGGCTCCGTCAGCGGGGACCGTCGGCGGGATGGGAAAATCGATAAATATCAT
Source organism: bacterium (assembly GCA_043820455.1). Lineage (GTDB taxonomy): Bacteria > Margulisbacteria > WOR-1 > CAVSGV01 > CAVSGV01 > JBDRDU01. The sequence continues at coordinate 155 of JBDRDU010000110.1, read as the reverse complement.
AAAGATAAGGGGACTGCTTGAAAAGATAGGGATAGAAGCGCAGGTCCTCTCCCGCGGCAAATACAAATCCACTTTCAATATGCTTTCACCCGAGATCACGAAGGAGCAGAGATCCATGATACAGAATGTCCTTGCCGACCTTTACAGGCAGATGG
>JBDRDU010000109.1:0-22805 GCA_043820455.1 bacterium | reverse complement strand
GCATCCGATTACATGGGGATAAATTCCATCATCGGTGATGATACGCATATAAAAGGCGAGATAATCACAAAAGGATCCATCAGAGTGGGCGGAGAGTTCGAAGGGAACATACAGGCCCACGGCGATGTTTTGATCGGCGAGGGCAGCCGCGTTACCGGAACAGTTTCCGGCGCCAAGGTCATCGTTTCCGGCGACATGAACGGGAACATTTCTGCGAACAGCGGGCTTGAGATAACAAAAACAGGGAAAGTTAACGGTGACATAGTAAGCGATAAGCTGATAGTTGATGAAGGGGCCATATACAAGGGCAAGGTAACGCTGGAAGCCTCCTCAAAAAAAGAATAAAAAGTGGCTGGACATCTTTACATAGTAGGCACCCCTATCGGCAATGTTGCTGACATAACGATCCGGGCCATTGAAACGTTAAGGTCTGCGGACCTCATCGCATGCGAAGACACGCGCCACACTAAGATCCTTCTTGATAAGTACGGCATCAAAACTCCGACCACCTCATATCACAAGTTCAACATAAAGGCAAAAACAGGGTTCCTTATAGATCAGATCAAGCAGGGCAAAACAGTCGCTTTGGTCTCTGACGCGGGGACGCCCGGAATTTCCGATCCCGGGCAGGAACTGGTAAGATCGGCGGCACAAGAGAACATTAAAACGGAAGTGGTCCCCGGCGCGTCGGCATTGATCTCGGCGCTGTCCGTTTCCGGCCTCAAAACCGACAGGTTCGCTTTCGAGGGCTTCCTGCCGGTAAAACCCTCCAGCAGGAAGGAATTCTTGCGGGCGCTGTCTAACGAAGAAAGGACCATAGTCCTGTACGAAGCTCCCCACAGGATATTAAGGACGCTGGAAGACCTGAAGGAATTCTTCGGAGACAGGAATATATGTATCGCGAGGGAGCTTACGAAAAAATTTGAGGAAATATCGCGCGGCAAGATAGCTGAATTGATAAAAAAGTTCTCTTCATCTAAGCCGAGGGGGGAATTCGTCATAGTCATTGAAGGCGAGAAGTCGGCAGAGAAGATGAAGGTGGACCCGGAACTGCTGGTAGGGGACCTTGTGGCTGCGGGAGTATCAAGGAGCAACGCGGTAAAGATAGTTGCGGGAAGGCTGAAGGTCCCAAAAAACAAGCTTTACAGGACGACCCTCAATGATTAAAATCATAACATGATGTCAATAGAGAGCATTGGAAGGTCCTTTATATTTTTCGGGATCGTATTGATCGTTGTCGGCTCCATTTTCGTACTTTTCGGCAAGGTCCCGTGGTTTGGAAGGCTTCCCGGGGATATCATAATAAAAAAAGAGGGGCTCACTTTTTATTTTCCCGTGGTGACAATGGTCCTTATTTCGATCGTGCTGACGATATTGTTCAATATTATCGGTCGAAGATAGAGCTGACCAGGAATGCAGAATTCAGGGCTTAGAACCTCAGATTTTGATTATCACCTCCCGCAGGAACTTATTGCTCAGCGCCCGGCTGACAGGCGCGACTTTTCCAGGCTCATGGTCATCCATAAAAAGTCGGGCAAGATCGAGCACCGCATCTTCAACCAGATAACGAACTATATCAAGCCTGACGATCTTCTTGTCCTGAATGACGCAAAGGTCATTCCGGCGCGCCTTTACGGGATCAAGTACGGCGGCCCTCCAGAGGCCGTGCCTACCGGCAGGCAGGCGGGCAAGCGGGTGGGCATCGAGGTCCTTCTTAATAAAAAGATAGATGAAAGCACATGGGAAGCTTTAATAAGACCCGCAAAGAGGTTGAATGTCGGTGGGGTAATTGAATTTGGTGGAGGATTTTATGCCGAGGTCAGAGATAAATTCGAGGACGGCATGGCGGCGCTTTATTTTGCGAGCGTCGAAGGCTTTGACAAAGAACTGGCAAAGCACGGGAACATTCCCCTGCCTCCTTACATTAAATATAGCGGGAACGGATTGGCACAGCGTTATCAGACGGTTTATGCTCAGAAGCGGGGGGCCACGGCGGCGCCTACCGCAGGGCTGCATTTTACAAAAGAGCTTTTGAAAGCGATCAAGGCCAAAAAAACATATGTTACGCTTTATACTGGCTACGGGACTTTTGCCCCTGTAAGGACGGAGCGCGTTGTCGATCACAAGATGCACAGCGAGTCGTATGAGATATCAAAAGGCTCCCTGGCCCTTATAAGATCGGCCAAAGCCGATGGAGGAAGGGTCATCGCAGTCGGTACGACTTCTGCCAGGCTTCTGGAATCCGTCAGCCGGCCCGGCATCGGGGCGACCGACTTGTTCATTTATCCGGGCCGTAAATTCAAGGCTGTGGACGCGATGATCACCAATTTTCACCTGCCCAAGTCGACATTGATGATGCTTGTGTCCGCTTTCGCGGGGACGGACCTGATAAAGAAGGCCTATAAAGAAGCGGTCAGGGAAAAATACGGGTTCTTCAGTTTCGGCGATGCGATGCTCATATTATAGTCCGTCATTGCCGCTCTCCTCAGTGGGGCGGATTCCCTCGATAAAGCAGTTTTCGATCTTGATATTTGAATTTGCCGGCAATAGGACTACGCTGCCGGCATCAGCAGTAATTCCGGCCGTTATGGTGATGCTTTCTATTGTTCCGCGTATGTCGTTCGGCACGGAGCTCAGGTCAAAGACACCGCCGGTACCGCTCCACGAAACAACAGTATCTTCCCGTGTGGCGGACATGCTCTTTATAGTTATGTCCTGAATATATTTTGGCCAGTTATTTATCGGCCCCTGATAGCGCCCTTTTTTAAGGAATATGGTCCTTCCTTCGCTGACCAGGGAAAGCGCGCGCTGGATTGTTCTAAGAGGAGAATTGTTCCTGCCCGTATTGCGGTCGCTGCCGTAAGGGCTTACGAATATGTCGTAAGCCGGCCTTTGAAATTCATAAGCGCCCATATCATAAAGCAAACCTTTGGAATTGGAAGGATAAGGTCTGCTTCTGCCCTCAATGTCATTTTCGGGTGCACCTTCGGATGTCCCCGTGTCTATGCAGGGGGAATCGACCGTCAAATGGAAATCTCCCCGCGGCGCATCCCTGAACATCGGGTTGGCAGAGATGCATTCTTTTAATCCTAATATTCTAAAGCCACCCTGCACGTCGCAGTATTTCAGTTCGCCACGGCCGCCCTCGAACGGGTTGTTGCTACCCCAGAAGATCGAGTTTACCGCGCTCCAATTTGCCACATAAGCGATGCCGCCTTGCGGCGAAAAGTTGTCGTAAAAATTGCAATTATATACATTCCAGGTCCCGCCCCAGGCAACGCCGCCGTACGGAGCGCTGTTGGAGGTGAAGATACAGTTGACCGCTTCCCATTCATCCGCCTCCGAAACTCCGGCGGCATTCAAGGAAGAGTTTGAATGGAAAACACAGCCGGAGGCCTTCCATCTTCCATTATATGCCACGCCAGAGGAAGAAGCGGCCCAGTTCCCGATAAATGCGCAGCTGCGAGCTTCCCACGTGCCTCCGTAGGCGACGCCGCCACTGAAACCGGCATAGTTTTTCGTAAAGGTGCAGTTAACAGCATGAATACTGGAGCCTGAAGACCGGATCGCGCCCCCTGTGCCCGCCAAAATGGAATGCCCTATGGCAGAGCAATTCCTGAGTACGACATTTTTAAGGCATAATTTTGAATTGTCGGCCAGATATATTCCCGCTCCGTTGCTGCTGACCTTGCCGTCCTTTATTGTAAGAGCTTCAATGGTCAGGCTGACCGCATTGCCCACCTTTATCGCTCTTCCCAGCGCCTCGGCGGATATCACCGTTTCATTTGCAGAAATGCCGCGAAGCGTCAGGTTATTTATGTCCGGCCAATTAATATTATTGCCGTTCCCCGATCCGGCGTATGTTCCGCGGCCTAAAAATATAATATCTCCCGGAGCGGCCGCGTTCAAGGCCGACTGGATGTTCCTGTAAGTTTTGCTGCCCGTTCTCTGGATCGTGATCGCGGCATCGGTAGAATTTGAGATAAAGAAGAAAGAAAAAATAAAAAGGAATATTAGTAAATATCTTGCGAACAGAATCTTCCCGATTTTTTTAAACATTGCAGTGGAATTATTGCACTTTTAGTGATAAATCTCAAATGCAGGTTGTAAGTACATGCCGTTAAAGTATAATTTGCTCGTATGTTCAAAATAGATCACAAAAGTAAAAAGTCTAAAGCAAGAACAGGCAAACTGCATACTCCTCACGGCATTATCGATACGCCGGCTTTCATGCCAGTGGGCACCCAGGGGGCGGTAAAGGCGGCAACTCCTTTGCAGGTAAGGGAAATAGGCGCTCAGATCATTTTATGCAATACGTATCATCTGTATCTCAGGCCTGGGACAAAAGTGATCGAAAAAGCTGGAGGCCTGCATAAGTTCATCAGCTGGGGCGGCCCCATCCTGACGGACAGCGGAGGATACCAGGTTTTCAGTCTCAGCAAACTGAGAAAAATAACGGATGAAGGTGTGACCTTCAATTCGCACATCGACGGATCCAAACATCTTCTGACGCCGGAGAAGGTCGTCAATACCCAAACGATTTTCGGCTCGGACATAATGATGCCGCTGGACGAATGCGCGCCATACCCCTCGACAAAAGCGGAAACGAAAAGAGCGCTGGAGAGGACGACTTTATGGGCAAAGAGAAGCAAAGAGGCGAGAGATGTGAGATGTGAGATGAGAGGGAAATTGTTCGGCATTGTACAGGGGGGAATGTACAAGGACCTGAGAAAACAGTCCGCGGAGGAAATGCGGTTGCTTGATTTTCCGGGGTACGGAATAGGGGGGCTGTCGGTGGGGGAGCCGAAGGGACTGATGATCGAGATGCTTGGAGTATCTACGGATAATCTGGAATATGAAAAACCGAAACACTTGATGGGTGTCGGGTTCCCGGAAGACCTTGAAGAAGCCGTAAAATTCGGGGTGGACCTTTTTGACTGTGTAATGCCTACCCGCCTGGCTCGGCACGGGGCTTTCCTGACAAAGGGAGGCAAGGAAATAATCAGGAACGCAAAGTTCGAAAAGGATTTTTCTCCGCTTGAAGGGTCCTGCGACTGCTACGCCTGCAAAAATTTCACCAGGGCCTACATAAGGCACCTTTTCATTGCGCGGGAAGTCCTGCCGCTGACACTAATGACGATACATAATCTGAGGTTCATAATGAGACTGATGGAAGGGCTCAGAGAAAAAATAAGCAAAGGTTTAATATAATGTTAGAAGCTATTTATATGGTCAAGAGCAATATCTATTTCACCTGGTTCGCGCTTCTTGTGTTCTTTGCGGGTTTTTGCTTCTCATATCTGGTCAATTACTTTGATATAAAATTCCTTGCCTGGTTCCCGGACCGGTTCTTAAAATTCATGTCGAAATATGTTAATCCGAGAGCAAGTTTCCTGCGAATATTCCTGATAATTTTCCTTTTCAACTCGATATCGATCGCGATCTATATGATATCCGGCCTTTTTGTGATATTGCCGTTCATAATAGCTTTCCTGACTGGTATGAACATAGGATTGACGGTTTTTATCCCTCCGAAAGCTACCATAGAAGGCTATGAGATCGGTCACGTACACGGAGCCGGAAACATGTTCATAATGGTGCTTTTTTCAACTTTTGTAATGATGCTTGAGGTGATCACTTTTTCCCTGGCTCTGGGGATGGGGATGTCGTTTGGGGTCGCGGTGGCGGCAGTAAGTTCCGCAAATCCTTCTGCGAGTGCGGGAGCTTCGTTGTTCCTTGCCGAATTGCTTACCTTGCGTTTAAGGACGTATATGCTGTTCTGCGTCCCGGTCCTGGCCGTTTCCGCCAGCCTTGAAGCCAGTGTCATAAAGGGGACATAGGCCGTGGAGTACAGAGGTTACAGTTCCGTTTGCCAAAGAATGTTTTTTTGTTGTATAATGGCCGGACTTTGAAAAACATAAATCAATTAAGGCTCCTTATAATCTTAGCGATATCGATCACTTCGGTCATCGTTATAATGAACATGCCCATCACTCTGGGGCTTGACCTTCAGGGCGGCACGCGGCTTGTTCTGGAAGCTTACGAAACAGGCGCGTCAAAAGTCACAGATGATTCAGTTGCGGGCGTCGTTGCCGTCATAAGGAACAGGATAGACGCTCTCGGTGTTACAGAACCCACCATCCAAAGAAAAGGCAGGTCCCAGGTCATAGTTGAACTTCCGGGGATCAAGGACCCCGACAGGGCGATCAAGGTCATAGGGGATACTGCTCAGCTGGAGTTCGTAGAAGCGGAATGGGCGCCCGGGGACGAGAAAGTACTTCCCCAGAAAAAGATCGAAGAGTTTTACGGCAAGGGCGCGAGGATGGACAAGGTCAAAGAATACAGGGGCAGCGAGCTGGTTTCCGAGAGGCCTATAATATTGAAAGGGATCGCGTTGACAGGAGAGGACCTGAAAGGCGCCTGGCCGGGCATAGACGGATACGGAAATCCTGTCGTCGATATAGAATTCAATTCCAAAGGCGCCGGGTTATTTGCCAATGTCACAACAAGGAATGTGGGAAAGCCTCTCGCCATTCTGCTTGATAATAAGATCATTTCCGCGCCCAATGTCAGGGAGCCCATATCGGGCGGAAGGGCCCAGATATCCGGCAATTTTTCCATAGACGAGGTTCAGGATCTTGTGGTCAAGCTGAAAGCCGGAGCGCTCCCGGTCCCCGTCCGTATCATCGAGAACAGGGTGATCGGCCCGACACTCGGCAGGGATTCGATCGATAAGAGCAAATTTGCGGGGATCATCGGTCTTGCTTTCATTGTTTTTTTCATGATGGCTTATTACAGGTATCCGGGTTTTCTGGCGACCATAGCTCTCGTCATTTACTGCCTTCTTACTGTTGCCGTATTGGCCTTGATGCGCACCACTCTGACCCTGCCGGGCATTGCCGGATTCCTCCTTTCGATCGGCATGGCCGTTGACGCGAACGTCATCATATTTGAAAGGTTGAAAGAAGAATTAAGGTCGGGAAAGACCATTAAACTTTCCATTGAAACAAGCTTTAAGAGGGCTTTTGCCGCCATCCTTGATTCGAACGTAACGACCTTGATAGCTGCCGCGACGCTTTTCTGGCTTGGCACCGGCACGATCAAGGGTTTCGCGGTCACGCTTTCCGTCGGTATTGTTGCATCAATGTTCACGTCGCTTACGATAACCCGTATGATGATGGAGATGTCGGTTGACGGGAAAATTTTGAACAATCCGGGATCAAAAATGCTGTACAGGGGATCTAAATAATGTTGAACGTGATCGGAAAGTCGAAATTCTGGTTCACTTTTTCGGGGATATTGATCCTGCTGGGGATGTTCGCTTTTGTGTCGAATACCCTCACAAAGGGAAGTCCAATGAACTTCGGCATAGATTTTACCGGCGGGACCGTCCTGAACCTGCGTTTTGACAGCCAGGCATCGCTTTCGGAGATCAGGAATATCCTTTCAAAATACGGAAAAGCCCAGAGCGTTATACAGCGCTCAGAAGGCAACGACATCATCATAAACACGGACCCTCTCTCTACCGATGAAAGAGGGCAGATAATGAGCGATATCACTGCGAAGTTCCCCGCGGTCGAGCTTCTTGAAGCGGATACTATAGGGCCTGTTGTGGGGAGCGAGCTCAGGAGGCAGGCTTTGTGGGCTATAACTCTTGCGATCATCGGCATACTTATATATGTAGCTTTCAGGTTCGAATTCAAGTATGCCGTCGCCGCTGTCATAGCGCTGTTCCACGATGCGATCATCACCGCCGGCTTGATCGCTCTTCTGTGGAGGCCGGTGGATACCGCGTTCATTGCCGCGATACTTACTATACTTGGTTATTCGATCAACGATACCATAGTGATATTCGACAGGATAAGGGAGAATCTCCTTAAGCCAGGAGCCCTGAAAAAGCCGCTGGCCGATCTCGTGAATGAAAGCATTAACCAGACAATGGCAAGATCCATTAACACCGTTTTGACGGTGCTTTTCATGAATCTTGCGCTTCTAATTTTCGGCGGAGCCACCATAAAGGACTTTGCGCTTGTATTATTCATTGGTTTTGCTCTTGGCGGTTATTCCTCCATTTTCATCGCGAGCCCGCTTGTTGTTATGCTTGATAAGTGGGAGAAGTCACGATGAAATCCAAATCTCAAACTTCAAAATCCCAAACAAATCCCAAAATCCAACCTCAAAATCCAAATATTGGGATTTTGGATTTATGATTTGTTTGGAAGTTGGGATTTTGATGTTGGAAGTTTATAATATTGAAAGAGTTCATAAATGACCTTAGTGGATAGTATCATCCTTGGCATTGTTCAGGGCCTTGCGGAATTCCGTCCGGTATCAAGCTCGGGCCACCTGGTGATAGTTTCCAGGCTTTTAAAACTTGCGCCGAACGTGCCCTTTGATATAGCGCTTCATTTTGCCACGCTTCTTGCGGTCTGCGCGTTCTTTGCCCGCGACATCTTTGAAATTATCAAAGCGTTTTTGATCGACAGGAGGCTTGATAACCCGCACTTCAAGCTCGGGCTTCTTATCATTGTCGCCTCCGTCCCGACGGCGATAATAGGGTTTTCTTTGAGCGACGTTTTTGAGGCGATGTTCGGCTCGCCTGTTGCGGTCGGATTTTTTCTTATTGTGACCGCTGCTCTTATAATGGCGGCGGAAACTTACGGGAAAGCCAGGAAAGACATCCAGAAGGTCAGCTTCCTTGATGCTTTGATGATCGGCCTGATGCAGGGATGTGCAATAGCTCCGGGGCTTTCCAGGTCGGGGGCCACGATATCCGCGTCCCTTCTGGCCGGAATGGAGAGAAAGCTTGCTTTAAGGTTCTCTTTCCTGCTTTCCATACCCGCGATACTTGGTGCTTCGATCTTTAAGGCAGGCGCTATATATCATAATGTAAACCTGCAAATGATAGCGGGTGCCGCAGCGGCCGCGATATCAGGATATTTTGCGATATGGCTTTTCGTGAGAATGGTCGAGAAGAAAAACATGAAGGTATTCGCTTATTACTGCCTTATCGCCGGCCTTTTTGCCGTGATGCTGGGAATGGCGGGATAGGGGGCTATTTAGAAGAACATCAATCAGTCTTTTATATTCTATTTATTTGATGGTTTCCTGCTCATTTTGATTTATTATTCGCTTTCTGATTTCTTCCATTTTTCTTCTAAACTTTTCCATTTCACTTTTAAACTCTTCCATTTTATCGGGTTTGTCAAAGAAATGTTCTGGGCTAAAGGGACAGGGTAGAAGTTCGCTGATTTTTGCTGCCCAGATATTTTCAGGTGTTTTGTTGACCCAAATTACCTCAAAATCAAGATTACCAATTAATGATACCTCATAAAGTTTTTGGAGGCTTTTCCCTGCAGGCCTGATTTTCGCGTCTATTTTTTTGGGGTCAGTTTTTGGGTTAATTACAGTTATAAGTAGAATTTTTTCTATGTATATTTCCCCTTGCGAAAAGGCCATGTTTAATGCAGCTTCTATTAGGTCGCTAGGGGGGAAAGATGGATCTTCTATTCTTGGAGCGGCAAATATTTTACCGGTGGAGGTCAATATAGCGGCTCCTTGTGGTTCGTTTGTGTATATGGCATATGAATTTTCCATAATCTTTAAAGCTTTATCAAAAAGCTCATTATCTGTCTTTGAGTCTAAGCTACGAGGATTGCCATGCGGCAATAGATTCTTTATCGGAAGCCACTTAGCTTTTTCGAGGGATACCTGTCCGGGGGGGGGGCATTAAAATCTTTCCATGCTTTGCATGGCGCCGCAGTAAAACTTCCCTGCAATTGCCGCACGGAGGAACCAGGCCAGTTCTTCCTCGAACTACTACACGAACGATCTTTTCGCCTTCGCTTAAGGAACCGATGATGTGCTCTTCTGCATGCAAAGTATCAGCATTCCATCCCAAAACTATCCTTCTATCAACTATCCCTCCCTTTTTCCCGAATCTTACAACATAAGCTGCGGCTCCAACACGATAACCTGATGAGGTTGGTTTTGCTTGGTGCATAGCTATGGTTGCTTGTGAGTATAAAATAGAATTTAGTACGCTTGGCATTTTCCTTCCCTCCTTTTAAAAATATATCCATATATACTTCGCCTTTTTTTCGCAAGAATTTCACTTTTTGAAGAAATATTTTGGGAGAGTATCAGGACCCTTTGATAAACTCAGGACAGGCTAGCCCCCACCTTTGATGGAATCAAGTTACGCTACTAATGTTTTTGGCTATGGGGATAGGGGAGAAGGTCGCGGATCTTTGCCGCATTTGCTTCCCGTATATACCAGGTCTTCTGGTTGACCCAGATCCAGATCACCTCAAAATTACGCTTACTGAACAATGATTCCTCACAAAGCGCCTGGAGGCTTTTCCCCGCAGGATTGAATTTAATGTGTTCTTTTTCCGGGGCCGAGGCAGTTACAAGGAGAACTTTTTTTATGTATTCTCTCCCCCGCAAAAAGGCCGTGCTTAATGCAGCTTCTATCGGGTCGCAGTGGACAAAAGACGGATGGTCTATTCTGGCGGAAACTATCTTGTCAGCGGAGGTCAATATGGCGGCAACTTGCGGTTCGTTCGTATATCCACGATAATAATGAGAAGGCAGCTTTTCCATTATCTCCAAAGCTTTATTGAACAGCTCATGATCTGCTTTTGAGTCTAAACTGCGAGGCTTGCCGTCCGGCAATAGACTCTTTATCGGAAGCCATTCAGCTTTTTCGGGGGACACCCGTATTAAGATTTCCCCGTCCTTTGCGCCTAGCAGTAAAATATCCCTGCAGCTGCCGCACGGAGGGGCTAAGTGAACCTTTCCGTTATCCGCACTTCCCACAACTATCATATGAGAGATCTTTTCGTCCGGCTCTAAATGGCCGATGAGGCACTGTTCTGCATGCAAGCCGTTGGCATTCCATCCCGAAATTATCCTTTTATCAACTTTATTTTTTCCTGATCTTATAACATGAGCTGCGGCTCCAACCGAGAAACCCGATGAAACTGGCTGCGCCTTTTTCATGGCTGCTTTTGCCTTTAAGTATAATTGTAAGCGTAACATTTTCCTTCTCCTCTTTTTAGAGATATCCATATATACTTCATCCTTTTCATTCGAGAATTTCACTTTTATTGTAAACAATATTGCTTTCTTTTCTCAACACAAAAGCATTTCTCTTCTTACTTTCTTTGTCTTGCCACAAAGAAAGTAACAAAGAAAGGTCAAGCGTTTCTGATGGGCTTATTGATTTGCCTCAATGTATCTAAAGCGCAGAAACGCATTTGGGCTGGTCATTTGGCTCGATTTCTTTAGGCTCAAAATGGCAGAGAAAAATATAAATATAATAATCATCCCCGGAGGGGATACCTTGTTAGGCCTTCTGTCTGAGCCGTACGAGGCCGAGCTTGTCGAGGCCGAGAAGGCGAGTCAAGGCCGTGGGGTGCAGGGGCTTGCCCCTGCCGGCGTTCTTTTTCCCATTTTCTTTCGCTGCAGAAAGAAAATGGGCGGGAAAGAAGAAGGAACTTAACTAAAACCAACAAGATAACCACGGAAGGGCAGAGCCCCTCGTCACGATCACTTTAGTTGACATAGGGTTGACTATCTAATCATAGAACATTCTGAAATATCATGTTTCAGAGGCACCCCTGGTCGCAGGTTCTCTATTTTCGTGATATAATTTCATCAAGAGGTAAATAATTTGCGAAAAAGGCGAATGCCTGAAAACAACCGGAAACCGTCCCACTTGAAGCAGGACATAATCGGGATACTGCTCATCGCTTTCGCTCTTTTTATTTTCGTCTCGACCGGCTCTTCCAGCCTGTCGGAAGGTGCCGCATCCACTGGCCTTATGGGCCTTTACCTTGTCAAGAAATTCCTTAAACCCGCGATAGGAATTGGAGTTTATTTCCTGCCGTATTTCATAGGTTTCTTCGGCGTCATACTTATGCTGAGGCAGCAATCCTTTCTTTTAACCGTCCAGATCCTGGGAATTCTCCTTCTTTTTTTCACACTTATCTCATACGGCAACGGAGGATATGTCGGCTATGTCGTTAAGGGAGCCCTTGAAGGGACTTTCGGAGTGACGGGATCTTACATCGCCCTTTCGTCCATCTTCCTTATATCACTGATCTTGATCTTCAATATAACCTTGACTCATGCGATATCCTGGCTTTGGGATTTCATATTCAAGAAGCGTCCGGGGAAAAGACCAAAACCTGCCGAGAAACCTGCCGAGAAAAGATCGATCCCTTCAATGATACCGTTCATAAAAGAATTAAATACCGCGGCTCTCGAGCTTGAGAAAGAGGAAAGAACACCGCCGGAAAAGCCGAAACCCAGGAGTGCGGCGGCGACATCGCCGAGAAAGATCGGAAAATACGAACTTCCTCCGCTGGACCTGCTCGATACTCCCACAGAAAAGGACCGTCAGAGGGAGGATAAATTAAAGGAGACCATTGAGATAAGAAAGAAAGCGCTTGAAGAAACATTAAGGTCCTTCGGCATAGAAGCTTCTGTGGTGGCCGTTCACCAAGGACCTGCGGTGACAAGATACGAGGTCCAGCCGGAGCCGGGCGTAAAAGTGAGCAGGATATCTAATCTGGCCGATGACATTGCCCTTAACCTTGCCTCTCAGGGAGTAAGGATAGAAGCCCCGATCCCCGGAAAAGCAGCAGTGGGAATAGAAGTGCCGAACCCCACCGTAAATCCCGTCCGCCTCAGGGAAATAGTGAAAATGGAAGAATTCCAGAACCATCATTCCAAGCTTTTCATCGGCATCGGAAAAGACCTGTCCGGGGCCCCGATATTCGGCGACCTTACAAAAATGCCGCATCTGCTCATAGCGGGAACGACCGGCTCGGGTAAAAGCGTCTGCATAAACACGCTTATCACCAGCCTTCTGTTGAGGGCGAGGCCCGATGAAGTTAAATTGGTAATGATCGACCCGAAGATGGTGGAGTTCACCCATTATAATGACATTCCTCATCTTCTGGCTCCGGTCGTTACCGATCCCAAAAAAGCATCAAGGACCCTCAAAGAATGGGTCCTTATGGAAATGGACCGGCGCTATAAGACTTTCTACGCCGCAGGCGTGAGGAACCTGGATGCGTTCAACGCGAAGGCAGCGCGGATGCCGAAGGATCTTGAGCCGCTTCCTTACATTGTCATCATTATCGACGAACTGGCGGACATGATGATGGTCGCGGCTAACGAGGTTGAAACGACTATTTGCCGAATAGCGCAAATGGCGCGCGCGACCGGCATCCACCTTGTCATTGCCACGCAAAGGCCGTCCGTCGATGTCATAACGGGACTGATAAAGGCCAACATACCATCCAGGATATCTTTTGCCGTGGCGACGCAGGTCGACTCGCGCGTCATACTTGATATGTCCGGCGCGGAAAAGCTCCTTGGAAAGGGAGATATGCTTTATCATCCTATCGGTTCAATGAAGCCTTTCAGGATCCAGGGCGCTTTTGTTTCCGATAATGAAGTGGAAAAAATAACGAATTTCATAAAGAAGCAGGCTCAGCCCCAGTATTCGCAGGAAATAATCGACATAGAGGAAGGAATATCTGCCTCGGCCGGCGATAAAGGAGAAGGCGGAAGGGACGATCTGTTCGCCGACGCTGTAAAGATAATCGTTGGCGGCGGGCAGGCTTCGACTTCTCACCTGCAGAGAAGGCTGAGGATCGGATACAACCGCGCCGCAAGGCTCATGGACGAAATGGAGTCGGCGGGGATAGTATCCGCACTTGAAGGCGATAATAAACCGCGCAGGATAATAGCCACAAGCGAAACCATGAAAACACTCGGGATAAAGTGATCAATATCAGGAGATCAGCGGTCCTTTTATTTGTTCTGTTCTTAACAGCGGGAGCCGCCCATTCCGTAAGCTTTAACCGGCTTATTTACCCGGTTAAAACAAAGGACGCGTCCGGTGACATTCTCATTCAAAAGCAGCCTCCCGCCAGGATAATATCCATAGATCCGGCTATTACTGAGATACTTTTTGCCTTGAACCTGAGCGATAAGATCGTCGGGGTCACGCAGAACTGCGACTATCCAGAAGAAGCAGAGAAAATTGCCAGTGTCGGCAGGGACAGAGTGGACATAAAGAAAGTGGTCGAGCTTAAGCCCGATCTCGTCCTTGCGAACTTTTACACCCAGAGATCGGATATCAGAAAACTACGCCGCACCACGCTGCCGCTTATTTCAGGGGAAACATCCGCAAAACCTATCCAGGTTTTCACTGTCGATCCGCGCAGCCTTCAGGACATATACGACGCGATCTCGACGATCGGGACGGTAACGAACAAGGAACACTCCGCGTACAGCCTTCTCCAGAGAATGAAGCGCCGTGTCGAATGGGTAGAAGCGCGGGCAAAGAAAGAGAAAAAATTGAAGGCGTTGGTCATTGTTAAAAAGCGTCCATTGACCGCGGCAGGAGAGGGCACATATCTTTACGACCTGTCCGGGATCGCGGGGTTCATTAATGCCGCTCCCCGCGGCAAAATGTATCCGACAATGAGCAGGCAGGAGATCATTAAGGCGGACCCGGACATAATTATCGCCGGTTCCGGCGTTGCAAAAAACCCGAAAGATATATATAATGATCGAAATTTCGGGAAAACGCCTGCTGGAAGGAATAAGAAGGCGGTCTGCATAAATGCCGATATTTTTTCCAGACTTGGGCCCAGGGTCGTGCAGGCACTGGATGAAATGGCGGCATTTGCGTACGGATGGCCCCGAGAGGGGGATGGAAATTGAGCAGACCAAGGACTTGGCTACCTTTCGTTATTTATCTTTTGATCGTCATAATTATCCTTTGCTCCCTTTCTCTGCTTGTGGGATCCACGAAGATATCCGCTTCCAAAGTGTTAGAGTCCATGTTCACTCTCGGGAATTCAAATACTACTTCTATAATATGGCAGGTAAGAATGCCGCGCCTTGTTCTTGCGGTCCTTTCGGGCGCGCTGCTTGCGGTGGCGGGCTCCATCCTGCTGGGAATATTCGGTACTGCGGTCGTTGACAGCGTGATCATCAGGATCTTTTACCTTCTTGCCTCTGCCGCTGCCGCAATATCGGTATTCATGATCCTTTTTGGGGTCAATTTGGGTCTGCTGTACCCCTTGCTTTTAGGCAGTTTAGCGGGGGCCACATGGGAGAAAGTGTTGATCACAGGAATGTTCGTTCTTGCAAGCATAGTTGTATATGTATTTTATTACAAGGACATGAACGCGCTTTTGTTCGGTAAATATACGGCCAAGACGCTCGGGGTGGAAGTGGTCCGAATAAAGATATTCCTTTTTATTGTTGTGCTGGCCATATCGGCTGCGGCCGTTTACGCTTGCGGGTTCCTGTGCCTGGCCGGCCTGATACTCCCTTATTTCGTAAGGCTTGTTGTCGGGGTAAATTACAAGTACCTTATCCCGATCTCCATGCTTTCCTCCGCGTCGCTCATTATTCTGCTCGATATCTTTTCAAGGATAGTATTTCCTGCGGAGCTTCCGCTGGGAGTGATCGTTATGGCAGTGAGCGGCCCGTTCTATGTTTATGCATTGCAGAGAAGGAGGTTGGGACTTTAATGGAAATTTTAAAAGTTGAAGCGATAGATGCGGGCTACGAAGAAAATGTCGTCGTAAAGAATATATCTTTTGACGCTGATATAGGCGATTTTATCGGTATTATCGGGCCGAACGGATGCGGTAAAACCACGCTTCTGCGGACCATATCCGGGCTTATTAAGATATTCAACGGCCAGATAAAGATAAGAGGCAAAGACATAAGAAGGATAAACAGAAGGGAGCTTGCGAAGCGGATCGCATTTGTGCCTCAGCTTATGGTGCCCACCTCCGGGTTTACGGTGGAGGAAACGGTCCTGCTTGGCAGGACGCCGTATATCGGCAGGTTCGCTTTTGAGACCAAAAAAGATTACAGGGAAGCGAATAAGGCGGCCAAAGAGCTTAAAGTGGAGCATTTGATCGATACTCCAGTGACAAGCTTGTCGGGCGGCGAATTCCAGAGGGTTGCAATAGCCCGCGCTCTTGCGCAGGAACCGAAGATACTCCTGCTTGATGAGCCCACATCCCACCTTGATTTCAAATTCCAGATAAAAGTATTGAGAATGCTCAAGAGCCTCAGAGAGAACAAATTGATAATAGCCACGTTCCACGATATTAACCTTGCGGCAAGGTTCAGCAAGAAATTGATGCTGATCAGCAAAGGGGAGGCCGTGGCTTTCGGAAGGCCGGAAGCCGTACTTACGAACGATAACCTGAAGCACACCTTCAAAATGAAGCTGGAAGTCAGGAAGAGCCCGAAAACCGGTAAATTGAGGATCGTAAACGCCTGATCAGAAGTTCTCTAATTTGTAGATATCATAAGCTATCACTTCGTATGGATGCGCTTTCTTCATGGCGGAGATCACCTGTTCAAGCTTATTCTTCGGAATGGTAACTTCGAGCCGCGCCTCACCGACCCTTTCAAGTTTTCCGATCCTGCCCCGATAAGGATTCGAGCCTTTTAGCGGCCTATACGTACCTATGCCGGAGGTCATGAAGAAACAGTTATCGTATTTCCCCATTTTGCCCGCCCCGGCATTTGACATGGCGATCCTGACCTGTTCAAGCTTATTTTGAGGGACAAAAACCACGAGTTTATACAGTGATCTTTTCATATGCCTCCATCAATCTTCCTGTAACCATGCCGGGCCTGCCATTGCCGATCTTTTTATTGTCCACTTTTACTATCGGAACGATCCCTCCGCCGGAAAAAGTAATGAAGCATTCATCGGCCGAATATAGTTTTTCTTTCCCGAAATATCCTTCGATGACCTCGATCTTTGATTTTTTAGCGAGCTTGATCGCTAGGGCTCTTGTGATCCCGTTTAATATCCCTGATTTCAGGGACGGGGTATAAAGTATGCCGTGCTTTACAAAGAACAGATTGCTTACTGTTCCCTCGGCCAAAAAGCCATCACAAGTGAGCATTATCGCTTCACTGGCATTGCGTTCGCTCGCTTCAAATTTTGCAAGGATATTGTTGGCATAGTTCAAAGTTTTTGTATTTGCCAGCGTATCTCCTCTTTTGATATCGGTTATTATCGCGGACCAGCCCTTTAAATATGTCGCGGGAGGATACCCCTTTAATTTATCGGCAGTGATCAATATTGTCGGCTTTGATATGACATTCTTTGGATCAAGCCCGTGTCCGGCAGCTACGCCCCTTGTGATCATTATTTTAATATAAGATTCCTTATGGCCATCGGCTTTCAATGTTCTTAGAACGGCGCTTTTCAGGTCAAGCGCTTTGATGTGCAAAAGCTTCGTGGCTTTATAAAGCCTTTTCAGATGTTCATCCAGCATGAAAGGCCTGCCGTTATATGTTCTAAGCGATTCGAAGACGCCGTCGCCGTACATGAATCCGCGGTCAAGCGGGTCGATCCTGACATTGTTCTTTGGCATCAATTTCCCGTTAAACCAGGCTGACATTCTTTGCTCCTTCAGCGATCCTTATTGCCTCGAATAAAGCTTTTCCTTTATTGACGGTTTCATGATACTCAAATTCGGGGACCGAATCAATCACGATGCCTGCCCCCACCTGCATATAGGCTTTGTATTTATTTTGAGATTGGGATTTGGGATTTTCTTTGGATTTTGAGATTTGGATTTTGGATTTCATCACAATTGTCCTAATTGTGATGGACATGTCCATATTTCCGTTGAAGCCGAAATATCCTATCGTTCCCGTGTACGGGCCGCGCTTGACCGGCTCAAGTTCCTCAATTATCTCCATCGACCTTATTTTCGGGCATCCGGTTATGGTCCCTCCGGGGAAAACAGCCTTAAGCAGGTCGAACTGGTCGCTGTCCTTTCTTAACTTCCCTGTTACATTCGAGACAATATGCATGACATGGGAATATTTTTCCACCGTCATCATTTCATCCACTTTCACGCTGTTGTAATCGCAGACCCGCCCAAGGTCGTTCCGCTCAAGGTCCACGAGCATGATGTGCTCGGCCCTTTCCTTTTCGTTCAACAGGAGCTTGCCCTTAAGCTCCCTGTCCTCTTTTTTATCTTTTCCTCTTGGCCTTGTTCCCGCGATGGGGCGGGAGGCCGCGATCCCGTTCTCCAGCAGGATCAATCTTTCGGGGGAGCAGCTTACCAGCTTCATGTTCCCGAAGTTCAGATAGGACGCGAAAGGGGAGGGGTTTAGGCGGCGCAAGGACATGTAAATATCGAAGGGATCAGCATCAATATCCGCTTCGAACCTCTGCGAAAGGTTCACCTGGTAAATGTCGCCGTTCCTGATGTATTCTTTCGCTTTCAGGACGATCTTCTTGAAATGGTCTTTCGTCATGTTAGATCTTATCCTCACCCCTTCCTCCCGCCTTCGGCGTGATTCCTTCCCCTCTCCACTTTGTGGAGAGGGGAGTCCCGACGCCATGTCGGGACGGGGTGAGGAAGAGGTGAGGATATCGAAATTCGAGATAACTTTATTATTCTGATGATCAAAGATCGCCAATTTCCGAGGGATCATGAACATTAGGCTGGGAAGAAGAAGGTCATCTTTTGCAATATCAGGAAGTTTTTCAATTAATCTCCCGGCATCGTAGCTGATCCATCCTACTGCACCGCCGTTGAATCTCAAATTTTTCAAGCTTAAATGTCGATACTTATCAAGATATTCTTTCAGGATATCGAACGGATCGCTTTTTCTTATTGTAACCTTTTCACCTTCGGTTACATTGGTGCTGCGGCCGCGGCTTTCTATGATGCAGGCCGGGTCAAAGCCTATGAACGAATAGCTCTCAAGCTTATTATTGCCGTTCGGGCTTTCCAGCAGGAAAGAATATGGCTCATTCTTGATCGATCTGTATATATCAGAGGGACTTTGCATACGCCACCCTTCCTTGACCTGGGTGGCGTTAGCCTTACATGGTCAAAATGGTGGGCAGTGCTGGGATCGAACCAGCGACCTCCTCGGTGTAAGCGAGGCATTCTACCACTGAACTAACTGCCCAATGGGCGCGAGAGGTATCGAACCTCTGGCCTTCCCGATTTACCGATTACCGATAATGGGCGATGCTGGGATCGAACCAGCGACCCCCTGCGTGTGAAGCAGGTGCTCTACCACTGAGCCAATCGCCCATTACCGATAGTTACCAAATCGGGACGTTCTACCACTGAACTACGCGCCCGCGACTTATGTATTTTACCCTGCCGACGGCGGGACAGGCAAGGTCTTTTCAAAAAGGGCGGCTTCTGATATAATTCGCTTTGGCATAGGAGGGTTTTATGGCAGAAAAATCTGCGTCTTTTGAGGAACTGATGAAGAAAGTGGAGGAATTTGAGAAGACGGTCCTGGGTCTTTTGGAGAACATAAAGAAATTCAAGACAAAGCTGATCGAGAACAAGTCGAAGTACGGGAATGATACTTCAAAGTGGCCAAGCTCCGCTTCCGGCGAAGAATAACCAATAATCAATTTCCAATGACAAATTTGGAATTGAGATTTGGGGTTTTGGGTTTTATTTGTCATTTGTCCCGCTACCTTATTATTAACATCTAATGTGTTGCGGGATCCCGCAAAGCGGGATAATTTGTTCATTGGGAATTGCGCCGAAGGCGCCCGGGCCCTTAGCTCAGCGGTAGAGCGGTCGGCTCATAACCGATTGGTCGTAGGTTCGATCCCTACAGGGCCCACCACCCCGATTATATCGGGGAATGTCAAATGACCAATGACAAATGTCAAAAAATTGGTATTTGGGATTTTGAGATTGGGATTTGTTTTGGATCTTGGATTTTTCCGCCGAAGGCGGATCCGCCTCTGGCGGAGAGGTTTGGATTTACGGCGTAGCCGTCGGAGCGTGGCTCAGCTTGGTAGAGCGCCTGGTTCGGGACCAGGAGGCCGTGGGTTCAAATCCCACCGCTCCGATTTTAATAGAGCGCCCCGATGGAATCGGGGAGGTCGTGGGTTCTCCCGCCTCGATATTATAATTTTATAATATTGTTGCGGGATCCCGCAGAGCGGGAAAATCCCGCTGCTCCGATTTTGATAAAGAGCCCTGATGGGATCGAGGATGTTTACTCTAGCGTCAATACATGATAGGATTTGTGCCGATATGAAACAAAAAGTGATCTTAGTTTTGGCTTTTTCGATCGTACTTCTTATATCACCCGTTGCTTTTGCAATGGGCGGATCCGCGCCCGAAATTCCGGAAAAAGAGACCGCAACGGCCCAGCCGCAGACATCAGAAGCCAAGCCTGTTGCCGTGAAAAAAGAAGTGGCGGGCAGAGAGCTTGGAAAAGCCAGAATTGAACTGACATCATTGGAAGCGGAACGCCAGAATATCGAAAGTTACCTGGAAAACCTGAACAAAGAGATCATCGATGCGATAATAACGAAGAACGCCAAAAAATTGTCCAAGATCTGGACCATGGAAAGGGCGATGTCCGATAAAGAAAGAAGGATATCGCAGAACATCGTGGCCATAAAACAAAAATATCCCGAGCTGAAACCTGGGGAAGTGGCGGAGTCTGTAAAAATGGAAAAGCCAAAAGCCGTGGGCCGCAATGTGGTCTATCATGACGTGGTTATGGGTGATACGCTTATGGGCATTTCAAGGAAGTATTTCGGCACGCCGGCGCATCACAAAGAAATAGCGGCAATGAACAATATCAGCGATTCCGGCGAGCTCCTGCAGGGGACCAGCTTGATGATAGACTTGAGCATGGGGGGCGGAAGGGTTGGCACGGTCGCAAAGGCGCATAAGGATGTACAGGTCTCGGCTGCGAGCGGGATCGTCTATCATGTTGTGGTGCCGGGAGATACGTTAATGAGCATTTCAAGGCAGTATTTTGACGGGTCAGCGTCATATTATGAAGCAATAGCAGATATGAACGGGATCGCCGACGCCGGCCAGCTTAAGGTCGGGATGCGGCTTAAGATAGATAAAAGCATTCAGAAAAAAACAGTAGAAGACCTGTGATCAAAAGATCACTTGGAAAACTCCGCGGCTAATATCCAGTAAGGATCGATTTTAGGGTGTTCAAGCTTTCTTTCCATGCATTTTGCTTTCACCCTTATCCCTTTGCTCTTATCAACGACCTCTCCCGCAACGGCGCTTGATATCCCTTTTTTCCTGAAGGCGGCGACCAGCTTATCGGCTTCTTTCCTGTCAACGATCGCGATAAGGGTCCCTTCGCTTATCGCGCAGAAGGGGTCGAATTTGAAAAGCTCTGCCGTCTTTTTTATGACCGGCTGCATGGGGATAAGCTCTTCTTCTACCATAAGCCCGTAATTGCCGGCTTTTGCCATCTCGTAAAGACCTCCCCATATCCCGCACTCTGTCGCATCGTGCATCACGCGGACTCCCGCGAACTTCCGTGCGATAGCGCAGTCGTCCATCACCGACATCTGGTCAAAAATACCGGCAGCCTCTTTTTGGAACGCTTCGCCCCCCGCCTCAATGAACTTTTTAGGGAACAGGACGGCAAGCAGTCCGGTGGTCTCTATCGCCGGACCTTTTGTGATAACTACCTGATCCCCGGTTTTGACCCTGAAAGGGCCTTTCAGCTCTTTTTTACTACCGACCGCGATGGCCGTTGCTCCGCCGACCATGGGATAATTGCAGCCGGTATAGCGGGCGGTATGGCCGGTGATCACGCTGATGCCGTATTTTTTGGCTTCCGAATGCACGGTCTTCCACATCTCTTCAAGCTCGCCTTCCGCCATCTCGGGGGGCAGATTAAGGTCTATCGCCAGGTATTTCGGCTTCAGCCCCGATACGGCCACATCGCAGAATATGATGTGGAAGCCGAACCACGCGGCTTTTGAGAATCCGAA
Organism: bacterium; assembly: GCA_043820455.1. Taxonomy (GTDB): domain Bacteria; phylum Margulisbacteria; class WOR-1; order CAVSGV01; family CAVSGV01; genus JBDRDU01. The sequence goes on along the minus strand of JBDRDU010000109.1, from coordinate 979 downwards.
AGAGGGGACCATGAAGAACGGGTCGGTGGACATGGCAAGATATTTGCTGCCGACCTTCAATACTCCGTAATCAACGCCGTGCCTCGGGCCGATGATTATGTTCTTGTCCTTGACACCCAGGCGGGGATATATCACGCGGTCAAAGAATTCTGGATGGATCTTTCCAAGCTCAGGCAGTTTTTCATTGTTCATATTTTTTCCCTCCGCAGGCATTACCCTGATCAGGTACATTTCGGGTCCCTCGATCCCATCGAGGTTCTCAGCTCCGGAATATGAAGCTCCCCGTATCGACAGAGGGATATTATCAGAAAATTTTCGCATAATCAACCTTATGTTCAATATTTTGCTTTATTCATTTTAAATACAGTTTTTCTTTCCCACTTTTTGACGCCCAACCTGCCTGCCGGCGGGCAGGAAAGTGGGGCAAAAAGGCGCCAGAGGACAAGCCCTCTGGACTCCCCGCCAGCGAGTGCACCCGTACCACCGCCCCCTTGTTCGCTCCTAAACCCGCTCACCCCCTCCCTTTTGTTCCGCCGTGGGGCCAATTACAAGTAAGGGCGGAACAAAACCGCTGGCGTTCCTTTGCTTTGTTTTCTTGGGGTGTTCGAAACCGCCTTGACCTTTCTTTGTTACTTTCTTTGTGGCAAGACAAAGAAAGTAAGAAGAGAAATACTTTTGTGTTGAGAAAATAAAGTAACGAGTTTTACATAAGGTTGATTATTAACATTTACAATAATCAATTATTGAAAAATACGAATTTTCTGATAAACTTACGATTGAAATGGCCCCATCGTCTAACGGTTAGGACATCAGCTTTTCAAGCTGACGATCGGGGTTCGATTCCCCGTGGGGCTATTAACCCCGCCGAAGGCGGGGTAATGTCAAATGACCAATGTCAAATGACAAATTAAGGTGGAAATACCTTAATTGGAATCGAACAGTGAAAAGATGGGAGGCTCCGCAAGGCGGAGGGAAGAAA
>JBDRDU010000108.1:0-12590 GCA_043820455.1 bacterium | reverse complement strand
TCTTTTATTGTAAACTATGCCGTTGTTGACGATGAATTGAATGTTGATGTTCTTGTCTTTTTTCATGGTCCGATTATAACAAAGGGTTAATGGATTTCAACCGATAAAATAAAGGAGCCCGAGGCTAAACGCCTCGGCTCCTTTTAAACTTATCGATTCAACTAATTTTTGTTACACCCAGAAAACCAATTGGAACCGCGACGTTTAGTCGCGGGTTCTCTCTTGCTCAACCGATTAATTCCTTGATCTTTCCGCCTGTATCGCGGCTCTTGAGTATGGCTTCGCCGACAAGAATGGCAACTACCCCTGCGTCGCGAAGCATATCCACCTGGCCCCTGTCGCTTATCCCGCTCTCAGAAACCAGGATCTTTTTCTTTAAAACAGGCAATTCATTGATGATGTCTACTGTCGTGTTCACGTCAACTTTAAGGGTATTAAGGTCTCTGTTGTTTATGCCGATGATCTCCCCGCCCGCATCAAGGGCCGATCTCGCCTCTTTTGCCGAATGGACCTCCACCAGCGCGTCCATTCCAAGCTCTTTCACAAGATCAATGAAACCTTTAAGCTCACTCTGATTTAGCAGCCTGGCTATAAGGAGCACGGCATCCGCTCCCGCCAGCCTTGATTCATATATTTGCGACTCATCAATGATGAAATCTTTCCTTAGCACCGGTAATTTGATCGAATTTTTCACTCTCTCAAGATCATCCAGGCTTCCGTTAAAATATATCGCGTCCGTCAACACCGATACCGCGCACGCACCTGATCTCTCATATATTGCCGCGATATTCTCGGGGACATATTTATCAAATATTACGCCTGCGGACGGCGATGCGGCTTTTGTCTCGGCTATAAGGTTCATGCCGCGCCTGCTTACCGCCTTTTTGAAATCGCGCAGCTTAGGCAGGTCTTTTTTATTAAGAGGCAACTTAAGTTTTTTCTTCAGGGCCTCGACTTCCGTTAATTTTTCTTTCACTATCTCATCAAGTATCATTTTCCATGCTCCCTTATGTTCGGTTTATGCGAATAAGAAGGCGCGAGTTTAATGTGATCCTCAACTTCATTCTTCCTCAGTTTTTCGATCCCTATCCTTGCGACATTTACGGCCCAAGGCACCGTGTTCTTATCCTCGGCTATCAATATGTTATCGTTTCTTATATATTTTTTTCCGCCGAAGGCGGATCCGCCTCTGGCGGACAATGCTCCGTCCGCGGCCAAAGTGATCGGTCCTTTCACGGATGAAAGGACTTCCAGGATCCTGTCCATTTTCACCGTAATGTCGTTCGTCAGTCTTTTAAGCCCCCCCCTGCTCGATCCCCAGAGGGAAAAATTATAATCGTCCTTGCAGGCATTCACGGCAACGGCGACCGTTCCTTCAAGGTCTATGAAATTGAAGGCTATCGCATGAAGGGTGGAGACCGATATCAGGGGGATATCAAGGGCTTCCACAAGTCCCTTTGCTGTGGCCAGGCCCCCTCGCAGCCCCGAATACGAACCGGGACCGATCGTGACCGCGACCGCATCGATATCTTTGATCTTTAGTTTTGTTCTTTCCAGGATATCATCGACAAGGATGATGAGCTTTTCGGACCGCATTATTTTTGAGGAGACCGTGCATTCCGCATGGAGGCTACCATCGCTTACTATCCCTGCGCCGACGACATTGATAGCAGAAGTTATGCCGAGTATTTTCACATCTCTCATCTCGCATCTCCAATCTCTAAACCTTCGATGTTAAAACTTCTTTCGTTCTCCGAAACAACATTTATTTTTATCCCGATAACGCCGTCAGGCAGCATTGATCTTATTTTTTCCGCCCACTCGATGACCGTAACCCCGCCTTTCGTGAAATACTCTTCTATCGCTATGTCCTCCGCCTCTTCAATATTATTGATCCGGTACAGGTCCATGTGATACAAGTTCAACTTTCCCTTGAACTCATTGACGATCGTGAATGTGGGGCTTGTCACCCAGTTCTGGACGCCAAGACCCTTCGCAATGCCCTGGATCAGAGTGGTTTTTCCGGCCCCAAGCTCTCCGGATAATGCGACAATATCATTGGGTTTGAGGGATTTTCCTATGCGCTCGCCAAGAAGTACCGTTTCTTTGTGACTTTTTGTCGCGATCACCAGCGCTCGTAGTCGTCAGGCGTGCCCTTTTTTATATCCTTGAAACCGGGCAGCTCGTCGTCATATTTTTCGCCTATTTCGCTGCTTCTTTCATCGTATATTTCTGTGATAGTCTTTTCCAGTGCCGGATGTATCGCGTTTGGCGCGATCTCGGAAAGCGGCTTAAGGACAAAAAGCCGTTCATGAAGCAGTGAATGCGGGATCTGAAGTTTGTCGCCGCTTAGTATCAGGTCATCGTAAAGAAGTATGTCCAGGTCTATCGTTCTCGGCCCCCATTCCACTTCCCTCTCCCTTCCCAGTGCATTCTCAGTTTCATGCAGAACAGAAAGGAGCTTCTCCGGGTCGAACGCCGTTTGTACCTCTATTGCCGCATTAAGGAATTGGGGTTGGTCGGTATTGCCTTCGGGCTCGGTCTCATAATTGGTGGATTTCTTTATTATTTTAATGCCAGGCGTCTTTGAAAGAAGGAAAATGGCCTGCTCAATGTATTCTTCCCTGTCGCCTACATTAGAGCCAAGGCCGAGATACGCCACGTGCAGCCCTTTCTTTGCAACTTTGTTTATGGCTTTCTTTGTAACTTTCTTTGCGGCCTTCTTTACGCTTTTTTTTATGACCCTCTTTACTGCTTTTTTGGGTTTTGCCTGCCTGCCGGTAGGCACGGCCCTCTTTATCTTGCGTTTGGCGATGCGGGCCTGCCTCGACTTGCGCCCGGCAAGGCGGGCCTTTTTTGCCGGTTTTTTCGATCTTTTCTTTTTCATGGTCTTTCTCCCTCCGCTAAAAACTCTTTCTGTCAGCCTTTTGAATAAATTTCGCATTACCTTATTTATCTCCTACAGATAGCATCGCACATTCTAGCGACTTTTACCATTTCTGCAACATCGTGCACTCTTATGATATCCGCCGCGCTCATTATCGCCGCTGCAACCGTTGCAGCCGTGCCTTCCAGCCTTTCCTCCGGCGGGAGGTTCAGGACTTTCCCTATCGTCGATTTCCTGGATGTGCCGATAAGGATCGGGCATCCCAGCACTTTCATTTCCCTTAATCTTCGCAGGATATCAAGATTGTGTTCGACTGTCTTTCCGAAACCAAATCCCGGGTCGACAATGATCATGCTTTTTTTAACGCCCCCCTTTATAGCAAGAGTTATGCTGTTTTGCAAGCAGGAAATCACGTCGGAAATAAGGTCCTTGTACTTCGGATTTTCCTGCATTGTCCCAGGCTTCCCGAGCATGTGCATCAGGACGATGGGCACTTTATGCCGCGCCGCGACCTTTGCCGTTCTCGCGTCGAACTCAAGCGCAGACACATCGTTTATCATCGACGCGCCGGCTTTTATTGCCGCTTCGGCAACTTTTGATTTCATGGTATCGATGGATATTACAGCATTTTTGATCTTTGAAAGCTCCCTGATAACGGGAATGACCCTTTCCATTTCATCTTTGGCGCTTACCGGCAAAGCTCCGGGCCTTGTCGACTCCCCTCCCACATCGATGATGTCCGCGCCCTCAAGGAGCATTTCCTTCCCGCAGGAAACCGCATCACTAATGTTCGCGAATCGTCCTCCGTCAGAGAAAGAATCCGGAGTAACGTTCAATATCCCCATTATGTACGTGCGTTTTCCAAATTTGAACGTTCTGCCGCCTATCTTCATTGGCTTAGGCGCCCCTTCATAATTGGCAAGAGCTTCTTCTATTTGGGCGGCGATGTCCTTCAATCCAAAATACTGATGTTTCAGCTTTTTCATTAAACTTTCGATCTGCGCCATGGTTCCAATTATCAGAACATCGGTCTTTTTTACAGAGTGATCGGCCGCCCCGTATGCCGTCGCAACTTCTCCTCCACATGAAAGCATGTCCTGCTTAAGGATATTTGCCTGGGTAACATTGATATCTTTTATCTTGATGATCCTGAACTGCGCTTTCGGGGCCATTATGGAAATACCGCCTTTATGGACGCCCATGCGCTGCATCTCTTTCTGTATGCCCTGTTTATTCAGGTCCAATATCGATATTAAATATCCTTTACCGGATGTTTTTTGCACTTAACCTGACCACCTTTTTCGTGTTTGGCGTGACCTTTGCTTCTTCCGACATCCTGTACCCCACTATCCATACGATCTTTTTTCCGTCCTCGATCACCGGTATCCTGTCCCTCTCGTCGATGTCGATCTTCTCGTCAACAAATATGTCCTGCAGCTTTTTTCTTCCCTTCAGGCCGAGAGGAGAATAAAAGTCCCCCGCTCTCCTGCTGCGAACCGTCAGAGGTTTAGTGATCTTATCATAATCAAGATATGCCCGGTAAGGATCTTTTGCCCGCAGCTGCGCGAGCGGGACAGCATCCAGTATATCCGCTTCCACTACAAAACCTTTGCCCTTGACCTCTCCCGGGATCTCCAGCTTATGCATGAAAGGACGGGACTTGATCTTTGAAGGTCTTTCTTTTGAGATGAAAAGCGTTCCATTTTTCACGCGAACATGAATGTCCGGAAGGTCGAGCTGAGCCCTTTTCTTGTTCAACTGGCCGAGAACATCCTCGATATTGACAAAAGAAACATCCACAAGATCTTTTTTTACATGCCCTATGGCAAGCCGCAACACTTCCCCCTGGAGCGCAGGATCGATCTTCAAGAATTTTTTTATGTCCAAGCGTATCTCTTCGGCCCCCTTCAGCGAAACGGCCCCTTTAAGGGCTTCATTTGCCTTAAGCTCGATAAAATTCTGGACCGAGATCGCCGCATTAATGGCGCGGACCAGCGTTTCCTTGATGTTCGGATTGCAGCGCTCCAGCGCGGGGATAATATCCTGCCGTATCTTGTTCCTCAAATATTTTGTGTCAAAATTCGTCCTGTCTATCCTTGGAGTTATTTTTTTAAAATTTAAATATCCCTCTATCTCGCTCCTGTATAAATTGATGAGCGGCCTTATGATCCTGCCCCTTACCGGAGGGATGCCCTCAAGCCCTTTCATCCCCGTTCCCCTTATCAGTCTCATAATAAATGTCTCGATATTATCATCGGCCGTATGGGCAAGCGCGATCTTGTTCGCCCCTGTCTTAGCCGCGACCCTTTCAAGGAATTCGTATCTTACACGCCTTGCCCCGTCCTCCATGTTCAGTTTGTTCCTCTTAACGAATCCCGGGACATCAAATTCCTCAATAAAACAGGGGATCCCCAGTTCTTTCGCCGCGGCCTGCGCAAAAGAGGCGTCAAGGCCGCTGTCTTTTCCCCTGATCTTATGGTTAAGATGTGCAGCGAACAATTTGATCTTTAATTTCTTGCGGAGGTGATCCAACACATATATTAACGCAGTGGAATCGATACCTCCGGAAAAAGCGACAACCACTTTATCGCCTTTCCCGATCATGCCGTGCTGAAGTATGGTTTTTAAGACTTTGTTTTCGATCATAAGACATCCGGGCGGGATCAAAAATTTTTCTTCGTGACTTCGGTGATATAAGGAACATCGAAATAATCCCCATTGTATGCTCTGAACCCGCAATAGAGCGCGTATATCCAGAGCAGGAATATTAATATGGAGGAAAGCGAGTCCAGAAGCGCAAGGTAGATGCCTACTGAATCAAGGAGATTAAGAAAGACCCTTATGCCGATCCACGTGACAAGGATGGCTATCCACAAGAACATTGCCTGAGCGCCGTGGTATCCCACAAAAGGATCTTTTCTTTTTTCAGATAATATGATGTACAGGGAAGGGAATCCTACCGCATACGCAAATCCGGCAAGGATCCTGTCGTCATTTGACATGTTCGAATACATGCTTGGTCTCCTTCATTATTTGCCTTTTTCAGGCTCCTTAACGATGACGCTTTTTTCAGGCTCCTTAACAACGCTGCCGTTCCCTTCGCTGTTAAGCAGGAGCACGGCAGCAGAAAGGACCGTTGTCCACACGCCCCTCTGCCCTATTGCGCTCTGGGTTATGTTCGTCGTCTTAACTATCTTATCAGAAAGCTTCCAGGCCTCCTGCCTCTCATCCCAGGAAGCGTCCTCATCAAAAGGGATCCCAAGTGTCGTGGCAAGCATTTGCGCGGCAATATCCTCCGCATAATCCCCGCATTCTTCGTCGGTCAATCCCTGGCCGTGATGTTCACTCAAATATCCGTAAGTGTTCGGGTCCGCCGCAATGGCCATCCCTACCGAAGCAGAAATAAGCCTGTGCGGCTCGTTCGTTTCGTTCCTTGACATAACTATGAAGGTTATCTGGCCTGGATGGATCAGCTTCAACCCAACCTCTTTCGTGACCAATTTGCAGTTGGGCGGGAAAATACTGGAAACCTGCACGTAATTGACAGCCTGGATGCCGGCATCGCGAAGCGCCATCTCAAAACTTGAAAGTCTTTCCTTGTGCCTGCCAACACCTTTCGTCAAAAATATCTTATCAGGAACGAACAGGTTCATTTCTCACTTTCCTCCTCAAACCACGCCGCTGATTATACCTAAACATCAGTTGTTCCGCAAGGTGCCCGCCAGAGACAGGCGAGCTGAATTATTTCTCTGTCTCGCCCCTAAATACAGTAATATAATCAAGCCCCATCAGTCCTGGACGTGACATTAAATAAAATGTTTCTCCAAGGATTAGTGTCTCCGGAACAGTTTGTATCCCACCAGTCATTCGGACAGCGCAGACAACCTGCTGCTGTTGCTTCTCCGTTTTACCAAGCATTCGATTCCATAACGATGAATACATCTGCATTGTGTGGCCTTTTGCCAGTATCACATAAGGCACATCCCACTCAAATGTTTCCCCTTTTTTATATATTACTGTGTCACGAAGGATTTTTCCTTGAACATATATTTTATCCTTTACTACTTTAAAATTAAGAGCTCGAAAAGGGTTTTCTCGCGAAATTTTACCATTATTTGATATTTCAATTACTTCTTTATCAATAAAATCTTTGCCCTCTGAAAACGAAACAGATACAATGCACAAAATAAAAACAAAAAACCATAACAGTCGTTTCATTTTGCCCTCCAATTTATTAAAAAATTGTATTTAACCTGTGATTATTCACTTTTGCGAATTAATAAGTCCGGAGATCATTTTTGACAGCTCCTCAAACCTTTCGTAAAATGCAGCCTTTTGCAGTTCTGAAATCAAGCCCATATCACAAATAATATCGAAGATTGCGACACATTCAAAAACCGACCCCCGGGCAATAATATAGAAATTCTTCTTGTCAGCCTTAGAATAGCGCCCTGCCCCTTCAGCAATGTTTAATGTTATTGAAAGACTGGCTCTCTGCAATTGGTCGATTATTCTGGAATTAGCCCCTTTTAGGCTGGTAAGGAGATCGGATGTCTCTTTTGTTATCTGTTTTGCTTTCTTATAAACTTCGAACTTCTCAAAATCAAACATATTTTGGCCTCACTTCTGTTTAGGGATAAGAATTAGGAGGAAGAATGAGGGGTAAATTTTGCTGCCGCCGGATAAAACCAAACTCACTGTTTTTTCTAATTCTTCTTCCTCATCCTACTTCTTAAATTTTGCCCCGCAAAATTTACATGGCTGGGGGCAGATTCGAACTGCCGACATTTCGGGTATGAGCCGAACGCTCTAACCAACTGAGCTACCCAGCCATCAGCTCATGCTAAACATAGAACTTGAACGAACTCACTATGCCCTCGCGGATGAATTTCACAGCGATAGCCGCGAGTATTATGGCCATTACCCTTGCGATTATCATGGATCCGGCCCTGCCGATCTTTTCATATATTACATCAGACCAGTAAAAAATCACACCGCTAATAAGAAAATTTATGATAACGGCCATCAAGGTCAATTTCATTCCATAAATCCCCAGCAGCACCATGGCAGTCGTGATCGCGCCCGGCCCTACCAAAAGCGGGCAGCCGAGAGGCACCGCGCCGATGTCATCTTTATTCGTTATGTCAACGAAATGCCCTCTTATTAGCATGAACAAAGAGATAACAAGCAAAAGCAGCCCGCCTGCGATCTTAAAATCATCAAGGCTGATCCTGAAAAGCGTCAATATTCCCGTGCCCGCGAGAGTGAAAAGCAATAAAAGCATGAATCCCACGTAAAGCGCTTCAATATAAGCGTCTTTTCTTTCCTTGATGCTCAACCCCTCGGTCAATCCCATGAATATCGGCAGGTTCCCGAGAGGATCAATGATTATAAAAAGCGCCACAATGGCCTGCAGTAATTCAAAATAAATATTCATATTTGAACGGCAACCGGGAATTATACACAATGATCATTGCAATATCAAACAATGTTTGGTAAAATTAAATTGACTGGAGGGAAAATCATGGCGGAAAAATCAAAGGTGCTTGTAGTTGATGATCATAACGGGGTCATTGAATCGTTCAAGGAAATATTAAGGATAAAAGATTACGAGGTCTTCGGTTTCTCAGGCGGCAAAGAAGCCCTGGAATCGATGAAAACGAACAAATACGATTTTGCCTTTGTTGACCTTAAAATGCCGGAGATGGACGGCATAGAGGTCTTAAAAAGGATAAAAGAGATCGATGCAAGCGTTGAAGTTATAATAGTAACGGCTTACGCATCGGAAGAATCCTTTGCCAACGCAATAACGCTGGGCGCCATGGAATACCTGAGAAAGCCTTTCTTGATGGGAGAAGTTTACGCTCTGTCGGAACGGGCGCTCAGGAAACGAAGAGAAAAACAGGGCAGCCAGAAGTAATTACTCTATCCCCACTCTTATAACGCTGCGGATCCTTTTTACCACCGGAAGCTTCGCGATGATCCTGAGAGCATCCTGCACATCCTTTTCCTTGTTCTCATGAAGTATGATGACTATCTGCGCGTTCTTGCCTTTTGACTCCCTCTGGACCACTTCCTGAATACTTATTTTCTTTTTTGTAAATACCCCCGATATGCCCGCCAGGACACCGGACCTGTCGGGAGCTTCGAGCCTTATGTAATACCTGCTCCTTATCTCTCCGATGTTCTTTATCTTGAGGTTCTTTGCTGGAGGATAATAAGAGCAGCAGTCGGAGCAGCACGAAGCGCCTTTCGCTATGTCGATAACATCGGATAGGACGGATGAAGCTGTAGGCAACCCTCCCGCCCCTTCGCCATAGAACATGGCATCCCCCATCGCATCAGCCTTTACGAATACTGCATTAAAATTGTTATTAACCTGGGCAAGCGGATGGTTTTTCTCAATAAGTGTAGGATGCACCCTTACTTCAAGCTCCCGTCCGGATATTTTGATAATGGCAAGGAGCTTTATGACATATCCGATCTCTTTTGCGTACTCGATGTCCTCCATAGCTATATTCAAGATCCCTTCACGGTATATCTTGGAAGGATCGATAAAAGAGCCGCTCGAAACATGCGCGAGTATCGCGGCCTTGTAGGCGGCGTCGCTTCCGTCCATGTCCATTTTTGGATCTGCTTCTGCAAAACCTTTCCCCCGCGCTTCTTTCAGCGCCGCATTAAAACTCATCCCTTTTTTCGTCATCTTTGTGAGTATATAATTCGTTGTGCCGTTCACAATGCCGGAGATCTCGTGAATATCATCGGCGGCCAAGCATTCCCTGATAGAGTGGATGATGGGTATCCCGCCGCAGACGGACCCTTCGAACAGGACCTGGACGCCGGCTTTCCTTGCGGCATCGATTACTCCTTTCCCGTGTTTTGCGATGAGTTCCTTATTTGAGGTGACAACATGCTTTCCGGACCTGATAGCGGCCAAAACATATTTTTTTGCTGGATCGACCCCGCCCATTGCCTCAACGACAATGGAAATATCGGGATCGGATATCACATCAAGCACGTTCTTCGTGTAAGCTTTGCCCGCAACGCTTTTTCTGTTCCTTATGTCGGCAGCCTTCTTGATCTTTATCTTAACGCCCGCTCTTTTTTCTATAAGGCGGGAGTTCCTCTTTAGGACCTTCACAACTGAAGCTCCCACAGTCCCCAAACCGATGATGCCTATATTTATATAATTAGACATATCAATCGAACAAAGAGCTTATCGAGAGATTTTCGTAGTTCCTCTTGATCGCTTCCGCAAGAAGCGGAGCGGAGGAAACTATCTTCAGCCCTTTGATGTCCTTTCCGACGATGGGAAGGGTATCGGTCACCACAATTTCTGCAAACCTTGCTTTGTTCATCTTTTCGACCGCTTCTCCGGAAAATATCCCGTGTGTGGCGGCGAAATATATCTCATCTATGCACCCCTGCTTGCGCAAAGACTCGACGCCTCCCGTAGCAGTTCCAGCGGTATCCACCATGTCGTCGACCAATATCGGGCTTTTGCCTTTCACTTCTCCCACGATATGCATGATCTCAGCTTTCTGATGTTCGGGCCTTGTCTTGTGCAAAATAGCGAGCGGAGCATTAAGCCTGTCGCTCATCTTTTTTGCCGTCTTCGCCCTGCCGGTATCCGGAGCGACAACGACCGGGTTTTTAATGTTCTTCCCTTTCAAATAATTCGCAAGGGTCGGCATGGCGGTAAGATGGTCAACTGGCACGTTAAAGTACCCCTGTATCTGGTCCGAGTGCAGGTCCATGGTGATTATCCTGTCTATCCCGGCTGTTGTGAGCAGGTCCGCCATAAGGCGCGCTGATATCGGCTCCCTTGATGCCGACTTTTTATCCTGCCTTGCGTAGCCAAAGTGCGGGATTACAGCTGTTATGCTTTTCGCGGACGCCCTCTTTAGGGCATCGATCACTATAAAAAGCTCCATCAGGTCCTCGTTCACGTTCAGGGTACATGTCTGTATGACATAAGCGCTCATGCCCCTGACATTCTCGAGTATCCTGGCATAGATCTCCCCGCCGGAAAATCTTGAAATATTGATCTTGGACAGCCCGACTCCGAGGTATTTCACTATGTTTTCCGCAAGCACCGGGTGAGAAGTACCCGCAAATATCTTCATTTCATCGCTTTTAGGTGTCATCGTATCCTCCCTGTTTATGGATATTCGTAACTATGCTGATTATATCAGTTTACCAGTTCGCCCTCAAGAACAAATGGGCCCGGATCCGTTATTCTGACGCTCACCAGTTTTCCGATCAAGCTTTTTTCCCCCGAGAACCTGACCACCTTGTTCCCTCTTGTCCTTGCAAAACACTTCCCGTCCGCGATCTGCTCCACAAGGACCTCCTGGATAGTTCCCTTCAACTTTTTATTCCTATTTCCGGCCGTCTCTTCCACGACCCTCATAAGTTCCTGCAGTCTTTCCTTTTTGATCTTTTCGGCGGTCTGGCCTTTCATTTTTGCCGCTGCAGTCCCTGGTCTTGCGGAGAAAGCAAGGGTATTGACAAGATCAAGCTCAAGTTCTTTGATCAATTTCAGGGTGTTCCTGAATTGCCTGTCGGTCTCTCCAGGAAATCCAGCTATGACATCTGACGTTATTGAAGCATCCGGGATCTTTTTCCTTATTTTATCGATAAGCTTTCGATAATGATCCGATGTATACCCGCGGTTCATCATTTTCAATATATCGTCATCTCCTGATTGAAGGGGCAGGTGGAAATATTCGCAGACTTTCGGCAGGGCTCCTACTACATCGATGATATCGTCCGTCATGTCCCGGGGATGAGATGTAAGGAACCTGATACGCTCAATGCCATCGATCCTGTGAACTTCACACAATATATCGGCCAAGCCGTATTTATACGAATTCACGTTCTGCCCAAGCAATACAATTTCCTTGAATATTTTCTTATCAAGGCCTCTCACTTCATCGAGTATTTCTTCTTTCGGGCGGCTTACTTCCCTTCCCCTTACATAAGGCACAATGCAGTAAGAACAAAAATTATCGCAGCCTATCATTATTGTGACGAATGCGCGGACCGCAGGTTTTCTTTTTGCCGATCTTTCGGGATACTCGCCGCAGAATTCCCCGGTCGAGATGATCTTTTCGCTTCCGGACTTTGCCTCTTCGATGAGCTGGACTATCCTGGCCTCCTGCCCCGGACCCACGACAAGGTCGAAGAAAGGGAGTTTCCTGAATATGTCGTGCCTGTCCTTTTCGGCAATGCAGCCGATGAAGGCAAATATCCTTTTGGGGTTCCTCATTTTATTTGACAGGAGACCCAGGGCGTATCCAAACGCCTTATCTTCCGCTTTCTGCCGCACACAGCAGGTATTGATCAATATGATATCCGCGGTTTCCGGGGAATTCGCTTCGCCATATCCCGCTCTTTCCAGGAGTCCGGCAATGACCTCGGAATCGTTAACGTTCATCTGGCATCCGTAGGTTTTAATGAAATAGCTTTTGTGCACGTTCGTAATTATAGCAGAAAGTGATATATCGGTGAGCAACTTTACATGCCCATTAAAAGATGTTTTTACCTAAGGCAAAATCTTTATGGCTTCAATCGCATTTCGTATAGTATCTGCAGTTATAGCTCTCGAAAGTCCAGAATTGTATGGCAATGCTGCTGCCAGACTTTTTTCGTAATCATAAAGCTTAATTGAATCTTTCATGAACGATGTTACCATGCCTAA
>JBDRDU010000107.1:0-6931 GCA_043820455.1 bacterium | reverse complement strand
CATACCCGCATGGGAATGCGGAAATCCAAAATCCAAAACCCAAAATCCAAAAGAAGGATGTGGAGAAATTATCGTGTCAGAGGAAACTCCCGCAAAATGCCCCAAATGCGGAGGGACAAATTTGATCCAGGATCCGGATGTGCTTGATACGTGGTTCTCGTCGTCACTGTGGCCTTTCTCGACCCTTGGCTGGCCGGATAAGACCAAAGACCTCGAAGCATATTATCCTACCACCGTTCTTGTCACAGGCTACGACATAATTACTTTCTGGGTGTCAAAGATGATAATGATTGGACTTAAGTTCATGAAGAAAGAGCCGTTCCCGAAAATATTCATCCACGGCCTGATAAGGGATATAACCGGAAAGAAGATGAGCAAATCGCTCGGCAACGTTATCGACCCGCTTAACGTTATCGACAGGGTAGGGGCGGACGCGCTCCGGTTCGCGTTAATATCTTTGATTTCCGGGCAGGGGCAGGACATCAAGTTATCGGAAGAGAAAATAACCGAAGCGCGCAACTTCAGCAATAAAATATGGAATGCGGCCAGATATATACTGGGAAAGAGATGCGAAACGCGAGATGCGAGATGTGCGTTCGCCGACAAATGGATATTAAGCCGATATAATAAAACAGTCGATGAGATCACCGGGAAACTTGATGAATTCGACCTGGGAGAAGCCTCAAGGAAACTTTACGATTTCATCTGGAGCGAGTTCTGCGACTGGTACCTTGAAATGTCAAAGATAGACGCGTCGGATAAAGTGCTTCTTGAGGTTTTTGAGGGAACATTAAGGCTTCTGCATCCGTTAATGCCGTTCATTACCGAAGAAATATGGCAGAAGTTAGAGATGAGAGATGCGAAGTGCGGGACGATAATGCTGGCAAGGTGGCCAAAAGCGGACAAAAAATTGATAAGCGAAAGCATCGAAGAAGAAATGAATATTGTTAAGGATATTGTGAGGGCGATAAGGAATATCAGGGCCACATTGAATATCCCGCATTCAAAGGAGCTTGCCGCATATATCGTGACGAAAAAGAAGATCGGCGCTGACCAGGCGGGATACATAAAGGCGCTCGCGCGGCTGGAAAAGCTCGAGATCGCATCGAAAATAAGCAAAAAGATCGAAGGCTCCGCTGCGGCAGCGCTTCCGGCCATAGATATCTATGTGCCGCTTAAGGGGATAATCGACCTTGCCAAAGAAGTGGAACGCCTTAAAGAAAAGACCATAAAGCTTGACGTGGATATAGCTCAGTTAAAACAGAGGATATCGGCAGGCAAGAACATCCCTGAAAATGTCATGGAAGAGTGGAAGGGAAGGGAAAAAGAATTTTTAAGGCAAAAAGAAACTTTGGAGATGCAGATCAAGTCCCTGTCTGCGTGATATTCCCCATATCGTTTATGATCTTATAGATCCTTTTTATTTCCCTGGCCCGCCCGCTGTCATCTATATCAATGACCAATCCATTGAAAAGCCCCGGCCCTTTATCTTCCGGCTCAAATCGCTCCGGCATGGATGACAGGAACCTCTTTATTATCTGTTCCTTCTGCACGCCGATCACGGAATCGTACGATCCCACCATTCCCGCGTCCGTTATGAACGCCGTACCTTTCGGCAGGATCCTTTCATCAGCGGTCTGGATATGAGTGTGCGTCCCGATGACCGCTGAGACCTTCCCGTCCAGGTACCAGGCGAGAGCGTTCTTTTCCGACGTGGCCTCTCCGTGAAAATCGACCAGTATTATAGGCGTTTCGGCATTTATTTTCGCAACAATAAGATTCGCCGTCTGGAACGGACAGTTTATGCAGGGCATAAACACCCTGCCGACCAGATTGATAACGCCGTATTTGGTCCCTTTTGAAGAGAATATGTCATGGCCTTTTCCGGGAGCGCCTTCAGGATAATTGGCGGGGCGGATAAGGGTAGGGCAGGATGAAATATCCGGAAGAAATTCTCTCCTGTCCCATACGTGGTTCCCCATCGTTATGACGTCGATACCCATGTCCGTGAGCTCGTCATATATCTTTTTGGTTATCCCTATGCCCGCGGCCGCGTTCTCTCCGTTCGCGATGACGATATCCGGGGAGAACTCTTCCTTAAGTCCCGGAAGCAGGCTCTTTACGATGTAGCGTCCCGGCCGCCCGATTATGTCGCCTATGAACAACAGCTTCATTTTGCTATATCCTGCGCCCGGGTTTCCCTTATGACCGTTACCTTCACTTCTCCGGGGTATTCGAGTTCCGCTTCGATCTTTCTTGCTACGTCGAACGCTAGTTTCGTGACTTTGACATCATCAAATTTGTCCGGCTGGACGATTATCCTTACTTCCCTTCCTGCCTGGATCGCGTAACACTTTTCAACCCCTTCGAACGAGCAGGCAACTTTCTCAAGATTCTCGAGCCTCTTGATATAGGCTTCAAGAGTATCCCTTCTTGCCCCGGGCCTTGAGGCTGAAATGGCGTCTGACACTGCGACTATGACCGCTTCGGCGGTCTTTGCCTCTTCATCTCCGTGGTGCGCCGCTATTGCGTGGAGGACCTCGGCCGATTCTCCGGCCTTTTGCGCGAATGTCACGCCGAGCTTTGTGTGAGTGCCTTCACTTTCCTGGTCGATAGCTTTTCCTATGTCATGAAGCAGACCGGCTCTTTTTGACAGCTTAACATTAACTCCAAGTTCTGCCGCTATCATTCCGGCGATCTTTGACGCCTCAACGGAATGCTGAAGAACGTTCTGCCCGTAGCTTGTCCTGTACCTGAGGCGGCCCAGCATCTGGATCAAGACCGGCGGAAGCCCGTGGACATCCGCTTCGAAAGTGGCCTGCTCGCCGTGTTCCCACATCGCGGCCTTCAGCTCTTCCTTGGATTTATTATACATTTCCTCGACCCTTGCCGGATGGATCCTTCCGTCGGCGATGAGCTTTATGAGCGTAAGCCTTGCCGTTTCGCGCCTTACCGGGTCAAATCCCGATATGATGACCGCTTCGGGAGTATCGTCAACTATAAGATCCACTCCCGTCAAGGTTTCGAACGCCCTTATGTTCCTTCCCTCGCGCCCTATAATGCGTCCTTTCATTTCATCGTTCGGCAGCGCCACGACGGTGACCGTAGATTCAACGACGTGGTCAACGGCGCATCGCTGGATGGCGGTGGACAATATCTCCTTTGCCATTTTTTCCGAATCCTTCTTAAGCTGTTCTTCCTTCGCCTTTATCAATAACGCGGCTTCCCTGTCGATATCTTTTTCCAGGTTGCTTAAAAGTGTTTTGATACCTTCCTCACGCGTGAGGCCCGACACTTTTTCAAGCTCTTTAAGGTGCTTTACCCTGAGCTCTTCAAGTAGAGCCCTCACTTTCATCAGATCTTCTTCTGCGGACTTAAGCTTCTTTTTTGCTTCCTCGATATTCTTTTCCCTTGCATCTATGCTTTCCTCCCGCTGGAGCAGCCTTTTTTCAAGGTTGAACAGCTCCGCCTTTCTTTCTTTTGTTTCACGTTCAAATTCCTGCCTTTGCTTCAGCGCTTCATCTTTCGCCTCAAGTAGGGCCTCTCTTCTTTTTGTTTCCGCGTCGCGCTTCGCGTCTTCCAGAATGCGCTTCGCAGTCTCCTGTGCAACGCGTATCTTCTGCTCTGCCAGGCTCCTTCTTATTATCAGGTATGCCGCAAGCAGCGCAAAAACTATCAGCGCCAACAGCGAACTATATATAAAACCTGCTAAATTCATTTAACTCAACCTCCTTAATTTATTTTTTCTTAACATCGAGCGCTTCTTTTTTGGGCGGGTTCGTAACGAATTTCCTTAATTCTCCCTCGATCTTTTTAGCCATGTCCTTGTTCTCTTTAAGGGTAGCAACGCTGTTCTCCCATCCCTGACCGATCTTTTCTTCCTTGTAAGTGAACCATGCTCCGCTTTTTTCGATTATTCCCGTTGCAATGGACGTATCCAGAAGGTCCGCGGCTTTCGATATCCCTTCGCCGTGGATCAATGTGAACAAAGCTTCCCTGAACGGAGGAGCAACTTTATTCTTCACCACTTTAACCTTTACTTTTGTACCGACTATCCTGTTGTCGGCATCCTTTATTTTTTCGCTCGCCCTTACTTCAAGCCTTACCGAGGAGTAGAACTTTAGCGCTCTTCCGCCGGGCGTTACCTCGGGATTGCCGAACATTATCCCCACCTTTTCCCTTAATTGATTTATGAATATCATCACGGTCTTTCCTTTACCTATAATAGCCGTCAGCTTTCTCAATGCTTTGGACATCAATCTGGCCTGAAGGCCTATCTGGGTGTCGCCCATTTCGCCTTCAATCTCTGCTTTAGGCACAAGCGCTGCGACAGAATCGACAACGATTATATCCACGGCTCCGGACCTTATGAGCGTTTCGGCTATCTCAAGCGCCTGCTCGCCGTAATCCGGCTGGGATATCAAAAGGTTGTTTATATCAACCCCCAGCTTTTGCGCGTATACGGGGGAAAGGGCGTGCTCCGCGTCAATGAAAGCGGCTATTCCCCCTCTTTTTTGGGCTTCTGCTATCGCCTGCAGAGACACCGTGGTTTTTCCTCCGCCTTCCGGGCCGTATATCTCTATGACCCTTCCTTTCGGGAACCCGCCAACGCCAAGGGCCATATCCAGCGAAAATACGCCTGACGGAATGACCTCTACGTCAAGCTTTGACGCCTTGTCCATCCTCATTATGGAACCTTTGCCGCAGCTTTTTTCTATCTGCATTATCGCCGTATCAAGTGCTTTTTTTCTTTCATCTGCCATTTTTATTCCTCCTTAAAATTTTATTTGCCATACATCTCTCATCTCACCTGCCTCGCCTTGCTCGTCAAGGCGGGCATCTCATATTTTATGCAATACCTCTTCCCCGCCAAGGTGCAGCCAGAGAAGCCCGAGAGCGGCGGCTGCCGCCTTTTCCCTTATCTCTCCTCTTCCTCCGGCGAGGTGCAGTTCCTTAAAAATAGTTCCCTGATCGGATGTCAAAGCGATGTAAGTAAGC
This sequence comes from bacterium, assembly GCA_043820455.1. GTDB lineage: Bacteria > Margulisbacteria > WOR-1 > CAVSGV01 > CAVSGV01 > JBDRDU01. The sequence continues at coordinate 1,933 of JBDRDU010000107.1, read as the reverse complement.
CCTATCGGCTTCGGCGGAGTAAGGCTTGTCGGCCCCGCTATCCCTGTTGCGGAAAGCCCGATATCGGTCCTGTACCTTTTTCTTATTCCCTCTGCCATTGCAACTGCAACATCCTTGCTGACGGGGCTTTCCTTTGCTATCACGCCTGCCGGTACGCCCAGCTCCATCACTTTTATCCTGTTGTGATAGCATACGATCCCGCCGGTAAAGTGCTCGGAACTTCCCGGCTGGCTTGTAAGCTTGCTCGAAATAAGCCCTCCGGTGAGCGATTCAGCCACCGCAATGGTCTTTCCCGCCTTCTTCAGCAGCTCGGCCACTTCCGCCTCCGTTGTCTTCCCTATGATGGAAAGCACCTTTGTAAAGAAATCCTCAAGCTTTATTTCAGATTCTCCCACTTAGCATCTCCCGATCTTTAATGAAATATTCGATGCCGGAAACCACTGTCAGAACCACGCCGATCCAGAGGACCAGGCTTCCATACGGCAAATTCAATATCAGCATCGCGACCGCCAGGTCCAGCAATACAGTCTTGTACTTGCCCAGCATATCTGCAGCAATTATCCTGCCGGACGAACTTGCGGCAAGCCGCAGGCCTGTCACCGCGAGATCCCTTGCGATGATGATCATCACCGGCACGGCTGAAACCCATCTTATCTCGACCAGGCAAAGCAAGGCTGAGATGACAAGTATCTTATCCGCAAGAGGGTCCATGAACTTGCCGATCACGGTTTCCTGTTTGAACCTTCTCGCGAGATAGCCGTCTACCGCGTCGGAACCCGCGACAACGACGAAAATAACTACAGCAATGACATTACTGCCGGGAATATGAGGCGAGAGCAAAAAGTAGACCAGAAGGGGAATAAATAATATTCTTAAAAAGGTTACCGAATTCGGCAGGTTCAAGTAAGAAGGACAGCGGAAAGATCATACGGGGTCGAACCCGTTACCTTGACAGACACGATCTTCCCGTTCGGGACACATTTATTCAGCTTTACAACGCCGTCAATATCAGGCGCGTCCATGTAGGAACGCCCAACTCTGCCTTCTGCCAATACCTTGATAATTTTACCTACCATTTTCTTTAGAGACTTTGCAGAAATCCCGCGTTGCAAGCGCATTAACTTGTGAAACCTCTGATCCTTTATCCGCCCGCCGATCTGATCCCCCATTTCGGCGGCGGGAGTACCTGATTCCCTGCTGTACCTGAAAACCCCTAGTCTCTCAAACCTCTCTTCCTTGATGAATGTCTTTAGCTTGTTAAAATCGGAACTGGACTCATTAGGATAACCCACGATAACAGAAGTCCTTATAGCTATCCCCGGTATTTTCCTCCTTAGTTTCTCGATCAGACACTTGATCCCATCAGCGGATATCCTCCGCCTCATGGACTTCAGGATATTATCACAGGAATGCTGGATTGGCAAGTCAAGATATTTGACTATTTTGGGCTCTTTTGCCATTACTTCGATCAATTTATCGGTTACATGGGCGGGGTGGGCGTACATTATGCGTATCCATTCCAGTCCCTTTATGGCCACCAGCCTCTTACATAATATATGTAGAGAGGGCTTTCCGTAGAGATCCGTGCCGTACATGGTGGTATCCTGTGCCACGAGTATAGCTTCCTTAAGGCCGTTCTTTACCAGGTCTTTGACCTCGCTTACTATGGATGCCATCGGCCGGCTTTGATACCTGCCCCTTAAGCTCGGGACAATGCAATAGGAGCAGCGGTTGTTGCAGCCGTCAGCTATCTTGATATAAGCGTAATAATTAGGGGTCGTTTTCACTCGCGGCGTCTTATGGGTGAATAGGCAGTGGGTACCGTCGAGCAATGATATCTGTTTTTGCTTTCCGAGTGAGTTTAAGACCTTGATGATCCTGTCGATCATTCCCGGGCCGACAATAGCATCAATACCCTCGAATTTATCGAACA
>JBDRDU010000106.1:0-2307 GCA_043820455.1 bacterium | reverse complement strand
TTCGCTGTCGTGAAATCGGGATGGTGCAGGCCTTTTATCGGAGCAAGCTCCACAAAATCGAACCCGACTATATTTTTCTCCCTCGCCACCGCCTTAAAAACGTCCAGCACACTGTAATAATCAAGCCCTCCCGGCTCAGGCGTGCCGGTGGAAGGCATTATGCCCGGGTCAAGCGCGTCAACATCAAATGTGAGATAGACGTTCTTTGAAAGCTGGCTTACAACCGTCTCCGCGAGCTCAAGCTTTTCGGCAAGATGTATCTTGCTTATCTGGCCCGACTCCCTGGCAAACCTGGCTTCCGACATGTTCATCGATCTGATCCCGACCTGAACGGCTGGGCATATCTCAAGGATCCTTCTCATGACGCAGGCATGGCTCAACTTTGAGCCGCGGTATTTATCTTTAAGGTCGGCGTGCGCGTCGAACTGAAGAACGCTCAAGTTGCCGTATTTTTCCCTGCAGGCAGCAACAGCGAACGGCGTTATCGAGTGCTCCCCTCCGAGCAGAACGGGAACCTTTTTATCATTAAGTATCTCTTCGACCCGAGACTTGATGGCCTTAACGGCCTTTATCGGCCTTGCAACATGTATCCCCGCCCTGTAGGGTTCACTGTCCTGTTCAATGTCATAATCTTCGACGAATGCCGAGGCCTTGAGTATGGCGTCAGGCCCCTTTGAGGTCCCTTTGCCGTAAGACACTGTCTGCTCGTACGGGACCGGCACCACAACGAACTTTGCGCTTTTGTACTCAGTATAAGGCTTTCCTATCTCTAAAAATGTGGCCATTAAAATAATTCTTATGTTAAAGCAGCAGTTTGTCAAGAGATATATTTGGGGGATGGCATTAGTCAACCCTAGAATCAAGGGGCAGCGTAAGGTTGCAGTTTTTCGTGATCTGTGCTAATATCCCCTCTTGCGCGGTTAAATTCGCAAAATTGCTGCTGAAACGCCCTTAAGCAGCAGTTTGACAGCAAAAAATGGGCACAGGCCTGCCCGCCGGCAGGCGGGGAGGAATCACAATGGGAGAAGAACTTAAAGGGACATCGCTTGGAGGGTTCAAGGAAAAAACATCAGAGGACATAGACGCGTTAATAAAGGAGACCCTGGAAGAGAGCAAGAAGTTTGAATCAGCCCCGAAAAAAGAGGAAAAAGCATCAGGATTCAAGGCTACTCCGATAAACATAGAACCAAAGCCCGCTCCGACGCGAGGCGAGCCAGTCCCAAAACCGGCCGCCTTAAAACAAACTGTTCCTGTATCTAAAGAAGTCCAAGCGGAAGCAGCGGCCTACGAAGCCACTTTCAAGAGCTACCAGCCGGGAGACATAGTGAGGGGAACCGTCGTAAAAGTCGATCCTTCCGGAGTGCTGGTGGATATCAATTATAAATCCGACGGCTTCATCCCGCCCGCTGAATTATCTGATAGGTCATTTAGCGATATAAACGAGATCATCAAGATCGGCGATAAGATAGAGGTGCTCATAGAGAAGCTGGAGGACAAGGAAGGATACATTGTCCTTTCAAAAAGAAAAGCCGACCATGAAAAGAAATGGCGCGCTGCCTATGACGCATATAAAAGCCGTAAAGCCATAGAAGCAAAGGTCACCTCCGCCGTAAAAGGCGGGCTTGTTGTTGACTACAATGGGATCAGGGGGTTCATTCCCGCTTCCCAGGTATTGAAGGAAACTGAAAACCCCATCGAGAGCTTCGTTGGAAAGACCCTCCCGATAAAGATAATCGAAATAAACCGCCGCCAGGGAAAAGTCGTTATGTCGCACAAGATGGCCGCGGGGGAAAAGCAAATAGTCGATTCAAGCAGGATATTTGACGAGCTTGAGGTCGGCCAGGTCCGCCACGGGAACGTGACAAGCATAAAGAATTTCGGCGCTTTCGTTGATATCGGCGGGGTTGAAGGTTTGATCCACTTGACGGAGCTTTCATGGAAAAGAGTGAAACACCCGTCCGATCTTTTAAAGGTTGGGCAGGAGCTTGATGTTTTTGTCCTCGGGGTCGACAAGGAGAACAGAAAAGTCGCTCTCGGGCTGAAAGAGCTGGAAGCGGATCCATGGGTAACAGCAGCTGAGATCTACAAGCCCGGCCAGATAGTTAAGGCAAAGATCGCCAGGTTCGTCAAGTTCGGGGCGTTCGCGGAGCTTGAAGGCAACCTTGAGGGACTGATACACATATCCGAGATATCGGACAAACCGATAATAAAACCCGAGGATGTTATAGCAGTTGGCGATGTCGTGGACGTTAAAGTGCTTAAGGTGATCCCTGAAGAGCAGAAGATCGGCCTGTCCATAAAGGAAGC
>JBDRDU010000105.1:0-10236 GCA_043820455.1 bacterium | reverse complement strand
GTTTTTGCGCAAATTTTTAGGCCTGAAGAGGGGACAGGATTCCTGTTAAAACCAGAGATTCGTCACATATTCCTTTAGCATGCGATGGGTATTGAAGTAGGAACCGTTCAGGGCAATGGCGTTGATCATCGTATCGACCCATTTGGGCCTGTTCGCGTAGTAAATGCCTGCGACTTTTTCCAGGACCTTGTAAAGTTGCTCGGAATCTTCCCCGTATCTCATGTCATTTGGATGCTGATTCAGGTCCGGCGGCGAGCCGAACATCCAGCCTACAGAATTGTCCTGACAGTAGCCCTCGCACCACCAGCCGTCAAAGGTGCTTATCTGTGGCACTCCGTTCACAGCGGCTTTCATTCCGCTGGTCCCCGAAGCCTCAAAAGGAGGTAGGGGAGTGTTCAACCAGACATCTGACCCTGCTACCATGAGTTTCCCGAGCTCCATGTCGTGATTTTCCAGGTAAATGACCTTGATCTTGCCCGCCCCTTCGCTGTTCACATTACTTATTGTGCTTAACATCTTCTTTATCAGGTCGGCCGCTCTGCCGTCCTCAAAATGGGCCTTGCCCGCGAAAATTATCTGTATATTCCCGTGTTTTTGGGCAACATTTTCTACGACCTCGAACAATCTGCTCATATCCGCGAATATGAGGTCAGCCCTTTTATAGCCGGCGGCCCTGCGGGCGAACCCGATAGTGAAGGTATCCTCGACCATGCCCAGTTTCGGGTGCCTTCGGTTCACCTCGTCGATCAATCTTTTTCTTGCCTGCCGGTGAGCGTCCTCTACTCCTTTTCTGAAATCAGGGTCCGCCAACCGGTACTTCAGGAACCGCAGCTGTTCCGGATCATCCCTCCATGTCCTGCAGAACTTGTCAAAGACCGCGGCCATTTCCGGGGATGCCCAGGTATAAGGGTGTATTCCGTTGGTTATGGAGGTCATCTTTGAATCAAAAGACGGGAACATTCTGCGGGTCACTTCAAGATGTTTTTTGGCGACCGCGTTGATCTTTCGGCATAGATTCATCATTAAAATGGTCATGTTGGTCATTGCCGGATTATTATGTTCCCATCCGAATTCTCGCATAACATTCAAATGAGGAGTTCTTATGGCATGAGATAGTTTATCAATATGAAATCGATCATGTCCGGCTGGGACCGGGGTATGGGTGGTGCCGGTAAAGTGCTCCCTCGCTTCTTCCGGGCTATGTCCCTGCAACATGAATTCGACCGGCGCCATGGCGGCGTGCCCTTCATTCAAGTGATATTTTAATTCTACATTTGGATAAAGCAGTTTAAGTGCCCTCATTCCTCCTATTCCCAGGGCCATTTCTTGGGTTATTCTCCACCAAGGGTCATGGTTCCTGTACAGCCGCCTGGTTATGTCCTTGAACCCATCCAATCCTTCGTTCTCGGGGCAGGCGGAATCAAGCAGTATCAGAGGGACGGTGCTTTTTCCCTCGACCACATCATATCGCCATAATCTAAAGGCCACTTCCTTATCCTCGATCTGAACCTTCACCGACTTACCGAGGGGGCTTAAGCCTTTAGTGTTTTCCGGGTCCCACTGGACCGTTTCTGAGACCTGGCCTTGATCAAATGTCAATTTCTGTTTGACATAACCGTTGCGCCACAGCAGTCCTACTCCCACCATCTTTACACCAAGGTCTGCCGCGCTCTTAAGTGTATCGCCTGCCAGAATGCCCAGGCCGCCGCTAAATATGGGGAGCTTGTTCTTAAGGCCAAATTCCATGCTGAAGTAAGCCACGGGCCTTTTCAACACACCTGGATTGAATGCTTTTGCAATTTTCACTAACGGTTCCCCCTTCACTTAATATATCGTCAAAAGCCGCCAAAAATCTCAGTCCAAAATGAATTCAACTTCGGGGTAGTAAAATTTTACCAGTGCCCGCGCCGCCCTGATCTTTTTGGAAAATATCGGCGGGAACCAGCTAGTGGACGGTTCAAGCGGGATCTCCAGGCTCTCTTCTAAATACGCTTGTCCGCAGGCATCCCCCAGTTTCATCAGTGCAAGAGCCACATCGGTTCTCTCCCAAATATTTAGATTATCATAACTATGCAAATAAAGGCCGAGACCCTTTTTGATCTCTTCAGCTTTTGCGCCGATCTTTGAATCGATCTTAACCATCCATTCCGGGAAATCGTGAGGCGGAAAAATACCCTGGTCAACCCACCGATCCCATGATTCCAGGATCAGATCATTGGCCCGTTGAGAGCGTCCGGCCAATCTTCCTATGATCCCATAAAACAAGGGATCTTCTCTTGAAGTATTCATTAAGCTCTTCTCCATCCAGGAAAGCGGATAATTATCATCAAGTTTAATGAGGGCATCCGCTATTTTAAAAAGCACGGCCGTGCTCCTTGATCTTCCTAATTTTTGCTGCGTCTTTTTGGCAATAGTTTGTTCTAATGCCAGGTGAAAGTCCCATAGCGACCGAAGTTTAAGCAGGCTCCCCTTCTTTTTTTTCAGCCCGGCCATGGTCAATAATATGGCTACTTGGGCCTTTCGGTATTCAGCCGGCCCACTATCCTGCCATTTCCATATATCTTCTTTTGAGGGTGCCCACCGATTTATTCTTTTGTATGCGGCTTGCAGGTCGGGGACGAGCAAAGAAGTTTTTGCCAAAGCCGAAAGGGCTGCTCCATCCCGAATGCGCCCGTAATAAGTGCTTTCCAGATTGTCTTTGATCAAAGGGAGAGCTTCAGGCCGCTTGAATCTGGCTAAGACTTCGGTGCAGGCGTCCCTTATTTCCAGGGCGGCGTGCAGAGCGAAAAGAAGTTTTTGAAATTCGCTAGGTTCCTGTTTGCTGTCGGATGCCTTTTCGATCCCTTTGGCAGCCTGCTCGCCCTTTGCCAGTGTTGGAGTAGCGAAGGGCTCCGAAGGCTGCAGGGTTTGAAATTCTTCAAGAAGGGGTTTTAAGGACTCGTCGCTGCCAAAAGGGGATATTTGGTACAGGATAGGCCATATTTTATACTGCGCTGCTATTTTATGGTCAACGGGTAAACCCAGGAACCGCTGGGCAAAGCAGATCGAAGGGTGATATCCTGATGCCGCCATAACCTTAAGGGCGTTGACTTTCCAGAAAGTATCTCTTGATCCCTCGAAATAATCCTGCAGGGGCAGAATGGCCGATCCAAGATTCGCTTTGCCTATAACCTCGGCCGCCGCGATCTCGGCGGATTCAACCATCTGGCACATTTTTTCGGACGCTGTTTGATAAGGTGAATCTCCTCTCCTGATCTTTCCAGCGATCCTAATGACGCAGTGCATTGCAGTTGTAATTTTAACCGCTTGCCGGGCCGGGATCCTGCTATTTGAAGCTCTTGAAAAATCAAAACGAATAATTGTCATTCGAGCCGGCTCCTCTTCGCTTAGCTTTCGATGTCCTTTGCGATCTTTTTGGCAATAAGGAACGGGAGCGATGTGGGCCCTCCAAGCGGCAAAACTTCAAACCCCACCTTTTCGAATAAAGGTTCAAGATGATTCACCCAGCCACTAAAAATTACCGCCAGGCCGCCATCCTCCAGAATACGGTGTATCTCACCTATTATTTTTTCCGTTTCCTCCGGGAAGTTATCGTAAAATTCACAGACCAGTGCGAGGGCGGAAAAAACAAAGCGGACCGATCTATCTGGAAGTTCTTCTTTCAGATCGGCCGCGTCAGCATGGCGCAATTCGATCTTTTCATCGCCGTCCTCCCCGGATCTTTTCAGGCAGTTCTCCAGGTGCCTGATACCGCCCCTGGAAAAATCGATCCCAATGATTTTATTTGCACCTTTTGCCGTTTTGGCCAGGGCCCTTAGTTCCTCGATGTTGGCCCCTGGCCCGAGACTGACCACATTTCCTCCAACCGTAAAGGATGCTATATCTATGCCCTCAAACTTCAGGATTTCCATTGTAATGTTAAACGCATCTTTTCCTGAGCTTGTGGAGCTGTTTATTCTGTAATTCGCTTTTGCCTTCCAGGGTACATTTGGATTGACCGCGCTCGCGGTATTGATCGCTGGCAGGTGTACGGCGACCGTCGCCCCTTTATCAGGGACAGAGTCAACTTCGATCGTTCCGTCCGAGATCCCGACCATATCCCATGCCTCGGCAATGCCTGTTTCTTCAAGGGAAAACAGGCGGATCAAGCCATCTTCTGTAAAGTTAAAGCATTCGTCCGGGATGCTTCCGCGCTTGTTAATAACGGATATGGTAACTGCATTGTCAAAGCCGGCAAGGTTCAGGAATACCTTCGAATCCTGGGGCCCATACTTGAGGCCGGCAAAGATTAAATTCGCTGTCAGGGAAAACAATCTTGCCGAAGACATCGCGATCCTTGTGCCCGCATTGAGCCAGTGCTCGTTTATGGCCAGTTTTTCCTTGTACAGGGCTTTTAATTGTACTTTTATATCGGCAAATGACGAAGTTGCGCCCTTGATGTTCTCTCCGCGTATCAGCGCCATCCTGTCCAGGTAAAAGTTCCTGTGGGGATCGGTCGCGCCTTTGAGCGTGGCTAACATATCCTTGGCTATTTTCCTTTCACCATCCGACAGGCATTCAAGGTGCCTGCTGGCTTGCGAAATGAAGTGATCTGGATAAAGGTAGTCAAGAATCAGCGGTGAGGTTGGATTATCAGACTCGCTTAAGAGAAATTGACTGATGAGTGGATTTAAGACCAGACCACCTGAACTTATATTGCTGCAGCTGCCAAGGGCGATCGTCTTAAGGCGAGAATTATCAATTCTTTGCTTAAGCTCTGCCGCCGGCTTCACCGGGCCGTATTTGCAGCCGCTTGTGCCGATCCTTGAAACTTTTCCAAATTGAATTACCGCCATATCTTATGCTCCTTAAATCCTTGCCGATCATACTTACTGTGGTGCTTCAGGTGATTTTTTTCTGTTATACTTCCGTGCCCCGAAAGGTTTTTCTATGCCATACCTAAGCATTTTATTGTGTACATATGGCCTCCCCACTTTCAAAAGAAGAGCTGTTCGTGATATGTTCCACCCCGTTTCCCTAAGTGCTTTTTCTAGCAATCCTTTTTCCGCATTTTCCATCGCCTTTTTTAAGCCTAGTTCGGAGCAATCTTGCAAAGAAAATGTTCCCAATTTTACATTGAAGGGCAAATATGAGGATTCTATAAGCTTGCTTTTTACTTCAGCAAGTTCTTTTTGAAAAAGTGCTTTTTGAACAATATTTTTCAATTCCCTTACATTGCCGGGATAAGAATAATTTATAAGCTGTTCACGGGCATCCGAGCTAAAACCGGTCACATTATCTTTTTGGTATTCAGTTCTATATTTTTGAAGATAAAAATCTAACAGTAATGGAACATCTTCTTTTCTTTCTCTCAGCGGAGGGATGTGAAGCCAGATAACATTAAGCCTGTAAAACAAGTCTTCCCTAAACCTTTCTTCTTTTACCTCGGTTTCAATATCTCGATTAGTAGTTGCGATCACTTTTGCATCTATATGCTGCAGTTTATTGTCTCCCAGCCTGCAAGATTCACCATCCTCAGAAATAAATCTCAGCAGCATTCCCTGGTTAGGTATGGATAGTTCGCAGATCTCATCAAATAATATGGTCCCGCCTTTTGCCATTTCAACTTTACCTGCTTCGTCAGTCACGGCGCTGGTATAAGCTCCTTTTTTATGGCCAAATAACTCACTTCCCAGCAGAGAGTCGGACACTACCGCGCAATTCACCGGAATGAAGTTCCTACCTTTTCTCGAACTTAGATCGTGAATGGCCCTTCCCGCCAACTCTTTTCCAGTGCCGGTTTCGCCAGTGATTAAAACATGCACTTTTGATGATGCGGCGATTTTTATTTGATTGCAAATTCCCTGCATGACCCTGCTTTTATAAACAATGCTCTGAGGGCCAGGATACGAACCTATGTTTTTCATTCGAGACACAATAATTCTCCTTTTTGCCGAACGGCCCATTGGCCAGCAGTTGTCTTGTTTGTATATCGGCATCATTTTGGCAAAATTTCACTTATTAGACCATTATTGTATTGGATATTCAGAGGCTGCCGTGTCAAGCACGTTGCTTTATTTTCTTAATCCAAAAGATCTCTTCTTACTTTCTTTGTCTTGACACAAAGAAAGTAACAAAGAAAGGTCAAGCGTTTCTGATGGGCTTATTGATTTACCTTGGTGTATCTAAGGCGCAGAAACGCGTTTGGGCTGGTCATTTGGCTTGGTTTCTTTTAGCTCGAAAGGGCAGAGAAAAACACAAATACAATAATCATCCCCGGAGGGGACACCTTATTAGGCCTTCTGTCTGAGCCGCACGACACTGAGCGACGAGCGCAGCGAGGAGTCGAAGTGGAGAAGGCGAGTCAAGGCCGTGAGGTGCAGGGGCTTGCCCTTAAAATAATCACGGAAGGGCAGGGCCCATCGTCACGATCACTCCTGCTGGCATATAAAGACTAAATTCAAGTTCCGTTAAAGGTTTACAATGAATCCGGTAACCAATTTTTCAAATTTACCTGCCGCCTTGTCACCGGCTTCTTTAACTTCTTTATGGGATAAAGGCCTGTCCGAAAGTCCTGCGGCTAAGTTTGTTATTAAAGTTATACCCAGGATTTCTACGTGAGGAGTTTCTCTCCCTGCGTTCATATGGTTTACGGCCAACACTTCGGGCACGGTTGACATTCCAACGGCGTCTATGCCCCATTGCTGCAGCACTCGGATTTCAAAAGGTCGTTCGTAATTCGGACCCAAATTTGCCACATAAACGCCTTCCTTCAATTCAAGTCCCTGCGCTGCCGCAACGTCTTTTGCTGATTTGCGCAGACGAGGCGAATATGCTGAAGACATGTCGGGAAATCGAGGGCCAAATTCATCTAAGTTAGGGCCGGCCAAAGGGGTTTGGAAGGTCATATTATAATCATCGGTGATTAACATTAAATCGCCGATCTGGAATCCCTTTTTAATTGCTCCCGCCGCATTTGTGACTACAAATATCCTCGCCCCCAATTTAACTAGGGTTCGGACGGGCCTAACAGCTTCGCGTGCGGTCACTCCCTGATACAGATGAAATCTTCCTTGCATCGCTGCAACGGTTTTTCCGCCTAATTTCCCGATGATCAAGTTGCCGGCATGTCCCGGGATCTGCTCTTGGAGATGAGGGAAACAGGGAATGTCAGCATAAGGGATAGTTACGGCATCTTCGATTTTATTGCCCAGTTCTCCTAAGCCGGAACCTAAAGTTAGGATAACTTCCGGTTTTCGACCACCCAATTTTGATTGAATGAAATCTGCCGCAACATTAATTTTCCCCATTTCAAGGTAAGGATCTTCAAGATCCAAAGTTTCTCTCAACAGTCCTTTAACTGACCCTAAGGGGCTTAATCCATAAGCACCGAGGATGCCCGCAGCATTTATTCCATGGCTTAATAGCTTTTGAACGGTCCGATTCCCAGTCGAATAGCGAACGGTATCAAATGCTTTGATAATCGGAGCTGAAACTGTTCTTAAAATTGACATTTTAGTTCCTCCTTTTTAATACATACAAGTATATCTCGACCGCTTCTTTTAAAAATTTCACTTTTTCAGAAAATATTAGAGAAGAGTATCAGGACATATTTACATAAGGTTGACCATATACTTTTTAGTGACCGTGCAAAATATTTCCCGGTATGCTAGAATCAACGCATGAAAAGCAAAAGGAAGGTAAGCCTAAGAGATAAGATGAACCTGGAAGAGCTTAAAAGATCGGCTAAAGCCAGCCCGCTCTCCAAACTGCTAAAGGCTGTTGCTCTCTCAAATTTATGCCGCAAGCTTAATTATGCTGCTTTAACTGGAGCAGGCAAATGGAAAACCTTGAAAAAAGTTTAAAACTCTTTGCTGCTGAACTTGAAAAAGCCAAAAACAGAAAAAAAATCTCCGGATATGTTCTTATAGGCGGATTGGCTGTTTCTGCCAGAGCAAAGCCAAGAGCCACTTATGATATTGATTTTCTTGTGATAGCGGATAAATCATACCTTACAGAGGGAATTTCTCGAATTGCGAAGAAATTGGGTTACAGCGTCGAGATCAGTAAGGGCGAAGCAAGCGACCCGTTGAACGGAATGGTTCGGATCTATACAAAGGATGGGGAAGCGTTAATTGATATTATCCCGACTTTTTGGAAATGGCAGGATGAAATTGTTGAAGGGGCCCAGTACTTGTCAATGGGAGGCGGGGAGCATATTCCTATTGCAAGGATCGAAGATATGGTCGTTCTAAAATTAAAGGCCGGCGGCCCGCAGGATCTAATTGATACTGAAGAGCTCCTTAAGGCGGCAGATCTATCTAAAAACATTGACCCGGAACGCCTTTTCAGCTTAGCTAAAAGAGCAAAAGTAGATAAGAAATTGGACAGAATTCTGCATAAGTTGGGCGTAAGCTTCTAAATGTTCGCAGAAATAATACTCGCAAGGGTCAACCCCAGGCTCGACAAAGTCTATCATTATTCAATACCCGAAGGCCTTGCTAAAACCCTTGATATCGGCCGTCAGGTCCTGGTCCCTTTCGGCAAAAGCAAAAGCGTGGGATATGTCGTCGGACTCATTCAAACGAGCGATGTTCCAGGGATAAAGGACGTTGAGAAGATATTAAGCCCTTATCCTTTGTTCTCAAGGGATTCCGTGGAGCTTGCCAGGTGGATATCAAGCTATTACAACTCATTTTTTATAACCGCCCTCAGGACTGTAATGCCGCCCGGGACATTGAAAATAGAGCAAAGGGCGATGAAAGCGAAATTAAAAAAGCCATTATATGGCAAATCCCTAGGTCCTAAATCCGAGATCTTGATCAGATCCGAGATCCAAAGTCCCCAAAAATTCAGCCTGACGGCGGACCAGAGGGCGGCGCTAAGATCGATCGCGACGGATATCGACATCAGAAAATTCAGCGTATCGCTCCTGTACGGCGTTACGGGATCGGGAAAAACAGAGGTCTACCTTAGAGCTGCTGACCATGCGGTCGAGACCGGCGGCGGAGCGATAGTCCTGGTGCCCGAAGTAGGGCTCACTCCGCAGATAGTCGAGAGATTTTATGAGCACTTTGGCAATGCTCTCGCAGTCTATTACAGCGACATGCCGGAGAAAGAAAGGCAGGCGGAATGGGCGGCAGTGGCGGCGGGCGAGAAAAAAGTGGTCCTTGGAACAAGATCGGCGGTATTCATGCCGGTGAAAGACCTGAAACTGATCATTCTTGATGAGGAATATGAAAATACATATAAACAGGAACAAAATCCGCGGTACCATGCCAGAGAAGTCGCTTTTACTATCGCCAGAAAATTGAACGCGGCGGTCATCCTGGGGAGCGCTTCGCCGTCCATAGAAACTTATTATCACGCGAAGTCGGGGGATTATAAGCTCCTGGTCCTTCCGAAAAGGATAGATGACAGGCCTCTTCCGCCGGTAAAGATCGTGGACATGAGGGATGAGTTGAAAGCCGGCAATTACAATGTATTGAGCAGGGAACTTAAGGCGGAAATAAGGGAAACGATCCGGAAAAAAGAACAGGCGATACTTTTCATGAACAGGCGCGGCTATTTCTCGTTCGTAATGTGCAGGACCTGTGGGCACGCGGTCCAGTGCCCGAAATGCTCGCTCTCCCTCATATATTATATGAACGACAAAAAGCTCAGATGTAACCACTGCGGCTTTACGTCGCAATCCCCGGTGATATGTCCGAAGTGCCAGAGTTCCCAGATAAAATTCTTCGGCGGGGGGACGCAGAAAATAGAAGCAGAAGTTGCTGGGATAGTTCCTTCGGCCCGCATCCTAAGATTAGACAGGGATACAGTAACGAAAAAAGGCTCGTATGAAGCCATAATAAGAGCTTTTATTGCCGGGAGCGGCGACATACTTATAGGGACGCAGATGGTGACAAAAGGGCTTGATATCGGGAGCGTTACGCTTGTGGGCGTGGTGGCGGCGGACATAGGGCTGAACCTGCCCGATTTCAGGGCTGCAGAGCATACGTTCCAGCTTATAACACAGGTGGCGGGAAGGGCCGGCAGGCACAAGCTTGCGGGAAAAGTGATCGTCCAGACATACAACCCCGATCATTACGCTGTAATGTTCGCGTCCGGGCATGATTATGAAGGATTCTACGAAGAAGAAATAAAAGCGAGAAAGTCCCTTGGATATCCGCCTTTCGGCGGGCTTATAAATGTGACGGTCTATGGGAAAGGCGAAGGGGATGTTGAGCGCGTCTCGCAGGAGCTTGTAAAATTTAT
>JBDRDU010000104.1:0-5429 GCA_043820455.1 bacterium | reverse complement strand
CCCATTGCCGCATTCATGAACAACGGGCTCTTTCCGATCGTCGGAACCCTGTCGGATGACCTGAAATAATCCGTTTCGAACACCGTCAGCGCTTTTTCTGGTTGCGGCTTTTTCAAATCCGGTCTTCTTCGCCTCTATCTTGAACCGTTTTGCATCTGCCAGCACAAGCGGTTTTGCAGCCTCGTTAAGCAGCTGCTCTTCTATCCTGCCGCTCACTTCGTCAAAAGGGATTATATCCACGTCTTTCTTCTCTTCCACGGAAAGCACGCAGTAATTATTATCTGTTTCTATGACCTTGCTGACCTGCCCGCTGTCAAGATCGAACGCGATCGTATCGTACGGCTCCTTCAATGTGCCGGCCTTTATGTAGCCAAGGTCCCCTCCATTGGAAGCGGTCGAAATATCGTCGGAATATTTCTTTGCAAGCTCCGGAAATGGAACCCCCTGTTTCAGTTCGCTCTCAAGGCTCCTTATTTTCTTCTTGCTGCATGGCTTTTTCATTGAAATGACCCTTATCCTTGCTTCGGCCGGCTCAACGAATTTGTCCAGATTGTCATCGTAATATTGCTTTGAATTTACACCGAGGCTGTAAACCTGCTTTGAATAATCCTTTGTCCTGAACAGGACATATTTGACCTTGACAAGCTTGTCGCTCTTAAAATCATCCGCATGCTCCTTGTAATGTTCCGTCAGCATTTGAGGCGTTACGCTGACCATTCCAATATAATCGCGAGGATCGAAATAAAGGACCGCATATCTGTTCACGGCCGGTCTTTCGAATTGATCGCCATGGTCATCGTAAAAAGTTTTTACTTCATCCTCCGATATTTCCATGCTGCCTGCCAGGGGAACAGGATCTATCTTTATGTATTTGACCCTCATCTTTTCCGCTCTCTTTTGATATTCATCA
Source organism: bacterium (assembly GCA_043820455.1). Taxonomy (GTDB): domain Bacteria; phylum Margulisbacteria; class WOR-1; order CAVSGV01; family CAVSGV01; genus JBDRDU01. The sequence continues at coordinate 4,519 of JBDRDU010000104.1, read as the reverse complement.
AGGAATCCTTTGTCATTTTCGGTGACCTCCTCCTTGATCGCGGCAATCACCTTTGACGGGATTATCTCCCGCATTTTGTATCTCAGGATGATTTTTTCCGCCCTGTCGCGCTCGTTCTTAGCCTCCTGCGATGCCTGGGGTTTTGACATCAGCAGTTCTTCGATCTCCTCTTCGCCTGCAAATACTTTTGCAGTAATGCCGCGCCTCTCGGCTTCCTGAAGGTAAAGCTGTGAATCGATCAGGCCGTCTGTTAATTTTTCTTTTATCTCGTCGCTGACCGGACCGCTGTCAGCCTCATACTTTGCCAATGCGTAGTCAAGTTCATCCCTGTATATGCTATCGCCATTAACGACCAGGGCAACATCATTCTCGCAGAACGCGAAAGAAAAAAGCAAAGAGGCGAAAGTAAGGGTTAAGAGGATCGCTTTGGATTTCGACATTTAATGTCGGAAGTGCCTTCTTCCTGTAAATACCAGCGCCATGTTATGTTCGTTCGCAGCCTGGATCACTTCCGCATCCCTTATAGATCCGCCCGTTTCCATGACCGCGGATATCCCCGTTTTTGCCGCAATGTCGATTGAATCCCGGAACGGGAAGAACGCATCCGAAGCAAGCACGGCTCCTTTGGCAAGTGTCCCCGCCTTTTTGAGCGCTATATCCACAGAATCCACCCTGCTCATCTGTCCGGCCCCAACCCCGAGAGTTTGCCTGCCTTTTGCGACAACTATCGCGTTCGATTTCACAAATTTCACCACTCCCCAGGCAAAGAACATATCCTCGAGCTCGGCCACAGAAGGTTGTTTTTTTGAAACGACTTTAATGTCCGACAGGCTTAACTCAAGCATATCGCAGTCCTGTATGAGAAATCCTCCGCGAACCCTCTTGTAATCAAACCCCTTCCATATGCTGCTTAAAGAGTCTTTTCCCATTTCAATTATCCTGATATTCTGCCTTTTCTTCAGTATCCTGAGGGCCGACTTGTCAAATTCCGGCGCCACAATGGCCTCGACAAAAAGATCCCCCATTGCTGACACCATTTCCTCGTCAACGGTCCTGTTCGCGGCAATGACGCTCCCATAAGCGGAAACCGGATCGGACGCGAACGCCTTCTTGTACGCATGAACGATCTTGTCCGCCTGCCCGACCCCGCAAGGATTCGTATGCTTGATTATGGCCACGGTCGGAAAAGCGAAATACTTGACACTAGACCAAGCGGAATCAATGTCATATATGTTATTGAACGACAGTTCCTTGCCGTGAAGCTGCTTCATGCGGGCAATGCTCCCCTGCACCCCGGGCTCCCTGTAAAAAGCCGCCTTTTGGTGGGGATTTTCCCCGTAACGGAGATCCTGTATCTTTTCAAGGAACAGGTCTATTTCGTTCGGCATCCCGGACACTTCCGCCTGTTTTACCCTGCTCTTAAAATAAAGCGAAATGCGCGAGTCATATTTTTTCGTGTGCGAGAAAGCTTTGCTGGCAAGCAGTTCCTTTGTCTCCTTGGACAGTTTTCCGAGCTTTTTCCTTAATTCCTTCAATACCATTTCATAGTCAGCCGGATCCACTATTATCGCCACATTCATGTAATTTTTTGCCGCGGCTCTTACCATGCTCGGCCCGCCGATGTCAATGTTCTCTATCGCCTCGTCGTGGGAAAATTTCGGCCTGGAAACGACCTGTTCAAAAGGATAAAGATTGCAGACAACAATATCTATCGGCCTGATCTTGTAGGTCTTAAGGTCCTTCATGTGGTTCTTCTTGCTGCGGTCCGCAAGGATGCCCGAGAATATCGCCGGATGAAGGCTCTTTACCCTGCCTTCGAGCATTTTGGGATATCCCGTCAGGTCCTGCACTTCTATGACCTTTACCTTGCCTTTTCTTAAATGTTCGGCGGTGCCTCCCGTGGAAACGATGTCATATTTAAGCTTTTTAAGCCCCTTCGCGAACGGGATTAAGTTCGTCTTGTCCGAGACGGATATCAAAGCTAATTTATTTTGTTTCAATTTTAACTCTTCTCCCTTCTATTTTTAACTTGCCTTCCGAAAAAAGCCTTATGGCTTCCGGGTATATCCTGTGCTCCTGTTCAAGTATCCTGGCTGACAAGGTCTCTTCCGTATCATTGTCAAGGACGGGAACGATCGCCTGCATAATGATCGGGCCTGTGTCGCACCCTTCGTCCACAAAATGCACAGTGCACCCGGAAAATTTGACGCCGTGCTCAAGCGCCGTTCTCTGGACATGAAGCCCCGGGAAAGCGGGAAGAAGCGCAGGATGTATGTTCATTATCCGCCCCTTAAAGTGCTTGACCAGCTCGGGAGACAAAAGTTTCATGTAGCCGGCAAGGCAGACCAGTCCGACCTTATTGTCATCAAAGGCCTTTATGATCTGCGCTTCATACGAAGACTTATCCCTGTGTTCCTTGGCGTCTATCACAACAGCTTTTATTCCGTGTTCTTTCGCCCGCTCAAGCGCCGCAGCTCCGGGAACATTGCTTATGACGACCGCTATCTCAACTTTTATTTTTTCGGTCTTGATAGCATCGATTATCGCTTGAAGATTGGACCCGCGTCCTGAAACAAGAACACCTATCCTCAGCATTATTTTATCTCCACCTGGCCGCTGCCTGGTTTGATCTCTCCAATGACAACACCTTTTGACAGTTTTGCGGCAGCTTGAGCATTTTTTCTGTCCACCACCAGGACCATTCCGATGCCCATATTGAACGCCTTGAACATTTCATTGTCGGCGATGCGGCCGCAGCTTTTAATGACATCGAATATATTCGGGACCTTCCAGGAGGAACTATGGATCTCGGCCTTTGTCTCTTTCGGAAGCACCCTTCCCACGTTCTCCGGAAGCCCCCCGCCTGTTATGTGGGCGATCGCCTTAATATTTATTTTATCGATCACTTTCAATACAGTCCTCGAATATATGGTCGTGGGAGCGAGTAGCGCCTCCCCTACCGTCATATTCAATCCCCGGACCCTGCTGTTGACATTCAACTTCGCGGCATCGAACAACGCTTTCCTTGCCAGCGTGTATCCGTTGCTATGAAGCCCCGATGAAGGAAGCCCTATCAGGACATCGCCGGCCTTTATTTTGCTCCCGTTTATTATTTTTTTCTTCTCGACGATCCCGACCGCGAATCCTGCAAGGTCATATTCGTCTTTCCCATACATATCGGACATTTCCGCTGTTTCGCCGCCGATAAGCGCGCATCCCGCCTGCTTGCATCCCTCCGCCATGCCCTTAAGCAGCTCCTCGATAATATCCGGTTCTATTTTATTGCAGGCGATGTAATCAAGGAAAAACAGGGGTTTTGCTCCAAGGCAAACGACATCGTCCGCGTTCATCGCAACAAGATCAATACCCACGGTATCATGTTTATTCATTTCGAAGGCGATCTTTACTTTTGTGCCTACGCCGTCGGTTCCGGAGACGAGCACGGGTTCCTTGTACTTTTTCCTGTCGATCTCAAAACAACCCCCGAAAAGCCCGATCTCGCCAAGAACTCCTTTTATGCTGGTCGATCTTGCCAGTTTTTTTACGCGCCTGACAACTTCATATCCGGCTTCAATATCAACGCCGGATTTTTTATAAGTGACCTTTTTCAAAATTCCCCCTATCTCGCCTGTTCCGCTGACGCGGTCCCATAATAGACGTCCCCTCCGCGCAGGACTATGAAAAACCTGCAGCTCCCGTTCGTACAGGCCCACGCCTTATATTTTATCGCCACCTGGTTATTGCTGAAATCCGAAAGCGGCACCAGTTCACCTTTCTCGCATTTCTGACATTTTGGGTAACTTTTTTCTACCATAATATCACCCTCCTTCCATCCAGCATAAAGTGCATATTTGCTTTCTTGTCATGCCAAGCGACCGCTCAAGGTCTTCCAGTGTGTTATATCCAAGGCTGTCGACCCCGATATATTTCCTGATATCCTCGACCGTCCTTGATGTTGCCGCCAGTTCTTTGGTGCTTCTTGTAGACTTGCCGTATTTGCACGGCGATTTAAGAGGCGGGCAGGCGATCCTTACATGGATCTCCTTAGCCCCGGCATTCCTCAGTTTAACAACAAGGTCGTTCTTCATTTGCGTTCCTCTCACGATCGAGTCATCACAAAGGATTATTCGCTTATCCTTGACGTTCGGCGATATCGTAATGAGCTTTATTTTCGCTTCCCTGTCGCGCTCCTCCTGCGTCGGTTTCGTGTAGCTTCTGCTCGCGTAACCGTATTTGACGAAAACATAATCATAAGGAACATTTGATTCCATTGAATAACCCAAGGCATGCCCGATCCCCGAATTAGGGACGGGAGAGACGACATCTGCCGGAACAGGATATCTTTTTGCAAGGCAGGCTCCCATGTTCTTTCTTGCCGTGGCAACGGACACGCCGTCTATTATCGAGGCCATTTCCGCAAAGTAGACCCACTCGAAAGTGCAGAATTGGGTCATATCGTTCTTTATAAGTCCCTCGGTCTTCATTTTTCCGCTCTTTAAGTGGATTATTTCTCCCGGCG
>JBDRDU010000103.1:0-7822 GCA_043820455.1 bacterium | reverse complement strand
CATTTTTTGCCTTCGGCTTTCTTGACCATTATATTCCTTCCGCCCTTACTCAAAATAAACTCGGAAACTATAAGCATTGACGGCATTTGAGTTTCCATGTTTTTCAACAATTCATAGTCCTCGCCGTCAACAGTAATTTCTACTCTTGCCTCAAGCGGATGGCTTATCGATTTTTCCGCTCTAGCGCCCTCAATGACCTTGTATATCTCGCTTCTGATCTCTAGTAGTTTGCTCCATTTTTTTTCAAGCTTTTCATCAAGCAGTTTACTGTTAGCTTCGGGCATTTTCTCTTCAAAGATTGAATTATTTGAGATTTGGTCATTGGGATTTGTTTTGGATTTTGAGATTTGGATTTTGGATTTATTCATATGCTGCCATATATCCTCCGCCGTGAACGAAAGTATCGGCGCGAACAACTTGACCATGGTGTGAAGTATCTCGTTCATTGCGGTCTGGGACGATCTTCTTAAGTGCCCGCCCTTACTCTCGCAGTAAAGCCTGTCCTTTACAATGTCAAAATAGAATGCGCTAAGGTCGTTAACGCAGAAGCCGTGGATCGAATGGAACACCACGTGAAGCTCGAATTCATCGTAAGCTTTTCTGGCCCGCTCTATCAATCTTTGAGCTTTCAGCAAAACCCATTTATCGATCTCCTCAAGCTGGTCATATTTAACTGGATCCTTTTCAGGATCGAAATCGTTCAAATTGCTCATAAGGAACCTGCAGGTGTTCCTGATCTTGGTGAAAGCTTCCGCGACATGCTTTAAAATATCCTTTGAAGCGCTCATATCGTTGCGGAAATCAGCGGACGCGACCCAGAGCCTCAATACATCCGCCCCGAATTCCTTTACGACAACCTGCGGGTCCACCACATTGCCAAGCGACTTACTCATCTTCTTTCCATGATCGTCAACGGTAAAACCGTGGGTCAGGACCGATCTATACGGCGCCTTACCTTTCGCCCCGACAGCGGTCAAAAGCGAGGTCTGAAACCATCCGCGATGCTGGTCGCTGCCTTCAAGATAAAGATCGCACGGCCAGGAAAGCTCTTTCTCATCCCAGAGGACCGCCCAGTGGGATGCCCCTGATTCGAACCAGACATCAAGAATATCGGTTTCTTTCTCAAATTCTGTCCCGCCGCAATCTTTGCATTTAAGCCCTTTAACTATATCTTTGGCGTCCGTTGTGAACCAGGAATCCGAGCCTTTTGACTTGAACAGTTCAACGACCGCTTTGTTGAATTCACCTTTATATTGGGGCTTGCCGCACTTCTTGCAATAGAACGCCGGTATAGGCACTCCCCAGGAGCGCTGCCTTGATATGCACCAATCCGGACGATCCTTTATCATGCCGCGTATCCGGTTCTCTCCCCACGCGGGATACCATTTGGTTTCGCCGATCGCCTTCAACGCTTCGGCCCTTAGGTCATTATGGTCAACAGAAATGAACCACTGCTCTGTTGCCCTGAATATGACGGGTTTTTTGCATCTCCAGCAATGGGGATAGCTGTGCTTGATCGTTTCGTTATATAAAAGAGAACCGTCCTGTTTCATATCAGCCACGATCAGATCATTTGCCTCATCAAAGCGCTTTCCGGCATATTTGCCCGCCTCTTTCGTGAAATAGCCCTTTTCATCAACAGGCATCACGATAGGCAGTTTATATTTAAGCCCGACTTTATAGTCTTCTTCGCCGTGGCCGGGAGCAATATGGACAAGCCCCGTCCCCTGCTCCAGTGTCACATAATCATCAAGGACGACGGGAACTTCCCTCTCTGCAAAAGGATGTTTGCAGATGATGCCTTCCAGCGCCTTCCCTTTGAATTTGCCGGCTATTTTATGGCCGTTTATTCCGATCTTCTTAATGAAACTCTCGAGCAGTCCTTCGGCAACAATATATATATCAGAGCCGACGACCACAGCAGCATATTCATAGTCGGGATGCGCCGCTATCGCAACATTGGCAGGAAGCGTCCAGGGGGTCGTGGTCCATACGACAAAATAAGAATCCCCCGCCAGAACGTCCTGGAGAAGTTTGAATTGAGGGCTTTTTGATTCAATTGACGTTACTTTGAACTTCACGTAGATCGAGGGCGAATCTTCATCCTCGTATTCTATTTCCGCTTCCGCAAGGGCTGTTTCATCCGTGGGGCACCAGTGTATGGGTTTAAGCCCCCTGTAAACGTATCCTTTTTCCGCAAGTATCCCGAAAAGCTCGACGATCCTGCTTTCGTATTTGTTCTGAATGGTCAAATACGGATTTTCCCAGTCTCCAACGCAACCGAGCCTGATGAATTCCCTTTTGTGGACATCAACGTATTTCAGCGCATACTCCTGGCAATTTTTCCTGAAATCGGAGGTGCTCATCGTTTTCCTTTTCACTCCAAGCTCTTTTATCATCTGCGTCTCGATCGGAAGCCCATGGCAGTCCCATCCGGGGACATAAGGGGAATAGAATCCCGACATTGACCTGTATTTGACCACGATATCCTTCAATATCTTGTTAAGCGCGTGCCCCAGGTGGATGTCGCCGTTGGGATAAGGCGGCCCGTCGTGAAGGATATATTTTGTCTTTCCGGAATTCTTCTTCAGCATCTTTTTGTAAACGTCGTCCATTTTCCAGAAAGCGAGCATCTCGGGCTCAAGTTTTACGTGGTTGACCTTGATGGAAAAATCCGTTCTTGGAAGATTTAAAGTGTTCTTATATTCCATGATTTAAGCGAGAAGGCGTCCTTCTTCTGTCGGAGGATATTTTCTCGGGGTTTCCTCTTTCTTTTTTGCCCAGGGCTTTTTTGCAAGGGCAACATCCAAAACTTCGTCGATCTCTTTAACCAGATGGAACTTGATGTCGAGAGGGATCTCTTCCTTTATCTCATCCAGGTCTTTCCTGTTCTCCTCGGGAAGGATCACCTCGTTTATTCCGGCCCTCCTGGCAGCCAAAAGTTTTTCCTTAAGTCCGCCTATAGGGAGCACTTTGCCAAGGAGCGTTATCTCTCCCGTCATGGCAACATCGTGTTTTATAGGTATCTGGGTCAATGCTGATGCCAATGCCGTCGCTATCGTTATCCCCGCTGAAGGTCCATCCTTCGGCACGGCGCCTTCCGGAACGTGTATGTGAATATCCGTCTTCCTGTAAAAATCTTCGTCTATGCCCAATGCGTCAGCCCTGGTCCTGATGCAGCTCATGGCAGCCTTGGCGGATTCCTGCATTACCTCACCAAGCTGGCCGGTTATCGTTAAATTTCCCCTTCCTTTCATGATCGAGACCTCGATAGGAACGGTATCGCCGCCAACCTCTGTCCATACAAGGCCCGTTGCGGCGCCGACCTGGTCTTTTGCCTCGGCAATGCCGAACCTGTATTTAGGCGCGCCAAGATATTCATGAAGATTTTCCGATGTGACCGTGATCTTGCCTTCTTTTTTCTTTTTGATAATGGTCGTTGCGATCTTTCTCAATATCGTTGCTATGGTGCGCTCAATGGACCTTACCCCCGCCTCTTTGGTGTACTCCCTGATTATCGATACGAGCGCGCCATCTTCAAATGCGATCTGGTCGCTCTTAAGCCCGTGATTTTTCAGTTCTTTCGGGATAAGGTATTCTTTCAAGATGCCGAGTTTTTCTTCTTCCGTATAACCTGACATCTCGATTATTTCCATCCTGTCCCGGAGAGGCTTCGGTATCGGCTCATACGTGTTCGCGGTAGTTATGAAGAACACGTCGGAGAGATCGAACGGCAGCTCAAGGTAATGATCGCTGAACGTTTTATTCTGTTCAGGGTCAAGGACTTCGAGCAGTGCCGCGGCAGGATCGCCCCTGAAATCAGCTCCCATTTTGTCAACTTCATCAAGAAGGAATACCGGATTTGCTACGCCGACCTTGCTTATGGACTGGATTATCCTGCCGGGAAGCGCACCGACATATGTGCGCCTGTGGCCCCTTATTTCCGCCTCATCCCTCATTCCGCCGAGAGAAACTCTTATGAATTTTCTTCCCATCGCTCTTGCGATCGAAGAGGCGATCGAGGTTTTGCCAACACCTGGAGGCCCTATCAGACATAGTATCGTCCCGCCTATCTTGCCTGTCAGCTGAAGGACCGCAAAATATTCAAGGATCCTTTCCTTTACCTTCTTAAGCCCGTAATGGTCTTCATTAAGTATCTTCTCCACTTCTGTGATATCTAATTTGCTCTTTGTCTTGTTCTTCCAGGGCAGGTCGATTATCCAGTCAAGATATGTCCTTATGACAGTTGCCTCGGCGGCCATTGAGGGCATTTTTGTAAGGCGCTCCAGCTCCTTTGCCGCTTTTTCCTTGACCTCCGGCGGAAGCTTGCTTTTCTCGATCTTTTTCCTGTATTCGGATATCTCCGGCGGAGTGCCTTCCTCTTCTTCCCCGAGCTCATCCTGTATCGCGCGCAGTTTCTCCTTCAGGTAATATTCTTTCTGGACTTTCTCTATCTGCCGCCTTACTTTTCCCTGAAGTTTCTTCTCCACCTCAAGCACTTCGAGCTCCTTGTCCAGGAACTCGGAAAGTTTGTTCAATCTCTTTTGTATGGCTACAGCTTCAAGTATGGCCTGTTTTTCGTCGACTTTCAGAGTAAGATATGATGAAATAAGGTCAGCCAATCTTCCGGGCTTATCTATATTGATTATGGACATTAGCGTCTCCGGAGGTATCCTCTTGTTCAATTTCACATATTTTTCGAATTTCTTTATTATCATCCTGATCGAAGCTTCCACCTCGACCGTCAATTCATCCATTTCCGGGCTGCTCGATATCTTGACCTTGAAATAAGGGGTTTCGGAGACAAAGCTGTCTATTTTGACCCTGGCAACCCCTTCAACAAGGACCTTCGTGGTGCCGTCCGGAAGAGTGCTCATTTGAACGATCTCGGAAAGCGTACCTATGCTGCAAATTTCTTTGGGTGTGGGTTCTTCAATATCTTCGCTTTTCTGGGAAGCGAAAACGAGCATGCGCTCTTTGTTCAATATCTCCTCGAGCGCTTTTACGGACCTGCTCCTCCCTATGAAAAGCGGAACGACCATCTGGGGGAATACCACTATGTTCCTCAAAGGGATAAGAGGAAGGGTTTCCTTCCACTCGGTCAGTTTTTCGGGATGTTTCTTGTCCACTTTTTCTTCTGCCATAAATTATGCCGCCTTAAGAACGGATATCTCGGACCTCTTCAGGAATTTCTTTACCATTGACTCTGTGATAACGACTTTTCCGGAGCTCCCTTTTGACGGCGCCTCGAACATTACATCGAGCATTATTTCCTCTATTATCGCTCGCAGCGCCCTGGCGCCTACGCGCCTTTTGATGGCGGCCTTGGCGATAAGCTTCAGCGCCGTCTCCGTAAATTCAAGCTTGACCCCGTCCATGGACAGCAGTTTCTTATATTGCTTTATCAGGGCGTTCTTGGGCTCTTTCAATATCCTGATAAGGGCTTTCTCGTCCAGCGGGTTCAGGATCGCTGTCGCGGGAAGCCTGCCGATTATCTCCGGGATAAAACCGTACTTAAGGAGATCTTCCGGAAGGACATGCTCCAGAACATCCGTACGGATCCTTTCGTTCACTTCGTCCGTGCCCTTGAACCCTATCCGTCTTTTGCCTATGCGCTGTTCGATTATATTTTCAAGACCGTGGAAAGCTCCGCCTGTAACGAACAATATATTCGTGGTATCCAGCTGAATGAATTCCTGCTGCGGATGCTTCCTTCCTCCCTGAGGAGGAACGTTGGCGGTCGTACCCTCAAGAAGCTTAAGAAGCGCCTGCTGAACCCCTTCGCCCGACACATCTCTTGTTATCGACGGATTCTCGGACTTTCTGGCTATTTTATCTATCTCATCTATGTACACGATTCCCCTGGAAGCCCTTGCGGCATCATAATCCGACACCTGGAGCAATCTTGTCAGGACCGATTCAACGTCTTCCCCCACATATCCGGCTTCGGTCAGTGTGGTGGCATCAGCGATCGCGAACGGGACATTCAATATCTTCGCAAGCGTCTGAGCAAGAAGTGTTTTTCCTGAACCGGTGGGACCTATAAGAAGTATATTGCTCTTTTGTATCTCGGTATCGTCATCCTTGACGTTCTTTACTCCCCTTTTGTAATGATTGTAAACCGCAACGGACAGCACTTTCTTGGCTTTCTCCTGCCCGATAACATACTGATTCAGCATCTCGAACAATTCCTTCGGCTTCGGCGCTTTTACCTGCCCTTCGGCCGGCTTGGCAGCGGTCTTGCTTTTTTCCTCCTCAACTATTTCAAGGCATATCCTAACGCATTGTTCGCATATGTAGGCATTTGGCCCCGCTATAAGGCGCCTGTTGGGGCCTTCGGGCTTTCCGCAAAACGCGCAAGAGATCTGGTCGTCCATTTTTTATCCTTTGGAGGCTTTACCTGCCTTGATTATGCCCTTCTTTGATTCAATGACCTCGTCAATTATGCCGTATGCCAGCGCTTCCTGCGCCGACATATAAAAGTCCCTGTCCGTTTCTTTTTCAATCTTCGAAAGCGGCTGCCCCGTATGTTTGGCAAGTATCTCGTTCAGGATCTTTTTTATCCTCATGATCTCTTTCGTCTGTATCTCAATATCAGTCGCCTGGCCCTGCGCGCCGCCAAGGGGCTGGTGTATCATGACCCTAGCATTCGGAAGAGCGTACCGTTTGCCCTTTGATCCTGCGGCAAGAAGCATCGCTCCCATGCTGGCCGCCTGCCCTATGCAGATCGTGGTGATCGGCGATTTCAGGTACTGCATGGTGTCATAAACGGCAAGTCCCGCCGTCACGACCCCTCCCGGGCTGTTTATGTAAATATTTATGTCCTTTTCGTTGTCCTCCGCCTCCAGGAACAGCATCTGGGCAATTATCAAATTCGACGTATCATCGTCCATCGGGGTTCCGATGAAAATTATCCTTTCTTTCAGGAGCCTCGAAAAGATATCATAAGCCCTCTCTCCCCTGCCTGTTTGTTCAATGACCATAGGGACCACATTTTGCGCCTTCTCAAACATAAAAATACCTCCTTTTCACTCTTCTACTTTAGCTTTTGATATGACAAAGTCAATAGCTTTTTCTCTGAGCATATACTCTTTTATCGAATCCATTACATCGCTTGAGATCTCCGCCTTATATTCCTCGGCTGACCTGCCGTAATGCTGCGCAAGCAGCTCGATCTCACGGTCAATGTCCTGCGATTCCACGACCAAATTTTCCTTTTCGGAAATAGCCTCCAGCGCCAGCTTTGCCTTGATCCGGATCTCCGCGTTGCCCTTCATTTCATCCCGCAATTTACTCATATCCTTCTTTGTGGCAGAAAGGTAGGACGCTATCGTCAACCTGTTCCTTTTAAGGGAAGCCTCCAGGTCACCTATCATGGAATCGATCTCCCTCTCAATCATGCCTTTCGGGATATCAGCTTCAACTATTTCTGCCAGCTTTTTTGTCACTTCATCCTTCGTCGCCATGTCCGCTTCCCTTTTCTTCTCTTCCTCGACATTAGCTTTGATCATCGCCTTTAGCTCCTGCATCGTGTTCATCCTGCTCACGTTCTTCGCGAACTCGTCGTCAAGAAGCAGGTCTTTTTCGTCCACATTGCTTTGTTTCGCATATCCTTTTCTGATGACCTCGATCGTCTTGTCCACTTCTTCATCCGGGACTTCTAAAGCATGCTTTTTTAAAGAGATCTTCTTGTACGCTCCAAGCTTGATCTCGGGATAAACATCCACCTTGACATTAAAAATGATCGGAACGCCTTTTTCGAGCTTTTTGACCTCAACATTGGGATAATCCACGGGTTTTATCTTTGCGGAATCTATGATAT
>JBDRDU010000102.1:0-24707 GCA_043820455.1 bacterium | reverse complement strand
CATTAAATATTCTCTCCCCTACCCCAACATAATAACGGGGCTTTATTTTTACCATAAATAACAGATAACTTCCCCTCCAACTCCCTGTTGTCTTGCCGCGGAGTCGGTCAATATCCCTTTGGAAGTTGAGATCAAAGCTGTACCAAACCCGGCTTTTACCCTTGGAATATTCTGTTTCCCAATATAGATGCGTTTTCCGGGAGTACTGATCCTTTTTATCCCGCTAATGACGCTTTCCTTCTTTTTCCCGTATTTAAGGGTCACTTTGATTATTTTTTTGTTCCTTTTGGTTATGTTCTCCACTTTAGAAACATACCCTTCATCCTTCAATATCTGTGCGATCGCCAGCTTCATCCTTGAGGCAGGGATATCAACTGCCTCATGTTTTACCCTGACCGCATTCCTTATCCTTGTCAACATATCGCCTATAGAATCTGTTAAATACATTTTTTCACCTACCAGCTTGACTTTGTTACACCGGGAAGAACGCCTTCATGCGCCATTGCCCTGAAACATATCCTGCATATGCCGAATTTGCGCATATAGCCGCGAGGCTTCCCGCATATCTTGCATCTACTGTGCTTCCTCACGGGAAACTTCGGTGTCTTTCTCGACTTAAGCACCATACATTTCTTTGCCACAGCTTTTCTCCTTTATTTCCTGAAAGGAAACCCTATCAGCCTGAGAAGTTCATGGGTTTCCTCGTTCTTGGTAGCGCTCGTCACTATCGTAATGTCCATTCCACGGACCTTATCCACTTTGTCATAAACGACCTCCGGGAAAATAAGCTGTTCTTTTATCCCAAGAGTGTAATTCCCATGTCCGTCAAATGATTTCGGATTAACCCCCTTAAAATCGCGTATCTTGGGCAGACAAATATTAACAAGCTTGTCCAGAAAATGATACATCCTCTGCCCGTGAAGAGTGACTTTGCATCCGATAGGAGTGTTCTCCTTCAATTTGAACCCGGCAATGGACTTTTTTGATTTGGTGACAAGAGGCTTTTGTCCGGTTATCGCGGCAAGTTCGGCCACTGACACATCCATTGCCTTGGGGTTCTGGGTCGCTTCCCCTACCCCCCTGTTAACGACAAGTTTTACGATCCGAGGGACCTGCATCGAATTCTTATACCCGAATTTTTTCATCATTTCCGGTATTATCTCTTTCTTATATCTCTCTTTTAAATTTTTCATATTATCTATTTGACCTTATCAACCACTTCATTGCACTTAACGCATTTTCTTACGCCCCGCCCTTCGATCCTGTCGAACTTCACCCTTGCCGCCTTGCTGCATTTTGGGCACATAAGCATTACCCTTGAGGGATCAACCGCCATCGGTTTTTCTATGATGCCCCCTTGAAAGGCTTTCGTCGCTTTTTGATGTTTTTTGGCGACATTGACCTTTTCAACGATCACGCCGTCATCAAAAATGCTGATTATCTTTCCCTTTTTCCCTTTATCTTTTCCGGACAGGACAATAACCGTATCACCCGTTTTAAGTCTGTTACCCATGTTAAATTATACGACCTCCGGCGCCAGAGAAATGATCTTCATGAAATTCCTGTCCCTAAGTTCCCTCGCTACAGGCCCAAAAATACGGGTACCGCGAGGATTGCCGTCCTTTGAGATAATGACGGCAGCATTCTCATCGAACCTGACATAACTCCCGTCCTCCCTGCGAAGCGGCTTTCTCGCTCTGACGAGCACGGCCAGTACGACCTCGCTCTTTTTAACGGTCATGTTAGGATTGGCGGATTTCACGACCGCGTTAAAAAGGTCTCCGACCCCCGCACATCTTTTATTGGAAGAGCCCAGGACCCTTATGCACTGGATCACTTTGGCGCCGCTGTTGTCCGCGACGGTCAGCATAGATCTATTTTGTATCAATTTGAGCTTCCTTTCCCTTCGCCTGTTCTAAAGTTGCCGAAGGGGTTCTCCTTATGGGAGCTGGCATTCCTTTATCTTCCTCTTCAATATGCTCTTTCTTTTTCCCAAGAATTTCCATGACCACCCATCTCTTGTCGGAAGACATGGGCCTTACCTCCATGATCCTCACCCTGTCGCCGACCGAGCAGATCTCATCTTTATCATGCGCTTTGAACGTGTTCAATATCCTTATTACTTTCTGGTACAAAGGGTGCCGAACCTTTCTCTCAACTTGAACTACGACCGTCTTTGACATTTTGTCGGAAACAACGATCCCCTCTCTTATTTTTTTGATCGCTTTTTTATTATTTTCCACCTGTCATTTTCTCCTTTATTATCGTCAAGATCCTTGCAACATCATGACGCGCCCATTTGACCTTGAAAGGGTTTTTCTGCTCGCTTCGTTTCAACTTCAGTTCAAAAAGGTTCTTTCTTGCCGCGGTCAACTTCCCCTTAAGTTCGTTAACATCGAACTGGCGCAAATTCTCCGTTATATTTTCTTTTGCTTTTACCATAAATTACACCTTTTCTATAAGCCTGGTCTTGATCGGGAGCTTATGCCCGGCAAGCCTCATGGCTTCCAAGGCATCTTCCTTTGAAACCCCCGCAAGCTCGAATATTATCTTGCCCGGTTTAATGACGGCAACATAATATGCGGGATCGCCTTTTCCGCTGCCCATACGAGTTTCAGCAGGCCGTGCGGTCGCCGATTTGTCCGCCAATACCCTTATCCATAGTTTCCCTCCCCTTTTAACAAAATGCGTAATAGCTTTTCTTGCAGATTCTATCTGTTTCGTCTTAAGCCAGCATGTCTCGAGTGCCTGGAGCCCGTATTCTCCGAAGCAGATCGTATTACCCCTTGTCGCGATCCCTCTTCTCTTTCCCCTCTGATCTTTCCTGAATTTTACTTTTTTAGGTTGTATGCCCATTTTTTAGCTCACTGTCTCCGTTACCGTAACAGTAGGTTTTATTATCTCTCCGGCAACCTGCTCTTTTTCGGTAAAGGCATCGCCTCTGTAGATCCATACTTTGACGCCGATCTTCCCATAAACCGTCATGGCTTCGGCAAATCCGTAGTCGATCCTTGCGCGAAGCGTCTGAAGCGGGACCCTTCCTTTTCTATACCATTCGCTTCTTGCTATTTCTGCCCCGTTAAGCCTGCCGCCGCACATTATTTTTATGCCTTTTGCACCAGAACGCAGGGACTTTGCGACAGCCTGTTTCATTGCCCTTCTGTATGCTATTCTTTTTTCCAGCTGAGCCGTTATATTTTCTGCAACAAGCTGCGCGCAGATCTCGGGATTCCCTTCCTCATGGATGTTCAATTCAACCTGCTTGTTGGTCATCTTGACCAGTTCTTCTCTCAACGCCGCAACTTCCCTCCCGCCCCTGCCTATAACAAGCCCCGGCTTGGCGGAATATACGCTGACCTCTATCTGATTGGCCCTTCTGCTTATCTTTATCTTTGATATCCCGGCCTTATACAGATTGTGCTTAATGTACTTGCGGACCTTCAGGTCTTCGAGCATAAGCGCACTGTATTCCTTCTTGCTCGAGAACCAATTGGAATCCCAAGTTTCTATTACTCCTAGCCGGAACCCTTTAGGATGGACTTTTTGGCCCACTTGATGCCTCCTCAACATATATCGTTATATGACTTTGCCTTTTTAATATCGGGTATGCGCTGCCGCGGGCCCTAGGATGGACCCTTTTGAAAGGGGTCGCTCCGTCAATATAGATCTCCGACACGAACAATTTATCTTCCCCGAGCTTGTAATTGTTCTTTGCGTTAGCCACTGCGGACTTAAGCACCTTTGCGATCAGCTTTGCCCCGAGATTGGGCAAAAATGAAAGCATCATCAGGGCTTCCTTGACGCGCTTGCCCCTTATGACGTCCGCCACCATCCTTACTTTTCTGGGCGCGGCTCTTAAATATTTTGCTTGTGCTTTTACTTTCATATTATTATGTTAATGACGCTGTTTTCGCTGTCGGCACGCTATGGCCCCTGAAAGTCCTGGTCGGCGCGAATTCGCCAAGTTTATTGCCAACCATATTCTCCGTTATATATATCGGTATATGCTTCTTGCCGTTATGGACAGCTATCGTGAACCCCACCATTTCAGGCGTGATAACACTCCTTCTGGACCAGGTCTTTATCATTTTCTTGTCGTCGCCTGCCTGCATCCTGCCTATTTTTTCAAGCAGATGATAATCCACAAAAGGCCCTTTTTTTGAAGATCTGGTCACATTAAGCCCTCCTCATAATGATGAATCTGTCGCCTATTTTTCTTTTTTTCCTTGTTCTATATCCCAGCGTCGGTTTACCCCAAGGCGTTAACGGGGATGGCATTCCAATGGGGGATCGCCCTTCACCTCCACCGTGCGGATGATCACAAGGATTCATGACAACACCCCTGACCGAAGGTCTCCTGCCAAGGTGTCTCATTCTTCCGGCGCGCCCAAGTACAACATTCTTTGCATCTAGGTTGCCGAGCTGCCCAACGGTCGCGCGGCATTCTATATGAATGAGCCTCTGCTCCCCGGAAGGAAGCCTGACCGTCGCATATTTTCCCTCTTTCGCGACAAGCGAAGCAAAAGCCCCAGCGGACCTTGCCAGAACTCCGCCGCGTCCTGCAGCCATTTCGATATTATGTATCATCGTACCCACGGGAATGTTCTTTATCGGCAGGGCATTGCCCAGTTTTACGTCAACATCAGGGCCGGATGAAACGGTATCTCCAACCTTGATCCCAAGCGGGGCCAGAATATATCTTTTCTCGCCGTCAAAATAATTTATCAGAGCAATAAAGGAATTCCTGTAAGGATCGTATTCTATCGACGCGACCTTAGCCGGGACCACATCCTTATTTCTCTTGAAATCAATGACCCTGTAAAGTTTTTTATTCCCGCCGCCCCTGTGCCTTGAACTTATCCTGCCGCGCCAATCCCTTCCCGAGGTCTTTTGCACTTTGACCAGCAGGGATTTTTCCGGTGTAGAGGTCGTTATGTCGCTATAATCCAGATCAATCCTGAACCTCTGGCCGTTCGTTAAAGATCTTCTTACCTTTACCGGCATTATGCGCCTACCTCCAGTTCCTTTATCTTCTGTCCTTCTTTAAGTTGGACATACGCTTTTTTCCAGCCTGACGTAACTCCTATACTGCGGCCCAGATGTCTCACTTTACCCCTGACCTTGGCCGTATTGATCGACTTTGCATCGACGCCGAACACAATTTTTAATGCGTTCTTTATTTGAGACTTTGTGGCATTCTTCAGCACCTTGAACACATACACGGAATTCATTCTGAGCCCTGAGCTCTTCTCCGTAACTATCGGTTCAATTATTATCTGATATGGATCGGCCATCATGCGTAAGCCTCCTCCAGAACAGGCATGGCATCTTTTATTATGATCATTTCATCATGTTTAAGCATGTCATAAACATTAAGTGTTCTACCGGCAGCCACCTTAATGCCTTTAATATTCCTCGAAGCGCGTTCAATGGCGACATCCGGCGCAGAAATAACTATAAGCGCGCTTCCTTTCACACCCAGAGCTTCGAGCAGTTTCGCCATTTCTTTTGTTTTTGCCTGCGTTAATGACAATTTCTCAACCACCTTGATCTTGCCTGATTGAGCTTTATCTGACAGCACTATCCTTATGGCCGCTTTCCTGACTTTGATCGGCAGGTTGAATGAATAATCTCTGGGTTTTGGTCCGAACACGACGCCGCCGTGCCTCCAGTGAGGCGCCCTGTTATCCCCGATCCTGGCGCGCCCTGTGCCTTTCTGGCTCCAAGGTTTCCTTCCGCCACCGGAAACTTCCGCGCGGGTTTTTGTGTTCGCGCTTCCCTGCCTTCTGGTCGCCAAATACCAGTTCAGGGTTTCCGTAACGATCGGTTCATTCAGGGGAGCTGAAAAGACCCTGTCGGAAGCCTTCACGCTGCCGTCGATCTTTCCGTTGATCCCATATAAATCAAGTTTTGCCATATTATTTTTTTATTTCTTTCCCGAAGAAGACTCGGCGGCTATTTTTGCCGCTTTTTCAAGCGGCGCCTGCGCGATCTTCCTTACACGCATCTTCGCAACAATACCCGTGCCTTTAATTGTCAAAAGATTCCCCTTCGGCCCCGGTACGGATCCCCTGATCGCTAAAATGTTCTTCGGCGCATCGATAAACAGGACCACAAGACCTTTTGTGGTTACCGTGTCAAATCCCATATGTCCCGCTCTTCTCTTTCCCTTAAAAACATGGCTAATAGTGGTCCCCGACCCTGACGAACCGGGCATCCTGTGGGATTTGGAACCGTGGCTCATCGGGTGCCGGTTAAAATGCCATCTCTTCACTGACCCCTGAAAACCTTTCCCTATGGAAGTTCCGGTAACATGCACAACTTCGTTCAATTTAAAAGCATCGGCTTTTACTTCTTGCCCTACCGAGTACCCGTCAAGCTTTTCTTTTCTAAATTCCTTCAAATATCTAAAATTTTCCTTCATTCCCTGCTTCTTGAAATATCCTTCCATTGCCTTGTTGGTTTTCTTTGCCTTGATGAAACCAAGCTGGACCGCCTGATAGCCGTCTTTTTCCTTTGTTCTCATATTGACGACATAACACGGACCCGCCTCAACGACGGTAACAGGCTCCATAACGCCGATCTCGTTAAATATATGGGTCATTCCGACCTTTTTGCCTAAAATTTCTACCATATTATCACTTCAATTTTATCTCAATATCCACGCCTGCCGGCAGGTCCAGCTGCATTAGGGCATCAACCGTCTGCTGGGCGGGATCTAGGATATCTATCAACCTTTTATGGATCCTTATCTCGAAATGCTCGCGCGACTTTTTATCTATGTTCGTAGATCTATTCACGCAATAAATTTCCCTGTCCGTTGGAAGCGGTATCGGGCCGGACACCACACCACCCGCGCGCTTTGCAGTATCAACGATCTTCAACGCGGATTGATCAAGCAGTCTGCTGTCATACCCTTTTAATCTGATCCTTATTTTTTGTCTGACCATAAATATTTATTTCCCCTGTGCCTTTGAAATTATCCCCTCGGAAATATTCTTCGGGACTTCTTCGTATTTTGAAAATTCCATCGTATATATGCCTCTTCCTTGGGTCTTTGATCTAAGGGCGGTGGCATATCCGAACATGTCGGAAAGAGGGACTTTCGCCTGGATCACTTGAATGCCCGCACGTGATTCCATGCCGTCTATCTTCCCTCTCCTGCTGTTCAGATCGCCGATCACGTCTCCCATGTACTGTTCAGGTATTTCCACTTCAACTTTCATCGTCGGTTCAAGCAAGATCGGCTTCGAGTTCATGAACCCTTCCTTAAAAGCCATGGACCCCGCTATCTTAAATGCCATTTCCGAGGAGTCCACCTCATGGAAGGAACCGTCGAAAAGCGTCACTTTAATATCGATCGTCGGATAGCCCGCGAGCACCCCGGTTTGCATCGCTTCAACAATGCCGTCTTCAACAGCAGGGATGTATTCCTTCGGGATCGATCCTCCAACTACCTTATTCACGAATTCAAATTTCCCTCCCGCAGGTAAAGGCTCCACTTTCACCCAAACATGCCCGTACTGGCCGCGGCCTCCCGTTTGCCTTATGAATTTGCCTTCAGCTTCCGCCATGCCTTTTATCGTTTCCTTATAAGCTACCTGAGGCTTGCCTACGTTTGCTCCTACCTTGAATTCCCGAAGGAGCCTGTCAACAATGATCTCCAGATGAAGCTCCCCCATGCCGGAAATGATCGTCTGTCCTGTTTCCGGGTCTCCCTTTATCCTGAATGTGGGATCTTCTTCCGCCAATCGTCCAAGAGCAACGCCAAGTTTCTCCTGGTCGGCCTTCGTCTTTGGTTCTATCGCAACATATATGACAGGTTCAGGGAATTGTATGGCTTCCAATATAATGGGTTTGTCCGCATCACATATAGTATCTCCTGTTCTGGTGCCTTTAAGCCCAACGGCAGAGGCAATATCGCCTGCGTGCACTTCTTCTATCTCTTCGCGCTTATCCGCGTGCATCTGAAGAAGTCTTCCGATCCTCTCCTTTGAATCCTTGGTCGAATTCAGGATATAGGAGCCGGATTTTAATGTGCCGGAATAAACTCTGAAAAATATCAATTTTCCCACGAACGGATCCGTTGCTATCTTGAACGCCAGGGCCGCGAACGAGTCGTTGTCTTTTGAAGCTCTTTCCTCGTCGGTTCCCGTCTTGGGATTAAATCCCGTGACCGGTGGAACATCTATTGGCGACGGAAGATAGTCAATAACAGCATCAAGAAGAGTTTGAATCCCCTTGTTCTTTAAAGCTGTCCCACAGACCACAGGGATGATCTTGCAGGCAATGGTCAATTTCCTGATACCGCGTTTTATTTCATCGTTATCCAATGTATGTTTCTCCAGATATTTTTCAAGTAATGCATCTTCAGCTTCCGCTGCGGCCTCGATCAACTTTTCCCTGTAATGTTTTGCGTCGTTCAAAAGTTCCGCCGGGATCTCTTTTATCGTCACTTTTTCCCCGAATTCGTCCTCAAAAATGATCGCTTTCATTTCAAGAAGGTCCACGGCACCCAAGAATTTTTCCTCGGCCCCAATGGGAAGCTGAAGAAGGACCGGATGCGAGACAAGGCGCTCTTTTATCTGCTTAACGCACCTGAAAAAGTCAGCGCCTATCCTGTCCATCTTATTTATGAACGCGATGATCGGGACCTTATACTTTGTTGCCTGCCTCCAGACCGTTTCCGATTGAGGTTGTACTCCTCCTACAGCGCAAAAAACCGCGACCATCCCGTCCAATACCCTTAAGGACCTTTCAACTTCCACCGTAAAATCAACGTGGCCCGGCGTATCGATGATGTTTATCCTGTAGTTCTTCCAGGTCGTTGTTATGGCCGCCGATGTAATGGTTATTCCCCTCTCTCTTTCCTGGACCATCCAATCGGTAACGGTCGTTCCATCATCAACATCACCTATCTTGTGGATCTTCCCTGAATAGAAAAGAATCCTTTCAGTTGTAGTGGTCTTGCCGGCATCAATATGAGCCGCGATCCCTATGTTCCTATATTTTTCTATCGGATGAGTTCTAACCATTAATTTTTACCACCTGAAATGCGCGAAAGCCCTGTTCGCCTCTGCCATTTTATGGGTATCCTCGCGCTTCTTCATCGACGTTCCGACACCGTTATAAGCATCCATCAATTCCGCAGAAAGCCGCTCTATCATAGAATGGCCCGGACGTTTTCTCGCGTTCTCCCTTATCCACTGCATGGACATGGAAAGCCCTCTGTCTTCCGAGACTTCGATCGGTATCTGGTATGTCGCCCCTCCTACCCTTCTTGGCTTTACTTCCATGAGAGGCCGAACGTTGTTCAACGCTTTCTCAAATATCTCAAGCTGCTGCTTTTTCAGTTTTTCCGCGGCTATGTCCAGAGCGCCATAAAAAATCCTCTCCGAGATGCTCTTTTTTCCCTTCCACATCATCTTGTTGATGAATTTCTGGGCCTGCACGCTCCCATAAACAGCGTCCGGCAAAATTTTCCTTTTTACGATGATCCCTCTTCTTGGCATATTATCTCCTGCTTACGCAGCTGCCTTTCCGGTCGCTGCTTTCGGCTTTTTGGCTCCATAGCGGGAGCGGCCCTGCTTTCGGTTCTCCACTCCGCCAGTATCAAAAGTGCCCCTTACAATATGATATCTAACTCCGGGCAGATCCTTCACCCTTCCTCCTCTTACAAGAACTACCGAGTGTTCCTGAAGGTTGTGGCCAACTCCCGGTATATAAGCCGACACTTCCATTCCATTAGTAAGACGCACTCTTGCAACTTTTCTAAGCGCTGAATTCGGCTTCTTTGGCGTGGTAGTGTATACCCTTATGCAAACGCCCCTTTTAAACGGATTCCTCAAAAGGGCTGGCGCCTTGCTCTTGAACGTCTTTTTCTTCCTTCCCATCCTGATCAATTGATTTATCGTCGTCATCAGCTTGATGCTCCTTCCCCGCCTGCCACTTCAATGGCCCGGTAAGAGGAAAAACCTGTTCCCGCCGGGACAAGTTTCCCAATAATGACATTCTCCTTAAGCCCGTACATTTTATCGATGCGTCCTTTAACTGCCGCATCGGTCAGGATCCTGGCCGTTTCCTGGAATGAAGCAGCCGAAATAAAGGACTCTGTCGAGAGAGAAGCCTTGGTTATGCCAAGAAGTACTTCTGTCGCGGTGGATGGCTCCCCTTTTGCGGCAGAGTTCGTCTTTTCAAATTCGGAAGCTTCCATCAATTCGCCGGGAAGAAGCATTGTATCGCCCGGGTTCACTATCCTTACTTTACTCGTCATCTGTCTCACTATTACTTCTATGTGCTTATCGTTTATCGTAACCCCTTGGCCCCGATATATCTTCTGGATCTCGTCAATAAGGAAAGATTGCACCGCTTTTTTGTTCAGTATCCTTAGCAGATCATGCGGGCTTATACTGCCGCTTGTTAAGGGCATTCCGGGACTAACCTTGTCACCGTTCGCAACATGAAGTCTTGTCTCGTACGGGACGGCATATTCACGCTTCTCATGAGAAGAAATAACAGTAATAAGTCTTGTTCCCTCTCTCTCTGAAACTTCCACCGTTCCTTCTGTTTCGGAAAGCAGAGCCGGATCTTTTGGCCGGCGCGCCTCAAAAAGTTCTTCGACTTTCGGCAAGCCTTGGATAATATCCCTTGTTTTGCTTGGGTCTCTTCTAATGCTTTCGACTTTTGAAAGAAAATCATAGTTGGAGACTTCTTTTTCGTTCTCAACGGCTATTTTGGAGCCGGAAGGTATTGTATAATTCTCTCCGGGAACTACTTCAACGCTCTTAACCCTGCCTTCTTTCACCGAAATAACAACTCCTCCGCTTTTTACAACGATCCCGGCGGATATTTCATCCCCTATTTTTACTTTATCGCCCACCTTTACATATAATTTGGCGTCCTTCGGAATGTCATATTCTTTTCTTATCTTAGGGTTATATATGAATACCGCTCCGTCATTTTTGGCCACTCTTTCAATTACGGCCTTGTCTTCGATCTTTCGCTTTCTTTCGGTAACATCGAGTCCGATATACATGACCTTTCCTTCGGTGCTTGCCACAACATATTCATAGGTCGGGTCATATTCGGCGATCACATCTCCTGACGCAACAGAAGCGCCTTCTTTTTCTTTAAAGATCGTACCTACAGGAAGGATGTATTCTTCTTTTTTGTCCTTTACCTTCACAAATGCGGTGGATTCCTTGGTCACCATCTTAACTTTATCGCCGTTCTCGTCCACTATATCCCTTATCTCTATCCCTTCCCCCCACTCCAATTTTCCGCTGTGTTTTACCTTTATGGGGACTTTCGCCGCCTTGTGAAGAGCGACGCCGCCGATATGGAATGTTCTCATTGTAAGCTGAGTGCCAGGTTCACCTATTGATTGAGCGGCAATTATGCCCACTGCCTCCCCAATACTCACGATCCCGCCATGGGAAAGGTCCCTGCTGTAACATTTCTGGCAAAGTCCTTTTTTGGTCTTGCATGTCAAAACTGACCTTACCTTAACCTTTTCAATGCCGGATTCGGTAATGATCTTTGCTAAGTCCTCGCCTATTTCCTCTCCAGCTTTCACAAGCATTTTGCCGGAGATCGGGTCGGTCACGTTCTTTGTAACTATCCTGCCGATAAGCCTTGGTCCGAGCGGCAGAATTTCTTCATACCCTTCTCTTATATTCGAAAGAACTATGCCTTCTTCCGAGCCACAATCTTCCTCTGTTATTATAACGTCCTGCGCTACGTCAACCAGCCTTCTTGTTAAATATCCCGAATCCGCCGTACGAAGAGCCGTATCAACAAGTCCCTTTCTCGCGCCATACGAGGATATAAAATATTCTGTAACGCTTAATCCTTCTTTGAAGTTCGTCTTAATTGGAATGCTGATGATATTGCCGGAAGGATCGGCCATAAGGCCGCGGATGCCGGCAAGCTGCCTTACCTGCTGCAGATTGCCTCTCGCTCCGGAAAATGCCATAAGGTAAACTGAATTGAGCTTGTCGAATTCCTTGAGCATCGCATCCGTCACTTCCTCGGTAACGTTGCTCCATATATCAATGGAACGCATGAAATGTTCTTTGGAGGATATGTGCCCGCTCTTCAACTGTTTATCGAGGGATTCGATCTGCTTTGTTGCCTTATTAACGATATTTTTCTTTTGCAACGGCACCTTAATGTCATCTATAGCTATCGATATCCCGGCAAGGGTCGCATATTTAAATCCGAGCCGTTTTATCTCGTCGGCCATTTCAGATGTAACCTCGGCCCCGTAAGTCTTATAAAAGAACAGTATAAGCTGCTCGAGCTTCTTCTTATCCACGACATAATTGATGAACTCGAGCTTTTCTCCTGCGACTCTTTTTGCCAAAACCCTTGATAATGTGTTGTTTAATTTGACGCGCCCCACGGTCGTTTGGACCATTTGCCCTTCTCTTCTCACGTTTATCAAAGCATGAAGGTGTATCTGTTCCAGGTCGTGGGCGATCATGGCCTCTTCATCGGACGAAAAATTCATTTCTTTGCCGTGAGTGACCCTTTCATCGGTAGCTGTCATAAAGTATACGCCGAGCACCATATCCTGGGTGGGCGTGATTATAGGCCTGCCCGATGCAGGCGAGAGTATATTCCTTGATGAAAGCATGAGAAGCCTTGCTTCAACCCGGGACTCGGTAAGAAGCGGGACATGCACGGCCATCTGGTCGCCGTCAAAATCAGCGTTAAATGCCGGACAAACAAGCGGATGAATATGTATCGCTTTTCCTTCGACCAATATCGGCTCAAAAGCCTGGATGCCAAGCCTGTGAAGTGTAGGCGCGCGGTTCAGCAGGACTTGATGGCCTTTTATGACCTCTTCGAGTATATCCCAAACAAAGATCTCTCTTTTGTCTATATGCCGCTTCGCGCTTTTAACGTTCTGAGAAAGACCGCGTTCAACGAGCTTCCTTATAACGAACGGCTTGAACAGCTCCAGCGCCATTTCCTTTGGAAGTCCGCATTGATGTATCTTCAGTGTCGGACCGACAACGATAACGGACCTTCCCGAATAGTCAGCGCGTTTTCCCAGCAGGTTCTGCCTGAACCTTCCCTGTTTGCCTTCTATGATGTCGGAGAGGGACTTTAGCGGACGCCCTGTGGATCCGGTAACAGCCCTTTTCCTTCTTCCATTATCTATTAAAACGTCAACAGCTTCCTGAAGCATCCTTTTCTCATTCCTGACTATCATGTCAGGAGCGCCCATGCTTATGATCTTCTTAAGCCTGTTGTTCCTGTTCAAAATACGCCTGTAAAGATCGTTAAGGTCCGAAGTGGCGAATCTCCCGCCCTCAAGCTGGACCATTGGGCGCAAATCCGGCGGCATGACAGGAACAACTTCCAATATCATCCATTCCGGCTTGTTGCCCGATTTAAAGAACGCCTCGATGACCCTCAGCCGCTTGACTATCTTTATCCTTCTTTGCCCTTCGGCCCCTTTCAGGTCTCTTCTTAGTTTCGTAATGCCCGCCTGCAGATCGACTCGCGAGAGCACTTCCCTTACCGCTTTTGCGCCCATTTCCACCTTGAACGCGCTGCCGTATTTTTCCCTGGCTTCCTGATACTCCGCTTCCCTTAGGACCTGCCCTTCCTTTAACTTTATCTTTTCCTTTCCTTCATGTGAAACATCGGTGACCATATAAGCATCGTAATAAATGACCTCTTCGATCAATTTTGTGGAATTATCAAGCACAATGCTTATAAATCCCGGTGTTCCGCGCAGGAACCAGACATGGGAAACCGGAACGGCAAGTTTTATGTGGCCCATGCGCTCCCGGCGGACCCTTGAAGTGGTGACCTCAACGCCGCATCTTTCGCATACGATCCCTCTGTACCTGATGCGCCGGTACTTCCCGCAGTGGCATTCCCAATCTTTTACCGGACCAAATATCTTTTCGCAGAAAAGCCCTTTCCTTTCGGGCTTGAACGTCCTGTAGTTAATGGTCTCGGGTTTTTCAACCTCTCCGCGCGACCACGAAAGGATCTTCTCTGTTGAAGCAAGCCCGATCTTTATCGTTTCAAATTCCTTTGTTTCTTTTCTTCTAAGTTGCATAACGGCCTTTTTCTCTCCTGTTTTGCGGCATGCGACCGAATATGCTGGCCTTTTCCAGCACTTCTTCGTCAATGTTCACTTCTTTGCCTTCTTTGTTCAATGTCCTGAAATCAAGACCAAGGCTCCTAAGTTCCTTGATCAAGACCTTGAACGATTCGGGCACTCCCGGCTTGCCCATTAGCTTGCCTTTGATTATTTCCTCGTAGACCCTGGCGCGTCCGGCAACATCATCAGATTTAACGGTAAGAAGTTCCTGGAGCATATTTGCGGCGCCGTATGCTTCAAGCGCCCAAACTTCCATTTCCCCAAACCTCTGGCCTCCGAATTGCGCTTTCCCTCCAAGAGGCTGCTGTGTTATCAGCGAGTACGGGCCTGTCGATCTTGCGTGCATCTTGTCGTCAACCAGATGAATAAGCTTCATTATATACATGCAGCCGACAGCGATAGGTCTGTCAAAATGCTTGCCTGTCCTGCCGTCGCGAAGCAATACTTTGCCGGTGGTATTAACCCAGTTAAATCCCTGTTTTGCCGATGCTTTCGTAAGTTCCTCACTGACCTTAATGACCGAAGCATTCTCAAATAGCGCCTCATCAAAAGAGGGCACCTCATAATATTTATTAAGTATCATTCCGGCATGACCCAGGAACAGTTCGAATATCTGGCCCAGATTCATACGCGAAGGAACTCCTAACGGGTTCAATACCACATCGATAGGGGTCCCGTCAGGAAGATACGGCATATCCTCTTCAGGGACTATCTTTGCCACGATACCTTTATTTCCATGGCGGTCCGCCAGTTTGTCGCCGACAGAGACCTTTCTGTATTGAGCAAGATATACCCTGATGACCTCATGAACGCCCGGAGGAAGCTCATCACCCTGCTGCCTTGAAAAAGTCCTGACGGCAATGACCTTGCCGCCCTCTCCTGGAGGGACTTTAAGGGAAGTATCACGCATATCGCGCGCTTTATCGCCGAATATCGCCCTCAACAATTTTTCCTCAGCAGGAAGCTCTGTCTCCCCTTTCGGGGTGACCTTTCCGACAAGGATATCTCCCGCCTTTACGTAAGCGCCGGGCTGTATGATCCCTCTATCATCAAGGTCGGCCAGGACTTCTTCTGAAACGTTGGGGATCTCTCTTGTTATTTCTTCCATCCCTAGCTTTGTGGCCCTAATATCGACTTCCAATCTTTCTATGTGTACGGAAGTGAAAAAATCCTTTTTAACAAGACGCTCGGAAATCACTATCGCGTCCTCATAATTGTAGCCTTCCCACGGCATGAATGCCGTTAATATGTTCCTGCCAAGCGCGAGCTCGCCCAGATCTGTTGCAGAGCTGTCCGCTATGATATCGTCCTTTTCTACTTTCTGGCCTACTTTCACTATCGGACGCGAATGTATGCAGGTGTTTTGATTCGATCTGCGGAATTTCGTGAGTTCATAAATATCTTTTTTCCCTGCCCTGCTGATAACTATCTCTTCAGACGTAACCCTGCTTACACGACCTGAAGCAGCAGCTCGGGTAAGTAAGTTCGAATCTTCAGCTACCTTCCTTTCAAGTCCGGTCCCGACATGCGGGGCTTCCGGAATAAGAAGAGGCACAGCCTGCCTCTGCATGTTCGCACCCATAAGAGCGCGGTTCGCATCATCGTGTTCCAGGAACGGGATCAGCGCTGTGGTTATACCCACCAACTGTTCCGGAGCCACTCCCACATAATCAACTTCTTTCGGCAGGGCGAAGATGAATTCCCTTTTATATCTTACAGGGACCTGCTCATCAATTATTTTACCGTTGCTGTTAACATGAACGTCACAGGGACCGAGCTTATATAGATCTTCAACATCAGCGGTAAAATATTCAACCTTGTTCGTAACAATTCCTTTTTTAACCTTCCTGTAAGGGGTCTCAATAAAACCAAATTTATTTATCTTGGCATATGTTCCAAGTGAAGCGATAAGGCCGGCATTCGGACCTTCCGGTGTTTCGATCGGACATACCCTGCCATAATGGGAAGGATGTATATCCCTGACCTCGAAGCCTGCCCTTTCCCTTGTCAATCCTCCCGGGCCAAGAGCTGAAAGCCTTCTCTTATGCGTTAACTCGGCAAGCGGATTTGTCTGGTCCATGAACTGTGACAACTGGCTTGAGCCGAAAAATTCCTTTATTACCGCAACAAGGGGCCTTACATTTATGATCATTTGCGGAGTCAAGTTCTCGCCTGCTTTGACGACCATCTGCTCTTTGACCAGTCTTTCCACCCTGGAGAGCCCCACCATGAATTGTTTCTGTAAAAGTTCCCCCACAGACCTTATCCTTCTGTTGCCGAGGTGATCTATATCGTCCGGCAGTCCGTGGCCAAGGTTGATGTCGATCAAGCCTTTTACAATTCCTAATATATCCTCTTTTGTCAGGACCGTTCTGTCTATGGGAATGGATACGCCGAGTTTCTTGTTCATCTTGTATCTTCCCACTTTACCCAGGTCATATCTCCTTACATTGAAGAACAAGTTGTTAAGGTATGCCTGCGCTCCCTCGATCGTGATCGGGTCGCCGGGACGCAGTTTTTTGTATATTTCGATGAGCGTTTCTTCCTTCGGCTTTATCGGATATTCGCTCAAAGTCCTTCTTCCGAGCTCCGAATCCCCCAGAGCAGTTTTGATCTCTTTTTCTGAGCATCCTATAGAGGAAAGAAAAACTGTGACGGGGACTTTTTTCGTCCTGTTTATCCTTGCATGAACAACAGAAGATGCATCCACTTCCATCTCAAGCCATGAACCCCTATCCGGTATTATGGTCGCAAAATAGGTCACTTTCCCTCTTTCGGTTTTCTTGTTCTCACGGAAATAAACACCCGAAGACCTTACAAGCTGGCTGACAATGATCCTCTCAACGCCGTTTATTATGAAAGTCCCCCTGTCCGTCATCATCGGAAAATCTCCGATGAAAACGTCCTGGGATTTTACTTCGCCGCTTTGCTTGTCTATGAGCCTGGCCCTTACCTTAAGCGGGTTCGAGTAGGTCACTTCTTTTGCCAGGCATTCCTTCATGGAATATTTCGGCTCCCCGAACTTGAAATCGCCCGTAAATTCAAGCTCATACCTGCCCTCATACCCTTTAATGGGCGAGAAGCTCAGTAATGCCTCCTTAAGTCCTTCCGCAAGGAACCTCTTAAAGGAATCCTTCTGGATCTCAAGCAGATCGGGCGGCTCAATTACTTTCTTTTGGGCAGCCCCGAACAATTTTATTCTTTCTCTTACATGATGCGTCATTTTATCTCTACTTTCGCGCCCTCCGCTTCAAGTTTTTTCTTTATTTCTTCCGCTTCCTCTTTTTTCACCTTTGTCTTCACCGGTTTCGGCGTACTATCAACCATGTCCTTTGCTTCCTTAAGTCCGAGTCCGGTAACATCTCTTACGACCTTAAGTACCTGTATCTTCTTGTCCCCTATCGAGGTAAGTATCACGTCAAAAGCTTCCTGGACAGGGGCGGCTTCAGCTCCTGCTCCGCCGCCTGCTGGAGCGGCAACAGCTGCAACTGCGGACACGCCGAACTTTTCTTCCATTTTCTTCACGATATCGGAAAGCTCGAGAACGGTCATCCCTTCTATTGTCGTTATGATATCTTCAATTTTTCCCATTACTTTCACCCCCTTTTAAAATGATCAATTAACAATTAAACAATGAACAACATGGGGTCGCCTTCAGCGACAATATCAAATAAATATTCCACATTGTTGTTAATTGTGTCATTGTTCATTGTTAATTTTTCTTCTTGTCCCTTACAGCGCTCAAAGCATAGACGAACTTGCTCAAGATCCCCTTGCAATCAAGGACAAAATTGGTAATAGGGGCTTTCATAGTGCCGACCACCATGCCAAGCAACACTTCTCTTGAGGGAAGCTTTGAAAGCATTATGATCGTTTTATTATCGATGACCTTGCCGTCAAGCAACCCCCCCTTGAGAACAGGTTTCTCGTTCTCCTTGATGAATGCCGACAGAACTTTTGTCGGCGCGATCTGATCCTCATAGCCAAAAAGCACCGCGGTGGACCCCGTCAATAACAGGTCCATCCCATCATATGACTTGTCCTTGATCGCGCGGGATATAAGAGTGTTCTTGAACACCTTGAACTCGGCATCGATGGGCCTTAGCTTTTTCCTGAGTTTGCTCATCTGCGACATGGTCAAACCCTTGAAATCGGTAAGTATGACGACCTTGCTTTTGTCGAATTTTTCTTTTATATCTTTCACCGATTTTATCTTTAATGCTTTTTGCATGTTAATTATTTATCTGCCCCAAAAGTTTGCTTGCATCCACTTTTACCGCAGGCCCCATTGTCGCCGAAAGTGTGATGCTTTTTATCAATGTTCCCTTTACGCCGGAAGGCTTGGATTTTGAAACAGCATCCAGAACAGCGGAAAGATTTGAACTGATCTTTTCCTCGCTGAACGAGATCTTGCCGAGAGGGGCATGAATGACCCCTGTCTTATCTGTTTTATACTCGATCTTGCCGGCTTTGAATTCTTTCACGACCCTGCCGACATCGAACGTTACCGTGCCGGTTTTGGGGTTCGGCATAAGGCCTTTTTGTCCCAGCACCTTGCCAAGCTTTCCGACAGCCGACATTACATCCGGAGTAGCTATGGTCACATCAAAATCGGCCCATCCTTTGCTTATCTTCTCTATTAGATCATCGCCTCCCGCAAAATCAGCGCCTGCAGATTCCGCTTCTTTTATCTTTTCGCCTTTCGCAATAACGACCACTCTTATATTTTTGCCTGTCCCGCCCGGAAGGCTGACAACTCCCCTTACCTGCTGGTCGCTCCGCTTCGGGTCTATATTAAGCTTTATGGAAAGGTCCACGGTACCGTCAAACTTCGACAAAGACGTTTTCTTTACAAGTGAAATGGCGTCGTTGAGGATGTATCTCTTTCCCGGCTCGATCAACTTGGATTTTTCCAGATATTTTTTCCCTCTTTTTGCCATAATTACTTTACCGTTATCCCCATGTTCCTCGCGGTGCCTTCAATGATCTTCATGGCCGCTTCGATGGAATTCGCATTGAGGTCCGGCATCTTTGTTTCCGCGATCTCTCTTATTTTTTCCTTGGTCACTGTTCCGACCTTGTTCCTGTTCGGTTCGCCGGACCCTTTTTCAATATTTGCCGCTTTTTTGAGCAGGACCGCCGCCGGCGGGGTCTTAAGCACAAAAGTGAACGACCTGTCCTCAAAAATGGATATTTCCACGGGGATCACAGTATCGCCTTTATCCTGCGTCTTTGCGTTATACTGCTTGCAGAATTCCATTATATTTATGCCGTGCTGCCCGAGCGCTGGACCGATAGGAGGAGCCGGATTGGCTTTTCCCGCCGGGATCTGCAATTTGACCATTGTCAATAATTTTTTCGCCATGTTAAGTCATCTTCTCCGCTTGCTCAAAATCGATCTCGACCGGTGTGTCCCTTCCAAAAATGTTGACCAAAGCTTTTATCTTGCTTTTCTGGATATTTATCTCTTCAACGGACCCTGTATACCCACGGAAGGGCCCGCTTATTATCCTTATGGCCTCGCCCTTCTCAAAAAAGACATCGATCCTCTCTTCCCTGACGCCCAGCTGCTTCAGGACCCTCTGCATCTCTCTGTCCGTAACAGGTATGGGGCGTATCTTGTTCCCTATAAATTTCGCAACGCCGGTGGTTTGCTTGATCGCGTGCCAAGAGGTTTCGTCCAGGATCATTTCGATAAAAACATACCCGGGAAACATTCTCTTCTTCTTTTCTACACGCTTGCCTTCCTTTATCTCAACGATATCTTCTTCCGGCACAAGGACGCTGAACACCTTATTTTCCAGGCTGAACTGCTTTATCGTGCGTTCAATGCTCGCCTTGACAAGCTCTTCGTTGCCCGTCAGGGTCTGGAGAACATACCATTTTCTGTCTTCCGTTGCAGGAGCCTGTGCTGCCTGCGGCATCTCTTCTATCTTTTGTTCCGGCGTGATATCTTCAGCCATCAGCGCATCCCGCCCCTGGTCATATAACCGAAAAATCTCGCAAAACCGAAATCCACCAGCATCACGAACCCCGCCACCAAAAAAACAATGACGAACACGATGATGGTAGCAGCCGTGACGTAATTTCTTCCGGGCCAAACCACTTTCTTAGATTCAGATTTGATCTCCTTAAGGTAATTGATTACTTTTTCTTTAATCTCTTTATAATTCATAAAATCAAAAACAAGACCTGCAGGCGAGGAGGGACTTGAACCCCCAACCGCTGGTTTTGGAGACCAGTGCTCTAGCCAGTTGAGCTACTCGCCCATATTCCAGCTGAAAAATTACTTTTCCTCTTTGTGCGGCGTATGTTTCTTACACCACTTGCAATATTTATTAAGCTCTAGCCTGCCAGGCGTTGTTTTCCTGTTCTTAGTCGACGTGTAGTTTTTCCTTTTACAAGCCGTGCATGAAATCGTTATTATCTCTCTCATAGCCTTCCTTTACATATATGATATAACAGCCACTAAAAGACGAAACATCCCCTTTTTCCGCCTAAGGCGGAAAATTCAAAAAGGGATTTTTAGCCAAACAAAAGGTAATTTTATTATGTGGGGGGTTTCTTGTCAAGCATTATTTTTAGATTTTTGCCTGACTATTTCTGCCGCGTCCACCATGTTCTTCAGCGACGGCACCGTCTCCTTATACCCTCTTGTCTTGAGCCCGCAATCGGGGTTCACCCACAGCTGGTCTTTTGACAGATATTTCAAGCTTCGGTTGATCCGGCTGACCATTTCGGGCACGGTGGGGATCGCAGGGCTGTGAATATCATAAACGCCGGGGCCTATCCCCTTTTTGTACTTGTATTGCTTGAAAACATCGAGGAGCTCCCCTTTGCTCCTTGAATTCTCGATGGAGATGACATCGGCATCCATAAGGTCGATGTACTTTATGATCTCATTGAAATTGGAATAGCACATGTGAGTGTGGACCTGCGTGGAGTCCTTGACCCTGGACGCCGCCAGACGGAACGCCTTTACCCCGTAATCAAAATACCGGATCTTATCTGCGTCCTTAATGGGCGCGCCTTCCTGGAGCGCGGGCTCGTCTATCTGTATTATACGGATGCCTTTCTTCTCCAGGTCAAGCACTTCGTTATTTAAGGCCAAGGCGATCTGATATGCAACATCCTTTTTCTGGATATCATCCCTGTTGAATGACCAGCTTATTATGGTCATCGGGCCCGTGAGCATGCCCTTCATAGGCTTTTTTGTCAGCGATTGGGCGAATACGATCTCTTCGATCGTCATCGGCCTCATCCTTTTCACATCCGCCCAGATGATAGGCGGCTTTACGCATCTTGATCCGTATGAAACGACCCAGCCGTTCAGGGAGGTCGCGAACCCGGATAATTTTTCCCCGAAGAATTCGACCATGTCGGTCCTTTCGAATTCCCCGTGGACCAAAACATCAAGCCCTATTTCCTCCTGAAGTTTTACGATCTCTTTTATTTGATCTTTTATGAACGATCTGTATTCGGCTTCATTGAGCTTTCCTTTTCTGTACTCCATCCTCTTTAACCTGACCTCTTCGGTCTGCGGGAAGCTCCCGATGGTCGTGGCAGGAAGAAGCGGAAGGCCTAACGCTTTCTGCTGTATCTTTTTCCGTGCAGCGAATGCCGAGGCTCTCTTAAAATGCGACGCCGTCAATTTTTTGAGTCTCGCCTTCACGTCCTTCAGGTTCCTTTCTTTGGAGGCCTGCAGTTCCTTCAGCCTGATCGAATTTTCGGCAAGTTCCTCTTTTACAACACCGATACCTTTTGTAAGCGCTTTTTTGATCACCAATAATTCCTGTATCTTCTCGTCAGCGAAGGCAAGGTTGTCTCTCAACACTTTCGGAAGAGCCGTTTCATGCTGTGCATTCACGGGAACATGCTGCATGCTGCAGGAAGGCGATATTATCAGCTCCGTTGGTTTGATCTTTTTGATAAGGGCCTGGCAAAGCGATATTTTCGCCTTAAGGTCCGACACCCAAATGTTCCTTCCGTTGACTATCCCCGCCATGAGGACTTTGTCCTTCGGAAAGCCGAATTTTTTGACATTGGCGAGGTTCTCCGTGTTGCTCACGAAATCCATGCCGATACAATCGACCGGCAAATTGACGGTTTCCCTGTAATGCGTGATGGAATCGAAATAAGTGGCGAGGATGATCTTTGCTCCGCTTAATTTGCCCAGAAAATCTTTCAGATATTTAAGGTCTTTCTTGGGGATGTCCGTAACGAGCATCGGCTCCTCTATCTGGATATATTCCGCGCCTTCCTTAACGAGCAGGTCGATAAGCTCGATATAAATATTGGCTATTTTATGGAACCATTTGTCAAAATCCTTGTGGCCCTTCGAGAGCTTTACGAAAGTGTACGGCCCGATGAGCGTTACTTTGACGTTCGAGGCCTTGTTTTTCTTGAACATGTCGACAAAATGCTTTCCGTTCAGCCTGGGCTCCAGGTCGTCGGTAAGCTCGGGGACAAGATAGTGGTAATTCGTGTTGAACCATTTCGTCATTTCCATGGCGGATTTCCCGCGCGCCATCTCAAAATAAAGCTGTATCTCATCGGATATATGGTGGAACCTTTTAGGTATGAGGCCGAAGGCAACGGTCAGGTCAAGCATCCTGTCGGAAAGCGTCGCATCGCAAACGGGGATCGAATCCAGATCTCCCTGCTTTAAAAGATTGCTCTTTATCAGCTGTTCCGCGCCTTTTAACAGGTTGCCGCGGTCAACCCCTCCCCTCCAGAATGACTCGATAAGGAACTTTAGCTCCCTTTTCTCCCCTATATACGGATATCCGATATTCGCAGCAATTATCTTCACGTTTATCCCCTTTCTACTTTACATATATACACATCTATACACATCAAAGCTTGAGGCTTAGGATAAGGGCGTCTTCATTCGTCATCGGATAATACCCTTTTCTCCTGCTTAATTGTTCAAATCCGAACTTGGAGTAAAGCTTTTTCGCCGCAACGTTCGATTCCCTTACTTCAAGAAAGATCTCTTTTATATCCAGGCTCTTTGCCAGATCAAGAGCCTTCCCCACAAGGCGCGATGCGATCCCTTTTTTCCGGTGCTTTTTCCCGACAGCCATGTTCGTGATGTGCCCTTCATCAAGGACTTTTTCAAGAACAATATATCCGGCTATGCAGGCACCTTCTTCGGCAATAAAGACATTCTTGTTTTTGGAATCGATCGCATCCAAGAAGAGTTTTTCTTCCCACGGGTCGGCGAACGAAACTTTTTCGATCTCTATGATCCCAGGAATATCCGGCTCAGCTGCACGTCTTATCACAAAACCTGGAAATTATATCAGAAGAACCCTGAAAGCACAAAAAGTTTTTTTTCTGCTTGTATCTTATCGGCCGCTCAAGTAAAATAAGCGCCTCAAACAGGAGGTATCATTTATGAGCAAAGCGCAGGAAGTTAACGATTCGAATTTTGAGGAGGAAGTCCTTAAGCACGCGTCTTTGGTGCTTGTGGATTTTTGGGCATCGTGGTGCGCGCCCTGCAGGACATTGTCCCCCATAATAGACGCTGTGGCGGCGGAATATGTCGGCAGAGTGAAGATCGTTAAGTTGAACATAGACGAGAACCAGATCACTGCCGCAAGGCATGCCATTATGAGCATTCCCACCCTGGTCATTTTCAAAGAAGGAAAAGAGATAGAACGGCTGGTAGGCTTTATTTCTCAAAGGAACCTCTCCGAAAAACTAAAATCTCACCTATGAGCCTCGATATCAAAGGATTCATTGAAACGTCCCTCATTGACTGGGACGGAAAAGTGGTCTCTGTAGTATTCCTTCCCGGATGCAATTTCCGCTGCCCGTACTGCCATAATATCGATCTGGCCGACCATCCGGAAAAATTCAAAAGCATCCCGGAAGAAAAGATATTCGACTACCTGGAAAGCCACAGGGATTTTATTGATGGCATCTGCATAACAGGCGGAGAGGCTACCCTGCACAAGGACAAGGGTTTGACCGAATTCATAAAGAAAATAAAGCAAAAGGGGTTCCTCGTAAAGCTTGACACGAACGGGACGGACCCGGATTATATGAAAGAGCTTGTTCGGGACAACTTGATCGACTTTGTCGCAATGGACGTAAAAGCCCCGCTTGAAGATTACAACAAGGCCGCCAATGTCAAAGTGAACACTGAAGCCATAAAGGAAAGCATCGCATTCCTTCTCTCAGGCAATGTCGACCATGAATTCAGGACAACAGTGGCCCCAACGATAACCGGACCCGCGGAAATAGAGGGCATATCGAAATTGATCAATGGGACCAAAAAATATGTCATCCAGCAATTCGAGCCGGAAAACTGCAAAGATATCCATCTTAAGACGCTGAAACCGGTCGACGCCGAAACCACGGGCAAGATGCTGGAGATCGCCCGCAAATACATAGAAAACGTCAGGTACAGGGGAAAATAGCAGCTTTAAGGGAAATTCGGCTGAAGAAGTGCTATAATCAATATTATGAAATTCATGAATTCACTATTTACGGGATTTTTCGGGCTCATACTGGTCATATTGTTCATGGGCATAATAATAATGTGGTTCTGCGCTCCCGTACTGCTTTATGCCAT
>JBDRDU010000101.1:0-16863 GCA_043820455.1 bacterium | reverse complement strand
GACCAATCAAGCGGTTTCAATGTTGACACGAACATGTGCGCCGGCATAGGGATACAATATAACGATTTCAAATTTGATTACGCTTATCATAAATACGGCTCAGTTACGGAAAATGATACGAACTATCTCTCCCTGTCATATTCAGCTCCTGCTTTCAGGCTTGCGGAGGCACCACCACCTCCTCCTCCGGAGAAAAAAGAATATCTGCAGATCACTGCCCCGACGGATAAATTGATCACACATGATGCAGAAGTGTTTATCAAAGGCATTTTATTGAACGTAAAGGACGTTGGTGCATTGACCGTTAACAGTACCAATGCAGCTTTTTCATCGGACGGTACTTTTGAAGCCGTATATCCGCTGCTTCTCGGGAAAAATTCCTTTGAGATCAAGGTCCTGGACAGCAAGGATCAGATAACAGAATCAACTTTAGAATCAACAAAGATAAGAATACTGCGGTTGGCACAGTTCAGGGACGTTCCGGAAGGATACTGGGCAAAAGAACCGATCGAACTGCTTGCGACGCTTGGGATCATAGGCGGATATCCGAACGGGACCTTCCAGCCGGATAAAACAATCAACAGAGCAGAGCTTACGGCCCTTCTTGTCAGGGCAAAAAATCCGGCAACCCCGGAAGCTGTTGACACGGCATTCTCCGACGTGACAAGCAAGCACTGGGCTTCTTTCTTCATCAAGAACGGCGCTGAATCCGGGCTTGTAACGGGATATCCCGACAAAACATTTCAGCCGGCAAAATCACTGAACAGGGCGGAAGGAATAACCATCTTTTCAAGATTCGCCGAACTAAAGCTTCCCAAGGAATTACTCGAAGGGCCATTTCCAGACGTCCCGGGGCGTCATTGGGCGGCCAAGGACGTTTCAGCGGCAAGAAGTGCGGGGATGCTAATGTACCTTACCGACAAGCCGTTTGAGCCCACCAAAGAACTTACAAGGGCAGAAGCCGCGGAGATCCTGTCCAAAACGCCTTTCGCCGTTCTAAAAATGAGCAGCCTTAAGGATTTCGGTTCATATTGATAAAAATATGCAGCAAAAAATAAAAACACTTATCGGGCATGTAATTTCCTCTTCGCTTGAGATAGAGATAGAATCACCTAAAAACGAGCGGTACGGGGATTATGCCACGAACATAGCCATAATTATCTCCAAGTTGAACAATAAGCCCCCTTTGGACACGGCGAACGAAATAGCTTCGAGATTAAGGGATATCGATAAAGGGAAGATGTTCGCGAGTATAGAAGCGACCCCGCAAGGGTTCATTAATTTTAGGGTGAACAGGACCGCTTTAGAGGATAATTTGATCGAAATACTGAAAAAAAATGAAAAATACGGCCGGTCCAATATCGGGAACCAGAAAAAAGTCCTGCTTGAGTTCGTCAGCGCGAACCCCACGGGACCTCTTCACATAGGACACGGCAGATGGGCGGTCATCGGGGACTGCCTTGCGGATATACTGAAAGCGGTCGGATACAATGTTGAAAAGGAATATTATGTCAATGATGTCGGGGAACAAATAGAAAAGCTGGCAGCTTCCGTACAGGCAAGGATGGAGGGCAAGGATTTGCCGGAGGGCGGGTATGCTGGAAGCTATATAACGGACTTGGCCGGCACCTTAAAGGGTAAAAAACACATAAAAGAAGAAGCAATGAAACATCTTCTTGCCCAGCAAAAAGACACTTTGAAAAAGCTTGGCGTCAATTACGATAAATGGTTCCATGAAAGCGACCTTCATAAAAATGATCTGGTCAAAAAATGCATAAAACGGCTGGAAGAAAAGGGCCTTACATTTTACGAGGGAAGGGCCTTATGGTTCAAATCAAGCGAATTCGGCGACGATAAGAACAGGGTCTTGATCAAGGAAGACGGCCAGCCGACTTATTTTGCCGCGGACATAGCTTACCATATTAATAAATACGACCGCGGATACGACAAGATCATCAACGTCTGGGGAACGGATCACCACGGATACATGGCAAGATTAAGGGCAGCGATCACGGCCCTTGGATATCCCATAGAGAAGCTTGAAATAATAATAGGACAGCTTGTGGCCCTGTACAGGGGAGGGGAGCTTGTCAGGATGAGCAAGAGAACAGGGGAAATGATAACTCTTGAGGAAGTGATCAACGAAATAGACGCTCCCGCCACAAGATATTTCCTTGTAAGGAACAGCCCGAACACCCATCTCGACTTTGACCTTGAACTTGCAAAATCAAGATCGCTTGAGAACCCCGTCTATTATGTCAGTTATGCTCATGCAAGGATATGCAACATACTTAAGGAAGCAAAAAAGGAAGGCCTTGCGCCGGCTTCAGCCGGCTTAAACCTTCTTGGCACCGAACCTGAAAGAAAATTGATGCTAAAGCTTTTAAGGTACGAAGACGAGGTCGCAAGCTCAGCCATATCCATGCATCCTCACAGGCTTACAGGCTACGCAGAATCCCTGGCCCAAACATTCCACAACTATTACCATCAATGCAGGGTGATCTCGGACAACAAGGAACTGTCGCGGGCAAGGCTCACTCTGGTCAAGGCCACTTCTATAGTCCTGAAAAATGTGTTAAAATTGCTCGGAATAACGGCTCCCGATCATATGTAAGCGAGGAATGATCATGAAAAAAGCATTTTTTAAAGGCAAGATCGTCCCTTTTAACGAAGCAAAAATAGGCATCATGACCCATGCTTTTAACTATGGCACCGGCGTCTTTGAGGGAATTCGCGGCTACTGGAACAAAGATAAGGGCCAACTGTTCCTATTAAAGCTTCAGGAGCATTATGAAAGGCTTCAAAGATCCTCTCTGGCAGTGAAAATAAATTTAAAATATTCTCTGGCGGAAATGATAAAGAACACTATCGCCCTCTGCAGGGAAAACGGATACAAAGAAGATGTTTATGTCCGTCCCATCGCATACAAGTCAGAAGAAAA
This sequence comes from bacterium, assembly GCA_043820455.1. Lineage (GTDB taxonomy): Bacteria > Margulisbacteria > WOR-1 > CAVSGV01 > CAVSGV01 > JBDRDU01. The sequence goes on along the minus strand of JBDRDU010000101.1, from coordinate 13,922 downwards.
GATCGGCCTGGGCCTGACCGGAATCGAAGATGATTTTTGCATGTTCGTTGCTCCTTTTGGGGCATACCTCGATATTTCAAAGGGCATCAGCGTCTGCATCTCTTCCTGGAGAAGGATCCCTGCAAAATCGCTGCCGCAGGGAGCAAAGATAACGGGCGCCTACATCAATTCTTCCCTTGCCAAAGCCGAGGCGCTTGAGAGTGGATACGATGAGGCCATCCTGCTCGCTCCGGAGGGGACTGTGGCCGAAGGGAGCGGCGAGAATCTTTTTCTGGTAAAGAACAGCAAGCTTATCACGCCTCCGCTTGCTGAGATCATTTTGCCGGGCATAACCCGGATCGCCATTATGGAGCTCGCGGAAAACGAGCTTGGGATCGAAACGATAGAAAGGCATATCACCAAAGAGGAACTGTTCGAGGCGGATGAAATGTTCTTTTGCGGGACCGGAGCTCAAATTTCCTCTATAGTCAAGGTGAACGGGAAAAAGATCAAAGACGGACATGTCGGACAAACGACCAAAACTCTTCAGACCATCTATTTTAAGGCCGCAAGAGGGGATAATCCAAAGTACCAGGACTGGGTTACTCCGGCATATTAAAACCGTGCAAAAAGGCATAGGCATAGACATAATCGAAATTCAGAGGGTCAAGATGGCCGCAGGGAAGTTTAAGGATAAATTCCTCAACAGGATCTTCACGAAAAGAGAGCTTGAGTATTGCAGAAAGAAAAAAAAGCTGAAATTCCCGGAACTTGCCGCAAGATTTGCCGCAAAAGAGGCCTATTCCAAAGCATTAGGAACGGGGCTGAAAGGGATCAACTGGAAACAGATAGAAATAATCAACAACGATAACGGCAAGCCATGCATTTACATAGACCGCAAGCCGAAGAAAAACGCTTTAGTTAGTCTCTCGCATAGTTTAAAATATGCAACTGCGGTCGTCCTGATAGATTAGGAGATATATGAAAGCCATAAGCACCGATGAAATGAGGGCACTGGAAGCCTTTGCCGTAAATCTTGGCATCCCCGCAAGGATCCTTATGGAAATCGCCGGGATGAGAACAGCGAACATCGCCACACACGAGATAAAAAGAGCCCGATCGGCCTGTGTCATATGCGGAAGCGGGGGCAACGGAGGGGACGGCTTTGTCGCAGCAAGATATCTCCATAATGCCGGGATAAGAACGCAAGCGTTCATCACTTTATCCGAAGATGATATCTCCTCGCAGGACAGCCTGGATAACCTTAAAACATTAAAGGGACTAGGCATCGTTCCGGTTGAATTATCGTCCGGTGAAAGCCTCAAAAAGTTAAAAAGCTCCATTGTCGGTTCGGACATCGTGATCGATGCGATATACGGCATCGGTTTCAAGGGCAAGGTCAAAGATCCCGTATCGAAAGTAATAGATCTTATAAATAACACGAAAAAAGAGCTGAAGGATAAGAGGCCTTACTGCGTTCTTTCCGTAGATGTTCCATCCGGGGCAGATGCTTCCACCGGAGAAGTAAATTCAAAATGCGTTGAAGCCGATATAACCGTAACCTTTGAATATCCGAAGATAGGACTTCTCAAATATCCCGCCAGCAAACTCGCGGGAAAAGTAATAACGGTGAATATCGGGATACCGAAACCAAATCCTGTTGAGGCTCAGGTCCCGGTCCAAGCGGAAGAGGGAACGCCGCCCAAAGAGAAGAACGAAGGGATACAGGTCACGGATCCAAAGTTCGTTGCCGGCGTCATCCCCAGGCGAAAAGTCGATCTCAATAAAGGGAACTGCGGAAAAGTCCTGGTCGTTGCCGGCTCTTCCGGGATGATGGGGGCTGCGGTCCTGACCGCAAGTTCCGCCCTGAGAACAGGATCTGGCCTTGTCACGCTTTGCGTTCCCGACAAGATAAAGGACATTGTCAATTCCATGTCCTTTGAAACAGTGGTCACCGGGTTTGAGGAGCTGGATCATGGACTTAAGGACTGCGATTGTATCGCCATAGGCCCCGGGCTCTCGAAAGGCAAAAATATCAGCAAGCTGGTAAGCAGCATTATACTTTCAAAAAAGACAAAAGCTCCGATGGTCATAGATGCGGACGGCTTGAACGCAATATCCGACCCTTCCATCTTTAAAAGGTCCAAGAAGGACATAATAATAACCCCGCATCCCGGAGAATTTTCGCGGCTTTGCGGCAGTTCAATAGAGGAGATCCAGCGCGACAGGATAGGCAGCGCAGCCCGTTTTGCCTCCAAGTATGGGGTAACAACGGTCCTAAAAGGGGCTTATACGGTCATTGCGGGAGGGGGAAGGGTATTCGTCAATCCGACAGGCAATCCCGGAATGGCATCCGCAGGCGTCGGCGATGTCCTGACTGGCATTATCGCCAGTCTGATAGGGCAGGGGATCGATCCATTTAACGCCGCCGCAGCCGGAGCATATATCCACGGCATGGCAGGGAACATGGCTGCTTCAATAAAGGGAGAACACGGCCTCATAGCCAGCGACATGATCGATTCAATCCCGTATACGCTGGCATCGATCCTATGAGCAAAGGGAAAGCTGGTGATAAAAATGTTTGATGATATCGAAAAAAGGATCATTGCTCTTCTTGAAGAGATCGGCGAGATAACGATACTTTCCGCCCAGACTTTATTCTATTCATTAAAGGGCAATTTTAATCTTAAGGACATTTTTGCGCAAATGGTAAGAGTAGGCGTTGATTCGCTCCCCGTGGCCGTGGTCACTGCCGCTTTTGTGGGGATGGTATTCGCAGTCCAGATAGCTTCGGAATTCGTGAAATTCGGAGCTGGAAACGTGGTGGGAGGGGTAATGGCAATAGCTGTGGCAAGGGAGCTGGCTCCCGCGCTTACTGCTGTCGTAATTGCAGGACGCGTCGGCTCGGCTTTTGCAGCAGAAATAGGCACTATGGCGGTAACGGAACAGATCGACGCCATCTATGCAATGGGAAGCGATCCGATAAAACATCTTGTTGTGCCAAGGTTCATCGCCAGCACTTTTATGCTTCCCATACTTACAATATTTGCGGATCTGATCGGATTCTTCGGCGGATATCTTGTCGCAGTATATGTCATAGGGATAAACTCTTCCGGCTATCTGGACTCGGCGTCATCTTTTCTAAAAATGAACGATATCACAGGCGGCATAATTAAAGCGGTCTTCTTCGGGATGATAATATCGATCATCGGCTGCTTTAAAGGGATGAGGACGTCCGGAGGAGCCAGAGGGGTAGGGGAAGCGACAACGAATTCGGTGGTATATTCCTTGATGGCGATATTCGTCGTCAATTATTTCCTGTCATTGATATTGTTCAAGAGGTAAAAAGTGCTCGATCTTTTAAAAATATTCGAACGCAGCGCAAAAAAGACGGTAAACACGGTCATGGAAGCAAAGCCGTCCGCAAATGTCATAGAGCTCAGGAACGTTCATAAAAGCTTTAATGAGAAAAAGGTCATCGACGGAGCGAACATAAAGGTCAAAAAAGGGGAAGCTCTGGCGATAATCGGGCCTTCGGGATGCGGCAAAAGCACTCTTTTAAGGCTTATAATAGGCCTGTTCCCGCCGAACTCGGGGGAAATAATCGTTAAAGGCATCAACATCGCTATTTTGGATAAGGACCAGATCGTCAATATAAGAAAACACATCGGGATGGTGTTCCAATCTTCCGCTCTTTTTGACTCTCTTTCTGTGGGGGAAAATGTAGCTTTCGGGCTGAGAGAGCATACCGATTATTCCGAGGAAAAAATAAAGAAGATAGTATCGGAAAAGCTGGATATGGTGGGGCTTAAGGACGCTGAAGGGTTCATGCCTTCCGAGCTCTCAGGAGGCATGCAGAAAAGGGTCGGCCTTGCCAGGGCCTTGGCAACGGACCCGGAGATAATACTTTACGATGAACCCACCACAGGTCTCGACCCGATAACATCCACCTCGATCGAGGACCTTATACTCGATCTTCATCATAAGCTTGGGACTTCCGCAGTTATCGTGACGCACCAGCTTTCCACCGTTTACAAGATTGCGGACAGGATAGTTATGCTTCATAATGGCAAGATGATCGAAGTGGGAACGCCCGATGAGGCCAGAACATCCGGGAACCCCACAATCAAGCATTTCATAACAGGAAAAATTTCTTAGCAGAGGAGGCAGTATAAGATGAAATTGTCCATGCAGGCCAAGGTAGGAATGGTAACGCTTGCGGCATTGATAGTGCTCTGCTCCATGATCGTCTGGAAAGGCGATATTTTCCTGAAAGCGCAGGGATATGAGCTTACAGGATCTTTTACCAACGCAGGAGGGGTCATGTCGGGAGCAGAGGTCAGGTATCGCGGCTATAAGGTAGGCAAGGTCATAAGGATCGAGCCAAGCCCTCAGGACGTAAAAGTTTACGTAATAATCCAGCCGAACATAAAGGTCCCGGAAGGCTCCTCTTTAAGGGTCGCCTTTGACGGATTGATCGGCCAAAAGTATGTCGAGATAATGCCCGGAATGTCCTCTGTCATGCTCAAACGCGGGGACAACATCCCCGGCTTCAGCACATTGGGCATAGTTGACTTCATTGATATAGGCACCCAGAACCTGGAAGAGAGCAAGCGGATCCTTCAGTCCGTCAGAAAAATAACTGACGACCCGATCATTCAGAATGCCGCGAAAGAGACCCTCGTGAACGTCGAAAAAACGACCTATGAATTGAACAGGATCGCCACCGGTCTTTCAAGATCTCTGGCAAAAGGCGGTTTTGAGGACCTTATTAAAAGCTTGAGCGTCGCGTCTGAAACAGTGAGCAGGGTGAGCAAAGGCCTTGACAGCGTGATCCTGGCGCTTAACAAGCTGACGAGCGACCCCGAATTCATGTCCGATGTAAAATCCACGGCAAAGAACGCGAAGGAAGCTTTTGAGGAGCTCAAAAAAGCATCTTCGGATGCCAGCAAAGCGTTAAAAAGATATTCAAAATAGAAGGAGAGATAGTTAATGAAGAAAATCGTTCTTGTATTAATGATAATAACAGCATTTCCCGTGTTTTGTTTTGCAGGAGGCCCTATAAGTACACTGAAGCTGTCGGATGTTAATATCTCCCAAGGCGCCGAAAAACCAAAAATGGTCACGGTCGATTATGTATTTGACGACCTGAATAAGCTCAAAAAGCATTTTACTTGCGGACTCGGGCTTGGAGGAAGCCCCATGATCGGTTTTGTAGAAAAGGACGGGTTTGGTTATCCAAAATGCGAGTACGGGATAACGTGGGCCCTTGGCTACGGCTACACTTGGATCAGCGGCCAACCCACCGAGGCACAGATCAAGAATGCCATTGAATCAATAAGGGGCAAGAACGGCGCATTTGTTGAAGAAAAAAAGATCCCTTCAATGGTGCGGGACGAGATCGGGATAAAGAGCCTCCAATATGTCGAGTTCGGCACGGTGGCTCTTTTAGTTCCCCTGAACCTGGAAATGGGAACGATGTGGATATGGAACGACAATACAAGGACAAGGCTCGGGTTCGGGCTTCCAACCCTTATCTCTTTCGGGGTGAATTTAGATCTCTAAATGAAGAGAACTATCTTATTTCTGTATTTACTGGTGATCTTCTGCGCTCCGGCTTTTTGCGCAACCATTGAATCTACTTCTACAACGGAAACCACGATGATATTGTCGCAGGTTTCCAGTGAAGTCAAGGCTAAAACCGGCTATGTTCTTTTCATCATCCCGCAATATAACTTCATTGATGACGAATACACGATCCCAAAGGTTGTAATTGGCAGGGCAGGGTACACCGTTGAAGTTGCTTCGGTTTCGACGCGTGAGCTGGCGCTGGGCACTGATATCATTAAAGTAAGGCCGAATTTGACCGTTGAACAGATCAATGTCGATAAATATGACGCTGTGGTCTTTGTCGGCGGCTATTTAGCCAGGAAATTCTATGAAAATCCCGTCCTTATCGAAAAAACCAGGGAATTCAACGCAAAAGGCAAATTGATATGCGCAATGGATAATATTCCCGTTTATATGGCAAAATGGGGACTTTTAAAGGACGTAAAGGTCACGGTCCATCCATCTCTAGTCAAAGATCTCAAGAAAATGGGCATAAATTACGTCGAGAAGGACATTGTTATCGATAAGAATTTCATAACTGTCAATATGTACAAGTATTCCGACGCATTTGCCGGCGAAGTGGTAGATACCCTGAATAAAAAATAACCCCTTAATTAATGAAAAGGCGTTTTTATCTTGTATTCATAATAATTTCTCTTTTATTTCTGGCATCCTGCCAGCTTGCGCCGACAAGCACAGAAGAAGGAACATCTTCACTCAAGATAAAAGGCGATTATTCAGGGTGCGGCATCGGGGTTTTCCTTCACGACGGATATCCCTCAGCCGAATCAATAACTTCTTATGAAAATTTAATATCAAGAGAAGCAGCCGTAGTGATGTGGTTTTTAGACTTTACCTGCGCTTTTCCAACATCCGCTTGCGACTCTGTCCACGATCATGGATGCATCCCCATGCTAACCTGGGAGCCGCGCAAATGGGACACAACTGAAGCCACATACTCTCTCGATCACATAATATCAGGGGACTGCGACAGCTACATAACTACTTTCGCCAGTGCCGCAAAATCATGGGGAAAACCTATGTTCATTAGATGGGGGCATGAAATGAACGGCAATTGGTATCCGTGGGCTGGCTGTAACCACGGCAATTCCGGAGTTGAATACATTGCGGCCTGGAGGCGAATACACGCGACTTTTGAGGCCGTTGGAGCTGCAAATGTGACCTGGGTATGGTGCCCGATGAATTCCAGCGATCCTACGGATTCCTGGAATAATGTTGAAAATTATTATCCGGGAGATCAATATGTGGATTGGGTGGGCTTTGATGGATATTCGGAGTCGGGGGCCGATTCTACTGCCGTTTTTACAGGGATATATTCCGCACTTATAAGTACGATTTTCTCCGATAAACCGATCCTGATAGGGGAGACGGCCCGTGGAAATGGCGATCCAACAAATAAGCCTGCTTGGATAACTGATGCATTTAATATGATCAAGAACAGCTATCCAAAGATAAAACTGTATATATGGTTCAATGTAAATAAAGAAAGCGATTGGAGAGTTGATTCTTCAGCGGAAAGCTTAAGCGCATTCAGGGCATCAATGACGAACGAAGCCTATTATTTGAGTACGATACACTAAAACACCCATACCAGGGATATTACTATTGTCTATTCCCCCTCACAAATAGCGTCGCATAATATATCTTATGTCAAGTTGGGTATGCTTGTAAAGGTCAGTTTATAGCTGGAACCCGTACTTTCTGCCTATATGGTCCTCTTCAGCTTCTTTGGCTTTGTTTTGGACAAGTTCATCCTGACATATCTTGCCGTTCCCGGGATAAAAACACTGTATATTTGCTATTTCGGTCCTGGATCTACCACCTATTCACTGAAAATCGGTTCTATTTCGGTATTCTTGGGTATTACTTGGGATGCTTTGCACGTTTTAGCTTGGAGCCTGAGGCTAAACGCCTCGACTCCATAAGACTTAGAATAAGAACCAATATAACTGGAACCGCGACGTTTAGTCGCAGGTTCCAGCCTCCCCAAACCCTCAATATTTTGCTATTATAACAGCAAAAGGTACGATTAGCGGTACGATTAAATGCTTCATCACTTTAATCGTCACATTGAGCAAGAATAGGGTTTATTGCATGTGGATAAGATAGGGGGCTACAAGCTTTTTTTGATCGACTCCAGGATGAACTTCCCGTCAATACCGCCCAAAATAGCCTCGGAACAGCGCTCCGGATGCGGCATCATGCCCAGAATATTGCGTTTTTTGTTGCAGATCCCTGCAATATTAAGCATTGACCCGTTCGGGTTCGATTTTTCGGCCGCCCTCCCCTTCTCGTCGCAATACCTGAAGACCACCTGTTTATTCTTTTCCAGCTCCCTTAAAGTGGCTTTATCGGCCGTATAATTGCCCTCTCCGTGAGCGATCGGGATCTTTACGACCTGACCCTTTTTGAGCTTTGCCGTAAAAGGCGTCTTGCTGTTCTCGCACCTTAAATAGACGTCCTTGCAGATGAATTTGAGGCCTTTGTTCCTCTGGAGGGCGCCGGGAAGCAGACCCGCCTCGGTCAATATCTGAAAACCGTTGCAGATGCCGATGACCAGCCCGCCCTTTGCGGCAAATTTCTTGATGTCCCCCATTATGTTCGCAAAATGCGCAATGGCCCCCACCCTTAAATAATCGCCGTAGGAAAAGCCGCCCGGAATTATAACGCAGTCAAAGCGGCCGAGTTTTGCGTCCGCGTGCCATATGAACTCGACCGGCTCCTTCAAAACCCTTTTAACGGCATTGTAACAGTCATAATCGCAATTGGACCCGGGGAAAGTGACAACTCCAAAACGCATTTAGAGTTCCTCTATCTCGCAGCTGAAGACCTCGATAACGGGGTTGGCAAGCAGCTTCCTGCACATTTCCTCGGCTTTTTTTTCGGCCTCGGCCTTGCTCTTCACATCCATTGTAACTTCGATGAACTTCCCTACCCTGACCTCTTTTACCTGCGAATAGCCGAGCGACTTGAGCGCCCCCCCTATCGCGGTCCCCTGCGGATCAAGAAGTCCCTTTTTCATCCGGACCGTTATTTTAGCGTTGAACATTTATATGTTTATCCTTTTAAATATGTCATCCACGTGGCGCAGATAATAATTTATGTCGAAAGCCGATTCAACCTCTTTTTTTGAAAGATGTTTCGCGGCGACGGGATCTGAGAGGACCTCGTCTTTAAGCGACCTTCGTCCGCGGGATTTCATGGCGTTGCTCTGGACTATCTTGTATGCATCCTCCCGTGTCAACCCCTTGCCCACGAGCATCAGCAATAATCTCTGGGAAAATATCAATCCCTGGGTCTTGTCTATGTTCTTTCTCATGTTATCGGGATAAACGACAAGGTTGTCAATTATCCTGGTCAGGGTCTGGAGCATGTAGTCGATCAATATGGAGCTGTCGGGAATTATTATCCTTTCCGTGGACGAGTGAGTAATGTCCCTTTCATGCCACAGGGCGACATTCTCAAGAGAGACCATGGAATTAGCTCTCAAAACCCTGGCAAGCCCGGCGATCCTTTCGCAGGTTATGGGATTCTTCTTGTGGGGCATGGCGCTTGAGCCCTTCTGCCCCTGCTTGAACGGCTCTTCCGCTTCCTGGATCTCGGTCCTCTGCAAATTTCTTATTTCGGTCGCTATCTTTTCGAGTGTCGCGGCAACTATCGCGATAGAGGTCAGATACTCCGCGTGGCGGTCCCTCTGGATGACCTGGGTGGAGACTTCCGCCTTTTTTATGCCCAGCTTCCTGCACGCTATCTCCTCCACCTTCGGCTCGATGTTCGAATATGTGCCGACAGCTCCGGAGAATTTACCGACGCTTATGATCTCCATCGCCCTTGTCATCCTGTCGAGGTTCCTTTTCATTTCTTCGTAATAAAGCGCCATTTTGAGGCCGAAAGTGGTCGGCTCCGCGTGTATGCCGTGGCTTCTTCCTATCATCGGGGTATGCTTATATTGTTTCGCCTTCGCCTTAAGCGCCCTTATCAGGTCTTTAATGTCCGCGATTATAAGATGTGCCGAGTCCTTCATCAAGAGCGAGAGCGAAGTGTCAACAACATCGGATGACGTCATTCCCATGTGGATGAACCTTGAATCAGGGCCGACATGTTCGGCCACATTGGTCAAAAAAGCTATGACGTCGTGGTCCACGGTCCTTTCTATCTCACTTATCCTCTTGACCGAGAACCTGGCGTCTTTTTTTATCCTTCTTAACGAGGCTTCGGGGATCTTTCCGAGGGTTTTCCAGGCTTCGCAGGCCGCGAGCTCCACCTCCAGCCACTTCCTAAATTTATTCTCCTCGCTCCATATGGACTTCATCTTTTCAAGCGAATATCTGTCTATCATATTATTTTTTTCACCTCGTTCATCAATTCTCTTAACATTCGACTCTCAGGGACTTTTTTAATTATTTTTCCGGACCTGAAGATCAACCCGGACCCCTTCCCTCCCGCAAGCCCCACATCCGCGTCGGCCGCTTCTCCGGGCCCATTGACAGCACACCCCATTATAGCAATTTTTACGGACTTTTTAACTCCCTTAGTTTTTTCTTCGACCGCTTTCGCTATTTTCTCAACATCTATCTCGCATCTCCCGCAGGTGGGGCATGAGATCACAGTAACGCCGCCCTTTATCAGCTCGAGGGACTTCAATATTTCTTTTGCGACGATCACTTCCATTACAGGGTCACCGGTCAAAGAAACCCTGACCGTATCCCCTATTCCCTCCGCAAGAAGAGCCCCTATGCCGACGGATGACCTTATTATCCCTGAGGTTGAAACTCCTGCCTCGGTGATGCCGATATGCAGGGGATAATTAACTTTCTTTGAAAGCATCCTGTACGCGTCGATGGTCGCGGGAACGCTCGTTGATTTTATCGAGACAACTATATCGCGGAAATTCATTTTTTCAAATATCCGGATATTCCTTAATGCCGAGGCAACAAGCGCTTCTGCCGTCGGATGTCTGTGTTTTTTCAATATATCTTTTTCGAGCGAGCCGGAATTCACCCCTATCCTGATCGGAATGCCTCTTTCCCTGCAGGCAGCGACGACCACCTTAAGCTTTTCCTCCCCGCCGATATTCCCGGGATTGATCCTTACCTTATCGGCACCCGCTTCGACAGCCATAAGCGCCAGTCTGTAATTGAAGTGTATGTCCGCGACAAGGGGTATTTTTATATGCTTTTTTATCTGTTTGATCGCTAGGGCGTCCTTTTCTTCCGGGACCGCGCATCGCACTATATCGCATCCCGCAGCTTCAAGCCTTTTGATCTGGCTTATCGTCGCCTTAACATCACGAGTATGCGTTTTCGTCATGGACTGGACGGCAACGGGATTATTGCCGCCGATCCTGACCTTTCCAATAGATATTACTTTTGTGTTTTTTTCGGTCATATAGATCCGATCCATTCGGGGAAGGCGTTATTTATTCCCTTCATCGCAAACGCTGAAAGAAGAAACTTTGCCGCCGTTAAGGGCAAAGTTGACATTCTTTGACGGGTAAAACCAGCACTCGGTGCCGCTTCCCTTGTAATTGACCACTTTTTCCGGGTTCCCGAAGATTTTCCTTACTTCATCCTTTGAGGAGCCCCCTTTTATCCCCCTGACACTATATTTCGGATCATTTCCGATAACTATCACCGACCTGACCATATCGGTGGTATCGTTAAAAACGACCAATATCTCGCAGTTTTTCTTTTTGTAAGAAAAATCCATCACCAGAGGGGAATTCGGCTTTCCCATGGCCTTCAGAACATCTTTTCTCGCGCTGCCCAGGGGGACCGTGCCGGTGACCGTGGTTTCTTTTGTTGGAACTGACATTCCCGCGGTTGACAGATAAAAAGAGAGTCCAGCGGTCATTATTGCCATAATGGCAAGCTTAAGAACGGCTTTTCCGGGGGTGATATTCATCATCTGTAATTATACAGTCGTGAAGCGCAAATTCAAGCTTAAATTGGAGTGAAAAGGCGTCACATTACGATCTCAAGGCTTCCGAGTATCTCGCTTGTTTTATAATCCGGCTCAACGCTTATTTCTCTTGTACATCTAAGATTTATGTGAATATACTGGTTCGGATCATATTTTGTCTTGAGCGAATAAGTATCCACCTGCGCGGAAGAAGCGGCAAAAGACTGCGATCGCGTGTACTCCCCGTCCACCCTTAAAATGTCGGAGAGCATATAAGTCAGGCCGACCCCCGGCACAACAGTGTACGTGATGTCATCATCCATCAAAAGCCGGTCGATCGTTTCTGAATAGGAATAACTGGTAAAAAACGTCCAGCTCCGATCGTAATTCCAGAGCCCCTTAAGATATATCGTCTGGGTAAGCGAATCGATGTCATCCGTTGTGTCAGTGCTCGACTGGCCCTGGTTCTGGTAAGAATAACGGGAATCGACGGAGAACAGCTCCGAAAGAGATGTCTTCGCGCCCAGATCGTATTTTTTTGTGTTCCCGAACGTTCTGTCATAAGCAGTGGCGCCCGCAGTCGTCTGCTCAGTCAGGAAAAGGTCGCCGGTCAAATAGGTGAACTCAAGCGACAGGAACCTTAGAGGGGCCGAATTCACCAGCAGCGTCGTATCATAGGTATTCCTGCGGTTCGCCTCTCTCCTGAAGTCAGCGTCAGTTCTGTCGATATTCATGAGATCCTCGGTCTTATAAACTATTCCCGTTGAAAGCTCTCTTAAGGGAGCATACGATACTTCCCCCTGATTCACATGATCGCTGAAGCTGAAAGCGTTCGCGCTCTCTATCCAGGTGAAATTCGGCTTATAATAATACCTAAGCCTGACAGGGTTCGCAGGCCTGTAATCGAGACGGAATGACCCTGTTTGCTTTGAAACCGCTTCAGACGAGCCGTTAAAATCTTCCTGCAGGGAAGATATCGTGTATTTCCCGTCAGTGGAAAAATTGCCCGCAGGCGAAGCCCTGTAGTTAAGGTCGGTCACGTTCGTAGTACCTTGGACGGAATCGTCGATTATCTGGAGCGAAAGCGAGCCGAAATAGTCCTTATTCGGCGTAGCGGAAACATTCGCGTTATAAGTCTTCGTAAAAGGAGTTGTTCTGTCCGGGAGTCCCGTTTCCTTTAATTCGATGTTTCCCGCGGCGGAGATCTTCTCAAGCCCGTAAGTGGCAGTGCCGAAATTGACTGTCCTGTAAGTCGTCACTTCCGGCGACGGCTCCTTGTTCCTTCTTTCCTCGATCCCTCCCTGCAATGTTGAGGTCAAAAATCCGGCATATTTATAACTTGACTCCGCGTTATGCTTTGTCGTCAGCCTGGCTATCGACGTACCCGTCACGGGGTCGTTTGAATCCTCGGTCTCCCTGTAAAAATAATTCAGGGTGGGAACATCCTCCGGAGTGAACTTGGATTTAACGCCTTTGTCAGTGGTCAGATACTGCGTTCCGAGTAGCGTATATTTGTCATGATCATAGCTCATTTCTGAATAATAAACATTGCCCGGCTTATATCCAAGCAGGCCTCCGTACTGCCAGACATCCTGTTTCGGAGAAGCGTCGCCTATTGCCGTGAAAGCTGAGCCTACTCGTTTAAATCTAGTTAAAAGGCTGAACGGCCCTTGCGCCATGGACACGTTCATTTTAAAGGCTTTTCCCTCGGAGTTCGCGCCGGCTTCAAGAATATTGAGGTCTCGGCTGGAATACGCCAATTCCGAATCTATAAGTGTGCTGCCGAACTTTGCCGACCCGTCAACGCCGACAACATAGTGGCTTGTCGGCTCAATAGTAGCTGAGAGTGTTTCCCTTATTTCTGAAGCCTTATACAAACTGTCTGAATCGTCTATATAAGTGAATCCCAGCTTAAGGTCCTCGCTGATGTTTTGCCTGTATCTTAGTCCAAGGGTCGAATGCTGATAAAGAGTATCTCTCCAGTCATAGTAAGCTTCGATAATTGAAGTGCTTATGACCACTCCTTTTTTGAAAGTGACCGTGCCTGCCTGATAATCGATCGTATAGTCGCTTCCGCGGCTCTGGAGCGCCCCGTCAAGGTAAACTTTATCGCTGTCCACAACGACCGGCGAAGCTCCCAGGGAGTAAGGGCCCTGGGTCCCGTTGCCGTAGGCCTTGTAATATTTCGCCTGGCCGCGGGGAGTTGAATACAGAGCCTTAAAACCCCACTTGTCATAATTTCCGGCAACCTTGACGCCTGAAAGGCTTTTATTAAGCCGCGCAAACTCGGTATCGTTAAAATCCGCTATAAAATCCCCAAGGTAAGCCTCGGTGCTCGCCCTTCTTACCAGAACCGATATTTTATCCTCGTTCTGGGTTGTGGATGTGGTGCCCGACGTGGATGTGGAAAT
>JBDRDU010000100.1:0-2309 GCA_043820455.1 bacterium | reverse complement strand
GCATCTTACAATGCCTGAATATCAGGACATTAATGAGACCCTAAGCAGAGCTAAGTCTGCAGGCCTCAAGTTCATAATTGATGTTGGTTTCGACATAGCTTCGTCGGAAAAATCGACAGTTTTATCAGCTGACAGCGATCTAATATATACAGCTGTCGGAATTCACCCTCACGAGGCAAAATCATTTAATGAAGAGCACTACAGAAAGATCAAGGAACTGCTTGGCCGACCGCGGGTCATAGCCATTGGAGAAATAGGCCTCGATTATCATTACGATCTGTCCTCTCATGAAGAGCAGAAAAGGATGTTCTCAAAATTATTGTGGACAGCGCGCGAAATGAAAATGCCCGCGATATTCCACGGCAGGGAGTCATATCACGATATGGCGGATATCGTCCGGTCAGAGGGGCAGGGGAAGGTTCGCGGCGTTTTTCACAGTTTTGCCGGCGGACTTGACGAATTAAAATGGGTACTTGATAATGGATTTTACGTTTCGATCTCCGGAATGATCACCTTCAAGAAAGCGAAGAACATCACGGACATAGCTAAAACAGCGCCCATTGACAGGATCCTTATCGAGACCGACTGCCCGTACCTCTCACCGGAGCCTTATCGCGGCAAAAGGAACGAGCCGTCCTATGTTAAATACGTTGCAGAAGCTTTGGCGCAGGCAAAAGGTATTTCTGTAGAGGAAGTCGGGAAGATAACGACGGAAAATGCTGAAAAACTTTTTAAAATATAAGGTCAAGAACTCAGAGATGATCCATTTTTTCAGGAAGCTTGCCCTGTTAACGGAGGCGGGACTGCCTGTTTCCGGAGCACTTGATTCGGCGGCAAGAGGGGATTATTTTAAGGGTATCGCGCAAGCCGTTAAGTCAGGCGGCTTACTATCTGCCGCCCTGGATGCAGATGTTTTTCCGCCTGCAGTGATAGGGATCATTTCCGTTTCGGAAAGGAGCGGAAAGCTCTCCTCGGGGCTTTCCCGGGCCTGCCAGTACCTGGAGAAAAAAGAGGCTTTTAAGAAAAAGGTCGTGGGTGCGCTGCTTTATCCCGCGTTCGTACTGGCTTTTTGCTGCGTATCCATTTTTATCCTGGCATCGGTCCTTCTTCCTTCCTTTGCGGGCATCTTCCAGGCCGCAGGCGCGACGCTCCCGCCTTTAAGCAGGTTCATTTTAAATGCAGGGGAGTATCTGCCTTTGACGGCGGTCGCATTATTGATCTTGTCATATTTTGCCGTAAGATATGCGGCAAGTGATGCTGGATTCAAGGTCCCGGTCATCGGCAGGTTCAGGTCAAAACTTGTCCTGGCATCTTTTTTTAATTCTATGGCAGCCTCTCTTTCTTCCGGGATAAGTGTGGTGGATTCCCTAGCATTATCTTCCAATTTAACGGGTAGCGAATATTACAAAGAAAAGTTATTGGCTTCCCTGAAGGCCGTATCAGATGGAAATGCTTTAAGCGAATCGCTCCACGGGACTGGATTGTTCGATGAAACGCCTCTTTCGCTTATATCGGTAGGAGAGCGCTCATCTTCCCTCGACAAGGTTTTCTCTCAGCTTTCGAATCTGTACGAAGAAGAGATTGAGAACGCCCTGAAGACCTTCTCCAGTTTGGTGGAGCCTGTTTCAACGCTCGCAACAGGGCTGGTTGTTGGTATAATAGTGTTCGCCATGTTCATGCCGATCATTAAATTAATAGGCGTATTAGGAGGGTGATGTTATGAAAAATGGTTTTACATTGATCGAGCTTCTTGTTGTTATCGCGATCATCAGCATAATTGCGGCTTTTATGATGCCGAATTTCCTGGGAGTGCAGGACAGGGCGAAAGAGGCCGGAATTAAGGCCGTTATGCACTCGATCCAACTCGCGGTAGAAGCGTACAATATGGAGAACGAAGCTTATCCCATGGGCAGCAACATTTCGATCAGGGAGCTTATAGATAATTACCTGACCCAGGGCGGATATGTCACTTTGGTGCCGAAAAATCCTTTCACGGGCAAGGAATACGCGGAATCGGACAAGGCGGGGAAGATCATCTATGTTTACGATGATTCAGCGGGCTCATATAAGCTGACAGGGTATAAAAGGAACGGCATGTCCAAATTGTTGGAATTGGGCAATATGTGAAGATGAGATCGATCCTCAAGCCGATATTTTTCATATTTCTTGCGTGCTCTTTCGCGTTCGCCATTGATCATGACCCCGGCGCACGCCTTGTTATGTCCCTCGGAGGGGAGATCTCCGTCATAAATCCCGTCCTTTCAACTGATACAACATCGTCCGCGATCGAAGGGGTGATATTCACAGGA
>JBDRDU010000099.1:0-7821 GCA_043820455.1 bacterium | reverse complement strand
CCTCTGGACCCGTTCTATGACATTCGCCATGGTAAACGTTTTTCCGGAGCCCGTAACACCGAGAAGCGTCTGCTCTTTTTCTCCGTTCAAAAGACCTTCGGCAAGGTCGTTTATGGCTTTTGGCTGGTCGCCTGCCGGTTTATGATCCGATACTATTTTGAATTTATTCAAAGCGCAGAAATGATCCTTTTAACTTTTTCTTTAAAATGCTCTATTGTTTTATTGTTCTCAATGACAAGGTCAGCTGTTTCCCTGTATCTTGAGGCCTTACCTTGAGCTTTTATCCTTGCGGCCGCTTCCTGCTTCGACAAGCCGCATTTTACAAGACGCGCCAGGCGCGTTCTTTCGCCGGCCAGAACGACCACGACCTTATCAATGAAGGGCAAAAGCTTCATTTCTTTCAACACTGCCGCATTTACGATTATATATTTTTTATTTAAGAGCTTTGCCTCCCTGATCTTATTTCTTATTATTTCGCGCATTTCATGATGTGTGATCTTGTTGATCTTTTTCAGAGCACCCGGGTCCGAAAAGACCATTCGCGCAAGTTTTTTTCTGTTCACAGCCCCTCCCCTGTTCAAGACCTTTGAGCCAAATGTCTTTATTATTTCATGCCAGGCCTTTGACTGCGGAGCAATTACCTGATGACCGATCTTATCCGCGTCAATGACAACGGCGCCCCGCCTGCCGAACATCTTGGCAACAATATTCTTTCCGGAAGCTATCGGGCCCGTCAATCCTATTATTATACTCTTCATAATTAAAATTTAACTCCTATCCCCAAAGTGGATGTCGACATCAGCCTGAGCTCACTGGTTTGTCCGGCTGTTGTGGAAATATCCGATTCAAATCCTGTGAGCACCGGGTCCATAGTCATGAGATAGCTTACCTGCCAGATCCCTTTCGTGTAATAAATATTCGTATAAAATATCTTCATTATAGACGACATATCAAGCATCACCGCCTGCATTAAAGGCAAACCTCCTCCGCCAAACCCGAACCCGAATTCCCCATCCATGATATTGAAGCCGAAATAAAGGTTCCCGTCCACCGGAACAATGGGAAGGGTCGAGTACAGGTCATCAATGCTGTTTTGAGTGGCCGCATCATCGGACGTCGGCTTGAACATGCCGGTCAAGCTCCCCCTCATCATTACGGGCAGGAACAACAATCGGGTTTCGCCCCCGAATTTAATAAAAGAAATATTGCTTAAAGTTATGTAATGCGCCGTTTCTGGATGCCCCGGATCTTTCGTATATTGATATTCATTCAGCCACTGCTCCCAATCCACGGCAAAAAGCAGCGGTTTTTTGAATGCCGCTCCGATCTTTATCTTTCTTGGCAGCTCGATGGGATGCATTGTCAAAGTGTTTCTTATGGTCTCTTCCGTATCAACTTCATGGGTCGTAACTTCGTAGGTGGGGGTCCCCAGGAACGGGTTCCAGTAGGATTCGCTTTCAAGCGTAGGCATTCGGGATGTCGTATCCACCCTGTGCTTCACGTACTGGATGACATTAACTCCCTTCAGGTCCAAAGTGGCACTGTTAAAATTCTCATAAACAGCACCCATGCTGAAAAAATCGTTCGGGTTCCACTGCATACCGAAATCCATCCTTGTAAAAGACGCGGAATACTTGCCGGCGATCTTGGCGGAGCCTAGTTCCTTTCCAGTGAGGGTTTCCACTTCTACGGTCCTGTAGCCGCTCTGCTGGCTGCACTCAGACGTTATCCAAGACAACGCCTCGAATGTGGAGCTGAAATCTAGGTCCGGCAAATAGAATTTTAAATTGGAATTATTGCTGTCACTGGTAACCGTAACTTCGTTGTTAAGTTCAAGGTCATATGTCATAGGCATTATATTTATCCCCCAAGAAACCTGACCTGTCTTTGCCGCGGCTGAAAAAACAATGCCGTTATTATTTATAATAGTGTTGTCAAAAGTGCCGCTAAGCCAGTTCACTTCACCCGTCCCCTGTGTCAAAAAACCGCTCCAAGCGGAGACCTCTGATGTTCCCATCGTGACCCCCCCAATGACCACTTCCACCGTTCCGTCATTCCTTATCTGTATGTAGTCTCCAGTGCCTCCAGCCTCAAAACTCGTCCCCCTGAAATCCGCCCTTGCATCCAGAAGGAGCGGAGCCAGCAGCTGATAATCAAAAGTAATGGCCGTAGTGCGCTTCCTGCTGATCGAAAAAGCCAGCCAATCCGACATCCTGTACGTTATCCCAAAAAAGTTAACGCCCCCGCCTTTTGAATAATTCTCATTGATCGTGATCGGCCTCGCTTCGGGTGTAATAACTGCCCTGTCATCCGTTAATCTTAAATAAGTCCTTGAGTTGGGGGAATTTTCTATCCCGCCCATATTCGTATCATCAACATAAACTATGTTGTCATCGCTTTTTACGGGATTTTGCACAAACCCGCTGACACCAACAGCCACCTCAAGAGTATTGATGTGCATGATCCCGGCGGGATTCGCGTAAATATCAGTAACGCTTCCGGAAAGAGCTGTAAACTGGCTGTTCAGGCTGGGTTGGAATTCCGGCGGCTGAGTATAATCATAGCTGTAGCTCGAATCGATCGTCCCTGTTGCGCAAAAAGCTCCAAGCGGCAAAAAAAGCATTATTAACAGCATGACGCAAGGTCTTTTCTTTGTCATTGAATAAGCTGAAGTTTATCATAATTCCGGCAGGATTTGTACTTATTGAGGATATACTTTTGCGCCGTCGCTCTTGAATATTACTGCCCCGCCGAGATCGGTCCTGAGAACTTTGATGCTGTATTTTGCAAGTCTCCCGAGCGTTTCCGGGGTCGGATGCCCGAATTTGTTCTTTGCCCCGACGCAAATAACGGCATATTTCGGCCTGACTGCCTCCAAGAACCCCGCGGAAGTGGATGTCCTGCTCCCGTGGTGGCCCACTTTTAAGACATCGCTTGCCAGAACAGGCCTTAATGACAAGATCCTGGCCTCCGCTTCAAAGGCCGCATCCCCCGTAAAAAGAAAGGATGTCCTGCCGTAAACAAGCTTGATCACCACGGAATTATTGTTCAGGTCCGACTCGGTCCCGGAGATCAGCGGCTCGGAGGGATGCAGAACTTGTCCCTTTACCCCGCCTCCAAGATCGATGACCTGACCTGCCCTTGCGATCTTATATGGGATCTTCTTTCTTTCGATCAATTTTAAAAAGCGGGAATATCCGCGCGAAGTATGAGGCTGTCCGCTGTCCAGCACCATGTCGACCTTTATCTTCTCCAGGACATAAGGAAGTCCCGCGACGTGATCGTCATGGGGATGGGTCAAAATGACCAGATCAAGTTCATTTATCCCCTTTTTCCTCAAGAACGGCACGATTATCGTTTTTCCCGTTGGATCTTCCTTGTCCGTTCCCTTTGACGACAAATTTTCCTGCCTGCCTCCGCCATCTATCAAAGCTTTCTTTCCCGAAGGCGATTCGATCAATATGGCGTCCCCCTGCCCCACATCGATGAAAGTAATGGTAAGATCGTTCGCAGCAATAGAAGTACCTCGGAAAAATCCGATCAAAAGCAGTATGAAAACTAATAATACGGCTTTGTTAAACTTTATCTGAACGCGCCCTTTGATCATCTCGATCCCTCCCACAAGGATCATATAGTATATCAGCATCAGCGCGAAATTTGGCGGCGCAAAATACCCGCATGCAAAAGGAAGGCAGGAAAATAAATGAACG
Source organism: bacterium (assembly GCA_043820455.1). GTDB lineage: Bacteria > Margulisbacteria > WOR-1 > CAVSGV01 > CAVSGV01 > JBDRDU01. The sequence continues at coordinate 4,111 of JBDRDU010000099.1, read as the reverse complement.
ATGCCGTTAAGCATTGCCAGCATAACAGTCAGCGTATTATTGAGCGCATAAGCAAGAGGAATAAAAACTAAACCGATCAGGGTGGATATGAACCCCAGTATCACTGTTATTTCGATCCAGGGAATTATCAAAAGGTTGGAAATGATCGAGACAAAAGATACCTGGCCGAAGTTATAGAAAATGACAGGAGCTGTCGCGATCGTGGGAGCAACAGATATCGCAATGGTATTCGCGAAAAATTGCGGCAGTTTTTCTTTTATCCTGTCCCCAACCGCGGGGGCGATATAGAACAACGCCCAGGTGGCCAGGAACGAAAGCTGAAAGCCCACGTCAAACAGGCTGAGCGGGTTCAGGACAAGCAGTACCAGCGCCGATATCGAAAGCGAATTATAGAAATCTGTCTCCCTCTCAAATGCGTCAGCGATCAGCGCGACCTCACACATTACGGCAGCCCTGACTATTGACGGCCCCGCTCCCGTCATGACCGTGAACATCAAGTTGGCAAGGGTAACGATCATCAGCCTGAGGGATCGAGACAGGCCTAATGCCCGGCAGACGGTCAAAACAGCGGTCAAGATGATGGACACCTGCGTCCCTGATACCACAAGAAGATGTATAACTCCCGCTGTCCTGTATTTATCCTGAAGCTCATCCGGCAGCGGCGACGCTTGAGAACCAAATACGATGCTGCCGAGCAATGAAGAATACGGCTCGTTCATGGTGTTCTGGATCACCGAGATTAATCTGTTCTTGATGATCATTGAAACGAATTTGATCGGATTTCCCGTTGATCCTGCAATGACCTCGATCCCTGTATCATTTGCGAACATCTGGCAGTTGATCTTCCTCCTGGCCATAAGGTCGCCAAAGGACGCGACGCCGGGGTTTGAAGTTGAAACGATCTTTGATAGTTTTCCATGAACGCTGATCCTGTTGCCATAGCCAATGGTTTGACTTGAATTTTTTACGATCACGCCGACATATCCGGAAGTTCCGGATGAACGCCCGCGGATGGCGATCTTCTTGGCTTTCAAAATGAACCTGCAATATCCTTCTGAGCGCAAGGGCTCGTCCGCGACAGAGCCGGTAATTCTCGCATATCTGTCGTCAGCGAAATGCGAAACATCATTTGCAGGAACGGCACTTGAATATTGGCGCGCGAATATGCCGAGGATAAAAATAAGAAGAAAGATCAAATATACGGGTCTTTGGCCGGACTTCAATAAAAATAAACTTGCGAGGACAGACAGGACCAAAGCGAACAATAGATACTGGATGGGAATAAAAAGAAATTTGCCGGATATTATGCCGAGCACATAGGATATGGTCGTAACTATTATCGGGGTGAGCATTTCAGTTCACTGAAATATATTTCTTCAGCTTCTCGAATTTTTTCTCCGAGATCCCGGGCACCTCTTTCAGCTCCTCGATATTTGAAAACCTTCCCTTTTCGCTGCGATGATCAAATATCTTTTTCGCCATCGCGGGGCCGACGCCGGGCAAATTATCCAGTTCTTTTTCGTCCGCACTGTTTATGTTGACGATCTTACTCGCTTGTTTTGGGCCGCCTGCCGCCGAGGTTCGCTCGTTCGAAGCAACAGCGGCAGCTTTTTTCGGAATAAGAACTTTTTGGCCGTCGGTCAGCACCTCAGCCAGGTTAACGCTGTCCAGGTCCGCATTCGACGCCGCGCCGGAAAGCTTTATCAGATCGATAAGCCGATCGCCTTTGTTCAGCTTATACACGCCTTCATTCATGACAGCGCCGCTTACATGCACAAAACAGCTGACAGGCTCAATTTTCCCTGTGTTTTCAACTAAAATTGCGCTTGGTGATGATATTGGTGACGATCGCTTTGCAGCTATATTTTGGTTGTAAACGCCGACAACACACCCCGCCAAAACTATGGCGATTATTCCCAAAATGATATATATCTGCTCTTTAGTAATGTCTGGCATAAGCTACCCCCATTCAAAGTAAAAATTCAAAAGTAAAAAGGCAAAAGTACAGGTTAAAAGTCAAAAGTTTCGCCTGCCTTTCAACGTTAAAATACACGCTCCAAGAATGTTCGCAATTTCTATTGTTTCATTTAATATCGGGTTAATATCCTCATATTTTGATTTTCCAGAGTCCCTTAAAAGTTTTAGCCAAAACTTGCTCTCATTGGCCGATTTTAAGGAATGCGTATAATAATTAGTGAAATCACGCTTGGAATTACATGCTTGAGCTTCAATGATGTTGGCGCCTATACTGGTTGCACTTCTTATCAATTGCTTGCTAATGATTTGGCTGGCACTCTCTTTAGGCAAGATATCAAGTAACCCTATGACCATCAAAGCATATTTATATGTTCGATCCCTGATGTCTACTTTTGAATTTTGCATTGTACTTTTTCCTTTTGCCATTTGCCTTTTGACTTTAATTAGTAGCAATTTACATGCCAGGACATAAACGAGGAAATATGAGTGGAAATTGACGGAATCAGCTATAAATGTCGAGGTTGGCTACAGCAACTATATCTTCCAGTAGATCTTAATAATATCTTCAACATATCCTTTTGACTTGACACTATAGCCTCCATTTCGGGATATCGCATTATGCCCTTCCAGGTAAGAAGCAAGTGCGAGCGTTACCTGCTGAGGGTGCGAACCCCATTTATCAAGCAAGAACCGCATATATCTGGAGGTGCCCCTTATATTCTGTTCAGGATCAAAACCATCCTCAACCTCCAACGCGGCGGCAGTGGTGGGCATAAGTTGGCCAAGTCCCAGCGCTCCCGACGATGAAACAGATCTCGGATTGAACGCGGATTCCCTTGCGATAAGGGCGCATATCAGCTTTGGGTTCACGTTATATATGCTTCCGTACTTTATCATATTGGCGGACATAAGGCTTGCATCCCAGTAGGAAGTGTTCTTATTGTACGTTAAGATGAACCTTTCTATGTTGCCCTGCATGTCCTCTCCCGCAACAGCCGCATAAGTGGGGTCCGGGACCGCCTCAACGTTCAAGTTGGTATGGATCGGGATCTTGCCTCCTTCTCCGCCAAGACCGGGGACGGCCAATCTGCCGCCCGTGGAGGCAGAAAAGACCGTGATAACAAAAATGAGGATGATGATCGCACTGGCCGCATCCATTTATTTTACTTCCATCGTATTTTCAATGGACCCATAATACGCGCCGCTGAGGTCCTGGACCGGGATATCGATCAAGGTCCTGCTCCCTTTTTTCAAGGTCAGGTTGTTCCCTCCAACCTTGCCTATCACATCGATGCGGGCCCTGTATCTTACCGCGATCTTCTCGAGCAGGAAAAGATTTTCGGGTGAAATGGAAAGGATTATCCTTGACTGCGTTTCCGAAAAAAGAAGAGCTACGGGACTTAGATCATCCATTAAAGAAAGCATCGCGCCGATATTCCCCGTTATACAGCATTCGGAAACCGCTGCGGCAAGCCCGCCTTCCGATGTATCGTGGGCCGATCTTACAAGGCCATTCCTTATCGCTTCCAGGCAGGTCTGTTGAACGCTCTTCTCAACGCTAAGATCAAGCTCTGGCGGGCATCCCGCGACTTTGCCGTGTATCACCTTCAGATATTCACTGCCCCCAAGCTCATCCTTATTACTGCCAAGCAGAACGATCACATCGCCCTTAGCCTTAAAATCCATTGTGCAGCGTTTGATCTCATTCCCGATGTCCCCGTCGATCAACCCAAGCATCCCGATAACAGGGGTCGGGTATACGGCAACGCCGTTGTTCTCATTGTAAAAACTTACGTTCCCGGAGATCACAGGAATGTTCAGCGCCTTGCACGCCTCGATCATTCCCTCAACTGTTTGTTTGAACTGCCACATGACATCCGGTTTTTCCGGATTGCCGAAATTAAGGCAGTTCGTTAAAGCGATCGGTTCTGCGCCTGTGCAAACGACATTCCTGGCAGCTTCGCAAACAGCTATCATTCCGCCCGTAAAAGGGTCAAGATAACAGTATGCGCCGTTGCCATCGGTCGTAAGCGAGATCGCTTTTCCGGAGTCTTTCAGCCTTAAGACGGCCGCATCCGCCGCGCCAGGAAGAGCAACGGTATTCGTCTGGACCATGTGATCGTATTGTTCATAG
>JBDRDU010000098.1:0-3748 GCA_043820455.1 bacterium | reverse complement strand
CTGCGAGAACGGGCTTGTGCGCGTTGTAAAAGCGAACTTGCCGCCAAGCTCCAGTATCTCACTCCCGTCTTTTGATACCGCCACAATGACCTTCCCTCCCCTGCCCGCCTTGCTCCCTAATAACTTTTTCTTCTCTGTAATGGTATAAACAGTAGAATCATCTTTCGCGGTCGCATCGTCAAGCCGCCTTATTTTCACCCTTGTGACCGTTTTGTTCTTGTAATTCACGTTGTATTGGCATTCGAAAAGATCCTCATTCCCGCTGGACTGGCGCACATTGCCATCCTCGTTCACGGAAACATCCTTGAACTGCCGGTAAGTGCGTACCTCCGCGCTCGCAGTCGCGCATACGGCAACAAGCATTATTATCAATATAAAAGAGATCTTAAGCTTCATTTCAACTCCTTTTATCATCTTAATCCACTTTGTAGCCAAGGCTCTGAATATAAGCTTTTATATCGTTAAATGACGTGCCGCCTGCATCGTTCGTGTCTACGTATATGGTAACATCGTCGCCATTCTGGGTAATTATAACCATAAAACCGCGCTTAGCGCCACCCTTCGAGGCAGGCCTCCGGCAGGATATTCATATAGAGTTCATATTAATTCTTGAATATTATTTTGTTTGTTGCATAATGTTCAATAGAATTACATAAAATGTGTTGGGGGGATATCCATGAAAAAAAGCTTTGTATTTATTTCTTTAACAGCGCTTCTATTGTTCGCTTCATCCTGCGCCCGCATAAACGAACCCACGAACGGCCAGATACAGCTTGAACTGGACAATGTAATGAAAAGTTCAATAGAGCAATATAAGGCTCCCGGAATGATACTTGCGGTCTGGGTCCCCGGCAAAGGCAAATACGTAAAGGCGATGGGCCTCTCAGACATTAAGACGGGCAGAAAAATGCAGGTTTCCGACCGGTTCCGGATCGGAAGCAATACAAAATCGGTGGTAGCCACGGTCATCCTCCAGCTTGTTGACAGAAAAAAGCTCAGCCTTGACGATAAACTGTCCAGATTCTTTCCTGAATGGCCGAATTCAAATAATATTACCATCAGGATGCTCCTGGATCACACAAGCGGGATCTTCAACTATTCCACATCAGAAAAATTCGGGGAACTTCTGGAGTCGGATCCCAAAAGACCGTTCACTCCCCGCCAGCTTATCAGCTACGCCATAAATGAAAAGCCCTACTTTGAACCGGGCAAAGGTTTTAATTATTCGAATACCAATACTGTGCTGCTGGGAATGATAATCGAAAAATTGACCGGACATACCCTTGCAAGCGAGGTAAAGGCGAGGATATTCGAGCCTCTCGGTCTTAAGAACACTTATTTCCCCGTTGCATCAGAGACCAACGGGAACATGGCGCATGGATACATGTTCAAGAACGGCAAGGCCGATGACTGGACATATGCAAATCCTTCCTGGGGATGGGCGGCCGGCGCCATCATATCGAACATGCCTGATCTTAAGATACTGATCACCGCCATTACCGACGGAGCTTTAATATCAAGAAAGCTCCAGAAGGAACGGATGAGCACATGGGTGGAACTGGCCGGAACGGCAAGGAAAGACTTTCCATCAGCAAGGTACGGATATAATGTCTTCACTTTTGGCGGCTTTGTCGGGCACAACGGCGGACTTCCCGGCTATATCAGTTATATGGTAAGGGACCCGAAGACAGGCATTACCACTACAATGATGATGAATACCCAGCCAGAGGGCGAAGCTTCTCTGGAAATATTGAAAAAGGTCATCCAGATAATATTGCCGGGCAGAAAAGTTTGATCAGACTACAGAGAACAGGATATCCCCTGTGAAATCCCTTTTCAATATGATATAAATGTCAATGTGCAGAAAAAGATAATAGAAAGCATCGTCATTTTCATCTCGGTCCTCAAGTGGGTCTTTCTTGCGACCGTAGTAGGCATTATAGTGGGTGGATCCACCACTCTTTTTATAAAATTGCTCAATGTAAGTATCTCTTATACTTCGAACTACCCTTATTATTATCTGCTGCTTCCTGTGGCGTTCTTCCTGAGCGCCTTCCTGGTGGATATCTTTGCAAAGGATGCCGCCGGGCACGGCACGGAAAAGGTCATAGAAGCCGTCCATAAACGTTCGGGGAAGATAAACGGCGCCGTAGTGCCCGTCAAGTTGCTTGCAACGATAATCACCCTGGTATCTGGGGGTTCCGCGGGAAAAGAAGGACCGTGTGCTCAGATAGGAGGCGGGCTGTCTTCCATATTCGCGGACTTTTTTAGGTTCGGCGACAAAGACAGGAGAAAGCTGGTGATCTGCGGAATAAGCGCGGGATTCGCTTCGGTTTTCGGTACGCCTATAGCTGGCGCTATTTTCGGGGTTGAAGTCTTATTTGTCGGCTCCATTCTCTATGATGTTCTTCTTCCGTCATTTATTGCCGGAATAACGGCGTACCAGGTCTCCACTTCCTTTGGAGCGGCCTATTTTAATGCTCCGCTCAATTTTGTCCCCGTTTTTTCCGAATCATTCTTTCTTATCGTGATCTTATCGGGGATATTCTTCGGTTTATGTTCTTTTTTCTTGATAGAGGTAATGAGATCCTTTAATTCTTTGGCCCGCAAAATAAAGATATGGGATCCTTATAAAGGGCTGATCGGCGGTTTCTCCCTTATTTTATTGACCCTGATATTTTCAAAGCAGTATCTCGGGCTTGGGCTGGATACGATATTGTCCAATCTTCACGGCACAGTCGCGCCTTGGTATACATTCATAGTCAAGACTGTTTTCACTTCCATCACGCTCGCTTTCGGAGGAAGCGGCGGCATTGTAACGCCGATATTTTTCATAGGGGCCACCGCGGGCAGTTTTTTCGCTCATATATTTCATTTGGATCCGGCAACTTTCGCGGCGATAGGATTCCTGAGCCTGCTTGCGGGAGCTGCAAACACTCCCATTGCCGCAAGCATCATGGCAGTGGAGCTTTTTGGGCCTCAGGTGGCCTCTTACGCCGCCGTGGCCTGCGTGATAAGTTTTCTCATGACGGGGCACAGGAGCGTATATCCGTCACAGATACTGAGCATGACAAAATCGGCATCTTTAAACGCGGAGATCGGCAAGAACATAGAGGAAGCGCATTCCGCTTTTAATAAAAGAGAAAAGGGATTGATAATGAGGGTGTGGCGGCTGATAAAGATCGCCATGAGGTCAGATTCTGCTCCGGCAAAGAACATAAGAAAATAGCGCTGAAATGTCCCTTTGGAGGAGGTGAAACATGAAAATAGATTCAATAAGGCTTGGCGTTGCTGTCGGGATCATTTGGGCAGGCGGGGTCCTGTTCCTAGGCCTTCTCGTTTCATTTTTCAACTGGGGAACTATCTTAATGCAAAGCCTCGCATCGATCTATAAGGGATATGGGCCAAGTTTAGGAGGAATAATTATCGGAACGATCTGGGCACTGATCGACGGTTTTTGCGCCGGTTTCTTTTTTGGCTGGGTATTTAACAAGCTGCCAAAGATGGGGGATATTTAAGCCTTTTACCGCTTGATGGCTGGCTTTTTAAGAGGCGGTTTCTTGCGGTCGTTCCCCGTGTAAACTCTCTTGTAAACGCCTGTTATGACCTGCGAGAACGGGCTTGTGCGCGTTGTAAAAGCGAACTTGCCGCCAAGCTCCAGTATCTCACTCCCGTCTTTTGATACCGCCACAATGACCTTCCCTCCCCTGCCCGCCTTGCTCCCTAATAACTTTTTCTTCTCTGTAAT
>JBDRDU010000097.1:0-2482 GCA_043820455.1 bacterium | reverse complement strand
GGCGATCGAAGCGAGCAGTACGGAAAAGAAAGCAGACAGGAAAACGCCGGCATATGCTCCAACCTCGTTCCTGAACATCTTATTAATAAAATAATATATGTAATAACACGCGAGCGTTCCAATAATTGCCATGTTCAATATATTCGCCCCGAGCGCCATGATCCCGCCGTCGGCAAAAAATATCGACTGGACCGCCAGAACAACGGCGATGACTATGGATCCGGAAAAAGGCCCGAGAGCGATCGCGGCAATTATTCCGCCGAGAAGATGCCCGGAAGTGCCGCTGTTAACGGGAAAATTGAACATTTGCGCGGCGAATATGAGGGAGCCGATGGCGCCCATTCGCATCAGGTGATCTTCGGCAAAACTCGACATCAGCTTTGCCGACCTGTTGGAAACCGTGCAGGCCATATTTCCGACCCTGGCAAAAACGGCTTCCGGGACGGCCGCGGACAGCGCCTGCCTCACCTTTGCGATGCAGTAGCCAAGGACTCCGGCAGCCGCAAAAGCGGCGCCTGCCGAGACCTTCGGATCAAGAAAACCGTTCGGTATGTGCACGATATGCCCCCTCTTAATTAATCAAAAAGAAAAGTAGCGCCAAAGGCAAGGTTCGAACTTGAAGAATCCTCGGTCAGCCCGCAGCCGAACGCCGCGTCCAGGATAAAGTTCTTGTTAAATGTGTAATTAAACCCTGCCGCCACTTCGTGGACGATCGAGCCGGTCAAAAGGTTTATGTTGTATTGTGTTTCGGCCATTACATTGATAGTTTCGTTCAATGGCTTAACAACGGAAGCATTGTAAATAATGAAATCCTCTGCATCGCTTCTGACGGGGTTGTCGTCAAAAGTATATCCAAAGTTCAAATGATAATTGAACTCCCCGACATCTTTCGAATAAATGAACATTGTCGTTATATCATGCTGACTTGTGCTGAGGTTGGCATTGTTCGGATCTCCGGTGTTGACCATGTATCCCAGAAGGAAGGAAACGCCTTCGCATTCATTGTTGTTATAGGGGTTATACTTGATCTTGAAAGTCCCGTCGCTCAGCCCGTCATAATTCTCGCTGTAGGAGCCGGCTGAGAAATATGGCAGGTCTATGCTGATGTCCACGCTTTTGTTCAGCCCGTACTTCAATGAAGTTACGATCTCTTTATATCCGGTGTCATTCCTGCTCGATAAAAGCAGTCCCCCTGTTTCGATCGCGGGTTTGCCGGCGGTCGTTACCCAGCAGTCCTCCGTGTAAAGGGGACGGATGGCATAGGCAAAGTCAAAAGGTAAAAGTAAAAAGGTAAAAATACATGTTAAAAGTAAAAAGTTTTTAATTTTTACTTGCACTTTTTCCTTTTGAGTTTTTGCGCCTGAGGCGCATCCGCCTCTGGAGGAGACTTTTGAGTTTTTCATTTCAACTCCTTTACAGTCGTTGCTATGATAAGTTTACCATGTTTTTCTTTCTTGACAAGCATTCCCGGGTCATATAGGATAGTGCAGTTTGTTTTGGATCACATTAATGGCAGGCAAGGGCGCCTTGCGTTTAATTAAGACGATGCGGGATTAATTAAGCGAAGGCGTTTTTTTTAAGGAGGAATATCATGCCAAAACGAAAAGATATAAAGAAAGTGCTGGTCATCGGTTCCGGCCCCATAATCATCGGCCAGGCCTGCGAGTTCGATTATTCGGGAACCCAGGCTTGCAAGGCGCTCCGCGAGGAAGGATATGAGGTTGTTCTCGTCAATTCAAATCCAGCCACTATCATGACCGACCCTAAAATGGCGGACAGGACATACATTGAACCTCTTAACATAGAACATATCGAAAAGATAATCGAAAAAGAACGCCCCGACGCGCTGCTGCCGAACCTTGGCGGACAGACCGGCCTTAACATGTCAGCGGCCCTGCATAAAAGCGGGATCCTTAAGAAATACGATGTCGAGCTTATAGGCGTCAAAGCTGATGCCATTGAGCGGGGAGAGGACAGGAAGGCATTCAAGGAAGAAATGCAAAAGCTGGGGATAGACATGCCTAAAAGCGAGCTGGCATATTCAGTTGAAGAAGCTGAAAAAATAGCCGCAACACTCGGATACCCGGTGATATTAAGGCCTGCTTACACGATGGGAGGTGCGGGCGGAGGCGCTGTATACAATGTGGAAGAATTAAAAACCATTGCCGCGAGAGGGCTTTCAGCGTCGCCTATCGGCCAGATACTTGTCGAGGAATCCGTCATCGGATGGGACGAGCTGGAACTCGAAGTGGTGCGCGATGTTGCCGGGAATAAGATCACTGTCTGCTTTATCGAGAACATAGACCCTATGGGAGTGCATACCGGCGACAGCTTCTGCGTCGCGCCTATGCTGACCGTTCCAAAGAAAACCCAGGAGATATTACAGGAGTATTCATACAGAATAGTTGACGCGATAGAAGTGACGGGCGGCTGCAATATTCAGTTCGCGCATAACCGCGAGACCGGAAGAACTGTCATCATC
>JBDRDU010000096.1:0-3275 GCA_043820455.1 bacterium | reverse complement strand
GCGATCGGCAAATATCTTTTGGGCATCAAACTCCCTTTCTACAGCATGCCGAACATACTTGCAGGCAAAATGGTCGTCCCTGAATACGTCATGCAGAGAGCGACAGCGGAGAACATATATAATGAAGCGGAAAAGGTCCTGGCCGATCCGGAAAAAGCCAGGTCCGGCTACGCCGAAGTCCGTTCGCTTTTGGGAGAGCCGGGTAGCATCAAAAAAACCGCACAAAAGATCGTTGAGTTCGTTACTACGCCACGCTCACTCCCCGCTATTTTATCGCGGCGAGCGTCGCCTTAACAGATGGATTGGTAATGTTGAGGAATGTTATTTTGTTCTTTTTGTACATTTGTTTTATCTGTGTTATAAATTCATCCGCCCAGGACGGCGAAAGCACTTTCACTCCGGCGAAATCGATAATTATTCCTTCGCGCGGCTGAAGGGCCTTCAATAAATATGCCTTCGCGGCAAGAAATGCCTCTTTTCCCGCGGGCCTTGATATAAGTATTTCGCCAAATTTAATAATATCGATCTTCATCTTATCGGTATTTTAGCACGGCGAAACAGCCTTTTAAATACTTTCCCGCGCCGGACGCTCTAAAACCCATTATCCCGCCGTCAATGAAACAAATCCCGTTTCCCGACTGAAAGAACAGCTCCCACCCGTTTTTCATTGCGGCTTCGGCAACAAACTTTAATCCGTTCCCTCTTTGTTCAGGATCGCGCCCGGAAACCCGTTCGGTAAAAGCCGTTTTAACCGCCTGGAGGTCGCTTTGAATTTTCGGCCGGACTTTTTTCAAGCTGCTCATCACGCCCTGCCCGCGGTCAATGAAAACCGCCAGATGAGGCTGGTCATAATTAAAATACAATCCGGCAATATCGTGCCAGTTTCCGGGGTTATGGTCAAAGGCATTATTGCCTATTTCTCCGCAAACCGCCGTCAGGAGCGGATCGTTCGTTGCGACAAAGAAATTATTCAATCTGGCGTTGAAAATATCGCGGCTTGAGCATCTGTGCCCTTCATCCAGGGCGGACTCAAGTTGCCTGACCCTGTTTTTACGATCGGGGGTCGCTTTCCCGTCAACAGCATAGATCACGTCAATAGTCGGCACTGCCTCGTCAATATTCAACATATCGTCCGCGACGATCCTTTTCTTTTTCCCATCAGCGATCCCGCAGGTCTGTTCAAATATATCTTTATACTGTTCAAGCAGCGGGAAATTCCTGGAAAGGCGGTAGTATCTTTGTTTTCCCCTGAATTCGCTTTCAAAAAGCCCTTCTTTTTCCAGCTCATTCAGTTTGCGGTAAAGATTCTTCGGGTCAACTTCAAGGATCTTTGCAAGCTCATTAATATAGTTGCTCGCCCCCTTATTGAGGAAGTAATAATTAAGCAGCTTAATGGTTATTTTAGATCTAAGTGATACCATGTTTATGGTAGAAATATACCATAGTTATGGTATTTTGTCAAGCGTCTATTGTAAGTGAGCCTGAACATGTTGACCCCCTAGCTTGCCCTGAAGGGTTCTCTTTGCCTTATTTTGCTGTTAGATCACGAAAAAGAAGAACTGGTCACAATTTGTGACCGGTTCGAAAAATTGAAGCACTCAACAGCGAATCCGATCGCCTTTACCGAACAGGGAGTAGCCATGCTCTCGTCGGTATTGAGCAGTGAAAGAGCTATGCTTGTGAACATTCAGATAATGCGGACGTTCACAAAGCTACGCCGGATGTTCGCGGGCTACAAGGAGCTTAAGGAAAAGATCGATGAGATAGAGGGGAGGTATGACGGTCAATTCCGCGAGGTCTTTACTGCCATAAAAAAACTCATGGATCCGCCGACGGAAGAGGAAAGGAAGCTGGCGATAGGGTTTAAGGCGGAAGAAAAAAGCGAATGAACAACAATAAGCGCTTCGCGCCTCACTGAGGCTAGGATACCCTCTCTACAACAAAGCTCAATAATATATTTTAGGTCGTACCCTGTGGGGCCGGACAGGTTTTCACATCTTTAATCAAATTCTATTAAAACAATTCACTCTCTACTAATTTCATATATTTGTTTACATAGAACATATCCGGCTCCTGCTTAAGTGGCCTAACTCTAATTTCAAATCGAGGATCTTTAACATCGCCATTATTAAATAAAACTAATCCTATTCCAAAAATCAAACATAAAGCATCCAACCTGGAAACATCATCTTGGGATGAATCTTTTGGGACAACTATATAGGACTTGTGACTAAATAATTTATAGGAACATGCTTGGCCAAAAGCTGTAATTAAATCTTTTGTATCTACTTTAATTTCCGCAGATACAATTTCAGTTGGACCCTTGACAATATCACTTCTAAGCGATTCTCGCTTTCCTATTACATCAGGGGTTCCCCACTTATCTTTAAACGTACTGCCGCCTAAGGCAATCGCTTTGTTGCATTCCTCCAATTCATTGGTAAGCCAATCCGCAAATGGCTGATAAAAATCCTCTTCTTTGATTTTTCCGATTTTTGAAGGGGGCATTCGTTCTTCCTGTTTAATTTCTATCTCTTTAAAAGTAGTGTGACGAAAAAGCCCTCGTGCCGGCTTGTAAATTTCTTTTGGTAATTCTGCATCCAAATCCCAAACAGTCCCGTGTATTGTGTTTACGGGCATATCTGGCAGTTCTTCTTGAACTTTTCTGACAAGTTCCGAATACCTAACACCGTTCGGATTAGATTTGATTGCCTCTATGGCTTTCGAAATTATTGTCTCCCTTTTAGTTGCCATATTATCACCTCAATGCTTTCTAAAATAATCATACCAAATAATGATGATAAAATCACTACATATATACTTTTGAATTTATCGCGAACTCTTGCGAATATATATGGCAAGTAGTATAATCGCGAGCAATGAAAGTCAAATACCAGAAGATCCTCCTCAAACTCTCCGGAGAAGTTTTCGGCGGCGTACAAAAATACGGGATCGATCCGCAGGTGCTGGATGTTATTGCAGAAGAGATCAAAGCGATAAAAAAACATAAAATAGACGTGGCGATTGTCGCGGGCGGCGGCAACATATTCAGGGGCATAGCGGGAAGCGCTAAAGGAATGGACAGGGCTACAGCCGACTACATGGGAATGCTTGCGACCGTCATTAACGCGCTCGCGCTTCAGGACGCACTCCAGAAAAAAGGCGTGGACAGCCGCGTCCAGACCGCCATAGAGATGAAATCGATCGCCGAACCCTTTATCAGGCGCAGGGCGATGCGCCACATGCAAAAAGGGCGCGTTGTGATACTTGCCGCG
>JBDRDU010000095.1:0-5211 GCA_043820455.1 bacterium | reverse complement strand
AGCTACAGCCAAGAAATTAGTTGAATGTATCGCAATGTGATCCTTAATGTTCTTTGTTCATTCAATGATGATAGCTTCTACTCTAACTACGTACATATTGATATATATTATCTGGTGGAATTACCTGCGCGCCTGCGGCCGTGCTGCAAGCGCAACGCATGCGTACGTGTGTACCTACCTAGACTATATAGGGTTGTTGCTACCTGGCCCGGCTGGATGGCAATTAGATTTGATCTTTATAGATGAATTCCAGGACAGATTTTAGCTTGTGGTATATTTCCATCCAGATGGCAGCCATAGGTTTTAATGAAATAGCGGTGCATTTTTGGTTTCCTTAACCTTAAAGCAGAGGTAAAACAAGAATCGTTCGCGACCTCCACACCCCAAATTAGATATTGTCTGATCGGGGCGGCGGGATTTGAACCCACGACCTCCACTACCCCAAAGTGGCGCCTTAGACCAAGCTGGGCCACGCCCCGATCAGACAAACCTAGATCCTAAAATACTTCTTGATCGAATTAAAAGCAGTGGGATGCTGACCGCTGAATATTCTAACAACATCTTTCCTGTGTGTAAACAAGCCTGCCAGAAAATACAAAAAACCGAAGATCATGAATGTATTCGACAGCTTAAATAAATACATCAAGATCGGTATGAGAAGCATGCATATGAGCGAGCTTAAAATGAAATAGTTCGTCAATGCCACAAAAAAGATCCAGGCAAAAAGCAGGATCGTCATGATGAGCGAATGTATCCCGAACATCGCTCCCGTTGTTGTGGCAACGCCCTTTCCGCCGGAAAACTTTATGAATATCGGAAAATCATGCCCCAATATCGCGGCCAGGCCGCAAAGGCCCATCGAGACATCCGTTCCCATGATATTCCTTGCCAAAAGCACAGGTATCAGGCCTTTCAGGAGATCAGTAACATATACCAGCGCCGCGAATATCGGGCCGATAACTACAAGGACATTCGCCGCGCCGGCGTTGCGGCTTCCTTCCTGCCTTATGTCTATGCCTTTCCTGATCTTTCCGGCCAGGTACGCTGACGGGAACGAACCCAGAAAGTAGGAAAAAATAACAAGAGCGGTAAATTTGAGCATCAGGTTATTTGCCTAAGTTGAACTCTTTGTGAAGTACTTCCATCGCTTTTTTTGCCTGGTCCGCCTTCACAACACAGGATATCTTTATCTCCGAAGTGCTTATCATCTCTATATTCACGCCGTTCCTTCCAAGCACTTCGAACATTGTGCCGGCAACCCCGGGGTTTGATATCATTCCAACGCCGACGATCGATACTTTGGCGACGTTATCATCGGAAACAACGCCTTCGGCGCCGAGCTCGATCGCGACCCTTTTTGTAACATCTACCGCTTTCTTCGTGTCGGGCTTTGCCACCGTAAATGCCATGTCGGCCATGGAGCCGGCAGAGTGGATGCTTTGAATGATCATATCAACGTTTATTTTTTCGTCTCCCAAAGCCTTGAACAACTTCGCGGCGATGCCAGGCTTGTCCGGGATCTTCAAAATACCCACTTTCGCGATATTCGCATCTATAGCCACCCCTGACACAACATCTTTCTTTTCCATATTATTCTCCTTTCCGCCTGAGGCGGATCCGCCTTTGGCGGAGACGTAAGTCCCTTCAACATCAGAAATACTCGAACGTAGATGGATCATAAGGCCGTAATTTTTTGCGCATTCAATTGATCTGGGATGAAGCACCTGCGCACCGAGACTTGCGAGCTCAAGCATTTCATCATAGGAAACAAATTTCAATTTCTTGGCGTCCTTGACTATCCTTGGGTCCGCCGTATAAACGCCGTCAACATCGGTATATATTTCGCATACTTCGGCCCCTAAAGCGGCCGCAATGACCACGGCAGATGTGTCCGACCCTCCCCTTCCAATGGTCGTTATATCGCCGCGGCTGTCTATTCCCTGAAAGCCCGTCACCACAACGATCCTGCCTTCCTTTAATTCCTTTTGGATCCTGTCCAGCTTGATGTGAGTGATGCGCGCCTTGGACGGAATGTCTTCGGTCTGGACACCTGCCTGCCAGCCGGTCAATGACACGGCCTTGAAGCCGAGCGAGTGTATCGCCATTGTAACAAGCGCGGCCGAAACCTGCTCGCCTGTTGAAATAAGCATATCATATTCTCTTGGATCGGGGGCGTCCGTTACTTTATGAAGCAGGTCTATCAGTTCATCCGTCGTATCACCCATTGCCGAAACGACCACGACCACATTGTTGCCGGCAGATTTCGCGGCAGCAACACTGACCGCAACATTCTTGATGCGCTCGATCGTGCCAACCGATGTTCCGCCATATTTCTGTACAACAATCGCCATAATTGGCGGAATTATACCATATTGGAACCTGCGACTAAAGTCGCGGTTCCAATTAATGTTCCATTGGGATTTGGTCATTGGGCATTAATTTGACATTTGACATTGGTCATTTGTCATTCTTTTGCTAAAATACGTTAGTTATGTCTGAATATAACCATAAAGCTATAGAGCAAAAGTGGCAGTCCTTCTGGGATAAGGACAAAACTTATAAATGTACCGAAGATCCCAAATTCTTGAAAGATAAAAGGTTCTACTGCCTGGACATGTTCCCCTACCCCTCCGGCGCGGGGCTTCACGTAGGGCATCCCGAGGGTTATACCGCATCCGATATACTATGCCGCTATAAAAGGATGAACGGCTTTAATGTCCTCCATCCAATGGGGTGGGACGCTTTCGGCCTGCCAGCCGAGAATTACGCCATCAAGACCGGCACTCATCCCAGGATCGCCACCCAAAAAAATATCGAGACTTTCAAGCGCCAGGTAAAAAGCATAGGATTTTCCTATGATTGGGACAGGGAGCTCGACACGACCGACCCCGAGTATTTTAAGTGGACCCAGTGGATATTTCTTAAGCTTTTTGAAAAAGGCCTGGCTTACGAGGCGACCGTTCCCATAAACTGGTGCCCATCCTGCAAGACAGGTCTTGCCAACGAGGAAGTAACGGACGGCGCGTGCGGAAGATGCGGCACTACCGTGACAAAAAAAGACCTGCGCCAGTGGATGCTTAAGATAACCGCTTATGCCGACCGCCTTCTCGATGGCCTCGAAAAGCTTGACTGGCCGGAGGCGATCAAGCTGCAACAGAGGAACTGGATCGGCAAAAGCACCGGAGCCGAGGTGGACTTCAAGATCGATGGATTCAAGGAAGTGATAAGGGTATTCACCACGAGGCCGGATACTCTCTTCGGCGCCACCTATATGGTATTAGCTCCTGAGCATCCTCTTGTACTCGAGATAACAGCTGATGACAAAACGGACGAGGTCCAGGAGTACATAGAGAAAGCCCGCCAGAAAAGCGACATCGAAAGAGAACATCTTATAAAGTCAAAGACCGGAGTTTTCACCGGCGCTTACGCGGTCAATCCCGTGAACAATGAAAAGATCCCGATCTGGATCTCCGATTATGTCCTTATAACTTACGGGACCGGAGCGATAATGGCCGTTCCAGCCCATGATGAAAGGGATTTTGAATTTGCGACAAAATTCGGCCTCAAAATAATACAAGTCGTCTCAAAGGACGGCCCGCCTGCCGGCGAGGCAGGCAAGCCTCATGATCTGACCGAGGCTTATGTTGAGGACGGCATAGCCGTCAATTCGGGTCCCTACAACGGGCTTAAAACAGCCGAGTTCAAAGAAAAAATAACCGGGGACCTTGAGAAAAAAGCACTCGGGAAAAAGACGATCAATTACAAGCTCCGCGACTGGGTATTCTCGCGCCAGAGATACTGGGGCGAGCCCATACCTGTCGTCCACTGCCCAAAGTGCGGCGTGGTGGGTCTTCCTGAATCTGAGCTGCCTCTCAAGTTGCCTGAAGTGAAAAAATATGAGCCAACGGGAACGGGCGAATCCCCTCTCGCCAATATCAAGGAATGGGTCAATGTAAAATGCCCTAAATGCAAAGGCCCCGCGAAAAGGGAAACGAACACAATGCCTCAATGGGCGGGAAGCAACTGGTACTTTTTGAGATATATCGATCCAAAAAATAGTAAAGCTCTTGCCGACAAAGACAAAATAAAATACTGGATGCCCGTGGACCATTACATCGGAGGGGCTGAACACGCCGTGCTCCACCTTTTGTATTCAAGGTTCTGGTATATGTTCCTGCACGATATCGGCGTTGTGCCCAATGACGAGCCCTTCCAGAAATTGACCAACCAGGGATTGATATTATCCGAGGACGGCCGGAAAATGTCGAAGTCGCTCGGCAATGTCATAAATCCTGATGATGTGATCGGCGAGCACGGTGCGGATGCTTTCAGGATGTATGAGATGTTCATGGGGCCTCTTGAGATGGTAAAGCCCTGGTCGACCCAGGGGATCATGGGAATAAGTAGATTCCTGGAAAAGGTCTGGCGGCTTTATGATAAGCCGTTAAATAATGAGCCCCTGCCGAAAGAACTCAACGGCCTGATGCACAAGACGATAAAGAAGGTCGGCGATGATATCGAAAATCTGAGATTCAATACCGCTATTTCAGCCATGATGATACTGATAAATGGAACTTCGGACCTGGAACATCTGAACATCGAACTTGCCCGCAGCTTTTTGCTGATCCTCGCACCTTTTGCGCCGCATATGACGGAAGAGCTATGGCAAAAGATCAAGGAAAAGCCGTCCATCCACCGCCAAACCTGGCCGAAATATAATGCGGAGCTTATCAGGGAGGAAAATATCACTATCGTCATCCAGGTTAACGGAAAATTAAGGGATAACATTGTGGTCCCGGCCGATACTTCCGAGGATGAGATAAAAAAGCTGGCGTCAGGAAGCGCGAAGATCAAGCCATTTATCGAAGGCAAAAAGATCATAAAGACCATCTACGTTCCGAAGAAACTGGTAAATATAGTGGCTGCATAAAAAGCAGAGGATAAAATTGGTATTTTGTTACATAGAATTCAAATTAAGTTGTGACTTCAATGATAAATATATTTAAAAGATTAACTTTACACCATTGGCCTATAATAATTGGCCTCATTATTACGGGAGCAGGAGTATGGTGGACGCATTGGTATCAAAATTTAGATTATGAGCTTAAATTGAGTCCCGTCTTAAATATTATTTTTGATGATGAAAAGCAAATGTTTGAGTTTAAAAATGATGGGTCTATTAAAATAATAGATATTGATATTAATAGTATC
>JBDRDU010000094.1:0-12108 GCA_043820455.1 bacterium | reverse complement strand
GGTTCGGATCAAGTTCCAGTTCATTCCCATGAAATATATGATTGTCTATCATAGCTGAAAGAAGATTGTGGGCGGCCGTGACCATATGGATATCGCCGGTAAAGTGAAGATTTATGTCATCCATCGGAAGGACCTGAGAATATCCGCCGCCAGCGGCGCCGCCCTTTACTCCCATGACAGGCCCAAGTGACGGCTCTCTGATGCACACAAAAGCTTTTTTCCCGATCTTTGCCAGAGCTTGACCCAATCCGATCGTAGTAGTGGTCTTGCCTTCTCCCCACGGGGTCGGAGTGGTCGTTGTCACAAGGATCAATTTCCCGTTTTTTCCGCCTGAGGTGGATCCGCCTTTGGCGGAATCTTTTGCTAATCTTTTCAGCGCGGATAAATTGATCTTTGCTTTATCTTTTCCATAGAGCTCAACTTCCGACGCCAAAAATCCCGCTTTTTTTGCTATATCATTGATCGGTTTAAGTTTTGCTTTTTGGGCTATTTCTATGTCAGTAAGCATTTTTGTGTCAGGACGGATATATCCTTAGCCTTCTTTGCGGCTCTTCGCCGACGCTCTCAGACCTTAATTTTCTCTCCTCCACCAGCTGATGCTGGCGCCTTCGGATATAGGCATTTTGAGGGCTTAAGTCTATGGATTTTTTTGAATTCAATGCCTGCTGCATGCCTTCCTCGGCTTCTCTCATCGCTATTTCTTCCGCCTCGTCAGCGCCGCCAACCTTAAAATAATATTTCAGGAATTTATTTATCTGGCTTGAAACATTCTTCCTGATGACATGTACGGACAATCTGTGTTCCTCAGCAGCATCCATTATCTTCGTGCCGGGCCTCGCTTTTGCTTTGACAGTAAGGAGAATATCCGCTTCGTCCATCCTATCCGCAACGCTTGCCGGGACCTGCATTGCCTTTATGGCCCTCAATATCAATCCTTTATTTACCCCGAAAGGATATATCCTTAAGATCCCTCTGCCCCTTTTCTTTTCGGCCTGCAGCTCTTCTTCCAGGGTGAATTCCGGCATCTCCTTGGGGGCTTCCTTGACCTCGATCTTGCCGTCAGAAGTCCTTACCCTTATCTCAGGTTCAGGATGCGCCCCTCTGAGCAATTTATCTATAGCTGACGCAACATCTTTATAGATCGCAAATTTATCCTTTTCCCTTATCTCTATGGCTATGTCAAATGTGGGAGGCGCTTTTCTTTCAAGCACCGCTTTCTGCGTGTGGCGCCTTCGCGCTTCCTCGTCGCCCAGTATTACGGTTTGGATGCCGCCGACCAAGTCCGATAAGGTCGGGTTCTTAAGGATATTCTCAAGGATGACCCCGTGCGCTGTCCCAACAAGTTGGACGCCGCGCTCAGCTATGGTCCGGGCCGCCGCGGCTTCCGCTTCAGTCCCGATCTCGTCGACTATTATAACTTCCGGCATGTGATTCTCCACCGCTTCGATCATGACCGCATGCTGCCTATCGGGGGACGAGACCTGCATCCTTCGGGCGCGTCCTATTCCCGGATGAGGGATATCGCCGTCGCCGCCGATCTCATTTGAAGTATCGACAACGATAACACGCTTGTCAAAATCATCGGAAAGCACTCTTGCCGCCTCCCTCAGCTTCGTTGTTTTGCCGATCCCGGGAGGTCCCATAAAAAGTATGTTCTTGCCCGATTCGATGATGTCGCGGATGATGTCAATGGTCCCGAATATCGCCCGCCCGACGCGGAGCGTCAAGCCAACGATCTTTCCATGCCTGTTTCTTATAGCGGAGATCCTGTGGAGTGTCCGTTCTATTCCTGCCCTGTTATCCGAGGTGAATTCCCCTACCTTGCCCGTGACATATTTAATATCCTCATCGCTTATCAGGGGTCCTTCTATATACAAGCCCTTCGCGCCGCCAGGAAGAGAGAACCTTGCTTCAGGGGTTTTACCCAGATCAAGGACGACCTCGGTCATCTCATGCAGATTGGGTTTTCCTTCGACCGCGGATCTTATCCTTTGGGGCAATACTTCAAGCAGAAGGCCTAAGTCATCAAAGACCTGGCCTTTTGATGTCTTGGGCATTAATTTATTTTCCTTTAATTACCTTCTTCAAATTTATTCCCGGAACGAACGCAGGAGACTTTGACTGCGGGATATTGATCTGCTCTCCTGTCTGAGGGTTCCTTCCTACTCTGGAAGCTCTTGTCCTTACCAAAAAATTCCCGAAACCGACAAGCCTTACTTTTTCCCCTTTAACCAATGCTTCCGAAATAACATTGAGCGACTCTTCAAGTATCTTCTCGACCATTACTTTCTTGACCTTGCCGTCCTTTAACTTTGCCGCCACCCTGTCCGCCAATTGTTTCTGGTTCATTGAGCCACACCCCCTTTTTTTCTAGTCCTTATCCTTCACACTTTTTGAGCAGTTTTTCCCAATTTTTATCGACATTGGACTGTATATCCACCAATAGTTTCTCATTGCCCGGCTTAAAAAGGTGCTTGAACCTTGTTTGAAGTTTAAGCCACTCCGCCACCGGTTTCTTTTCTTTGGGCCGGTAAGTCAATTTGTATATCCCGTTCTCGACCTCATACAGCGGCCAAAAACATGTGTCGACCGCAAGCTGTCCCATTGCGACAGTGTTCTCCATGGGGTATCCCCATCCAAGCTGGCAGGGTTGAAGGACATTGATGAATTTGGGTCCTTTTATCGTCATTGCTTTTTCGATCTTTTTCGTCAGGTCCATCCAGTTCCCGACGGCAGATTGGGCTGCATACGGGATATTATGGGCCACCATGCATTCTGTCAGATCTTTCCTGAACTGTTCCTTGCCATGCTTCACTCGTCCTGCGGGAGCCGTCGTCGTGTTCGCACCGAACGGAGTGGCGCTTGACCTTTGGATGCTAGTGTTCATGTACGCTTCATTGTCATAACATATATAAAGCATATCATGGCCTCTTTCCATAGCGCCCGAAAGGGATTGGAAACCGATGTCGTAAGTACCACCATCTCCTCCGAAAGCAATGAATTTGATCTCTTCGCTGATACTTCCCTGCCTGCCGGCAGGCAGGCCCTTTTTCTTTAACGCCCTGTAAGCAGCTTCCACTCCGGATACAGTGGCAGCGGAGTTCTCGAAAGCATTATGAAGGAAAGGGACCTTCCAGGCCGTGTATGGATAGATCGTTGTGACAACTTCGAGGCATCCCGTGGCACAGCCGACAACGACTTTATCCTTTATTGAGTGCATTACCTGGCGGACGATTATAGGGATGCCGCATCCCGCGCATGCGCGGTGGCCGCCTGTCAGCCTTTCTTCCTGTTTTGCCATCTCCTTTAAGTTCGCCATTATATTCCCCTCACTCCCAGATAATTGAAAATATTCTTGATCTTCCCCGTTCTTGCCGTTTCTCCAAGTTCATTATATACGCTTTCGATCTCTCCTTTTGAAATATCTCTTCCGCCCAGGCCATAGATGTAATTTATCAGTTTCGGTTTGACGGATGAATCAAAAAGCGCCGATCTTATCTCCGTAAACACAGGCCCTCCGGCTGAATTGAAAGAATCGCTCCTGTCCATTACCGCAACAGCTTTTATCTTGCTAAGGACAGCGGCGATCTCCTCGTGCGGGAACGGCCTAAAGACCCTTATCTTCAGGAGCCCTGCCTTGATACCCTTTTCCCTTAAATCATTGACCACCGCTTTGGCCGTGCCGGCGGTCGAACCAAGCGCCACGATCGCTATCTCCGCATCATCCAACCTGTATTCCTCGAACAGGCCGTATTGCCTGCCGAACTGCTTTCCAAAGTCCTTGCCAACCTCAAGTATTATGTTCTTTGCCCCTCTCATCGCTTCCGCGACAGCATATTTATGCTCGAAATAATAATCCTGGAGATCAAGTGCGCCGACCGTTATCGGGTTGCTTACATCAAGGACCGAATACTCGGGCTTGAATCCCCCGATATAAGCTTTGGCCTTGTCATCATCTATCGTCTCGATCTTTTCCATGCAGTGGCTTATGATGAATCCATCCGTGGTGACCATGGCAGGCAGCCTCACCCTTGTGTCTTCGGCGATCTTCACAGCCTGAAGAGTATTGTCATACGCTTCCTGCGCGTTCTCCGAGAAGATATGGATCCATCCGAAATCCCTGGCTGCCATTGTATCGCTGTGATCACAGTGAATATTTATCGGCGCGGAAAGAGCCCTATTCACTTCCGGCATCACTATGGGAAGCCTGAGTGCGGAGACTATGGGCAGTATCTCGTACATAAGGGCCAGTCCCTGAGATGATGTCGCCGTCATCGCCCGCACTCCCGCCGCGGAAGCCCCAAGGGTCGCGCTCATAGCAGAATGCTCCGATTCCACAGCAACGAATTCCGTATCAACTTCGCCATCGGCAACGAATTGGGCGAATATCATCGCTATTTCCGTTGCCGGAGTAATAGGATACGCGGCAACGACATCGGGATTGATCTGGCGCATCGCCTCCGCCATAGCTTCATTTCCGGTTTTTGCCACTACTGCCATTTTTTATTTCGCCTCCGGTTCCATTGTTATAGCTTTATCGGGCTTAACGGGGCATACCTGCGCGCATATCCCACAGCCCTTGCAATGCTTGAGATCGAATCCTGTCATTTTTGACGTTGTCTTGTCAACCGTAATGGAGGTATCAGGGCAATGTATCCAGCAGAAAAGACATTGAATGCATTTTTCGGGATGCCAGATGGGACGCTTGCTCCTCCAGTCGCCGGTCTCAAATTTCTCCGCGGTTCCCGCTTCCAGCACGTCGCCCTTCAAAAGTTCTTTCCAGTTCTTCAGTTCCGCCACTTTATTTCTTTACCTCCTCATATGCTCTTTTGACAGTAGTAAGGTTGCCTGCAATTATCTCCTGCTTTGAAGCGAATTTTTTCTTCAATTTCTGTTCCAAATCCTTTAGAAGCCTTTCAAAATTAAGAAGTCCTGTCGCAGCGGCCATTGCCCCGAGCATAGGAGTATTAGGGATATCCCGCCCTATTGTTTCCTTTGCAATCTTCGAAGCATCAATGGTATAGACCTTTATGCCCTTTATCTTCAGTTCCTTTTTTATTTCATCGGGCGTCTTGCCTGTATTGATGATTATCTTCCCGTCTTCAGGAACCCCGGCAAGGACATTCACTTTATTGATCAGTGTGGGGTCAAGAACGACAACATACTTCGGATTGCTTATCGCGCAATGAAGTGTTATAGGCTCATCGGATATCCTGTTGAACGACTGGACAGGAGCCCCCATCCTTTCCGGCCCGTATTCAGGGAACGCTTGGATATATTTGCCTTCGGAAAGGGCAGCGTCGGCAAAAAGGAGAGCCGCCGTCTTTGCACCCTGACCACCACGCCCATGCCACCTTATCTCAATAATATCTTGCTTTGCCAAATTCGTCTCCTTTATCCCAGGATCGCTGCCAGTTTTGGCAGTATCTTCGCCGACAGGACAACATTACCCAAAACCAGTGCAATAAGCAGCACTGTCGCGGCCAGAAAAGCCTTCCATTTCGGGACCTTGTGCGTCTTTCTCCCTAAAATACTGAAAAGCCCGTACAAATACACGCTTGCGCAATAAAAAATGACCCTTTCGCCGTTTATCCAGTCCGAGAACGCCATCAATTTGTATTTTACGGGTATCATCAAAAATATGTTCATCAGTCCGGCAAGCAGGACCGAGCTTGCGTAAAGCGAGGCCTTAAGGACCTCAAAAATGTTCCCTTTCCCTCCGAGAAGTATTAGAAGAAAATTAAGGACGGCGGCGCAGCAAAACATTAAGCCAAGCAGCGCCCCGATCAAGATCCCGCCTATAATAAGGAGCGTCATTACAAAAAAGGCCAATGCCATGACGGCAAGGACAGGTATCACTATGATAAGCTTCTGCCCTTTTATTCCTTCTATCAAGCTCAGTCCCGTCGGCATATAATTATTGATGAAGAAAACTAATGTAAGTGAAAAAGCCATGATCCAGCCGGTAACGAGCGCGAATGAAAGGGATCCTTCCCGCCAGCTGCCTTTCGGCATGTCCTGGTAAAAAAGTATCGGTTGTACGATTATTTTATACAGGTTATCAAAATACCAGCTCAAGAAACTTCTCTCCGTCCTTCAAAAGCCTTCGTAAGCGTTACCTCATCCGCATAATCCATGTCGCTGCCTACCGGCAGTCCGTATGCGATACGGGTGATATGTACTCCAAGCGGCTTGAACAACCTGGTCAGGTATATCACTGTTGCTTCGCCTTCAACCGTAGGGTTCAAGGCGAGGATGACCTCTTTAACATCATTGGAGAGCCGTTTCAATAATTCCTTTATTCTCAAGTTCTCCGGGCCTATCCCGTCCAAGGGAGAGATAGCTCCTCCAAGGACATGATAAAGGCCATTATACTCTCTGGTCTTTTCTATCGCAATCAGATCCTGCGAGAGTGCCACCACGCATATCTTGCTTTTATCCCTGTCCCCGTCGCCGCATATTTCGCAAGGGTCCTCAACAGAGATATTAAAGCAGGCCGAACAATATCCGACTTTTTTCTTTGTTTCCTGCAGGGCATCTATCAATCCTTTAATTTCGTCGTTCGACGCCTGCAGTACATAAAACGCCAGTCTTTGCGCCGATTTTGGACCTATCCCCGGCATTTTTGTGAACTCCGAGATAAGACGCCCCATCGGCTCCGGATACCTTGCCGTCATAAATTTTACCTAGAAAAGGCCGGGGATCGAAAGCCCGCCTGTGACCTTTTTTAACTTATTCGCCGCTTCCTTCTTCGCTTTCGCGAAAGCCTTATCAACGGCGTCAGATATAAGCCACTCTACCCTTTTGATATCCTTGTTCTCGAATATCTTCGGATCAAGCTTGAAGTCCCTCAGCTCCATGTCGCCCGAAACCACGACTTTTACCCCTCCGGAGTCCTCTTCAACAAGGACCTGCGAGAGCTCCTTCTGGACCTCTTTCATGTCTTCCTGCATCTTCTTTACTTTGCCAAGTATGTCGCCTACATTACCGAATATCATAGAATGAATATAACTCCCTTTTTTAGTGCTGTCAAGGGAAAAAAACCACCTCACCCCTAACCCCTCTCCTACTTTGTAGGAGAGGGAAAACAATGCTTTAGTTTAGTTTCCTCTCTCCTATTTATAGGAGAGAGGCTAGGAATGAGGTGAGGTTATGAGACCACTTGTCCCCCGAAAAGCTCGGCTACCTTGGATGCAGAGGCGGAGGTATCAACAACGATACTTTCAATCACACATTCAAGTTTTATGTCTTTGCCGCAGGCTTTTTTGACCGCTTCTTCCACGACAGCCCTTGCTGAATCTTCCTCCAGCCTTCCCTTATGGAAAGCAAATCCTTTCTTGAATTTAACTGTCAGCTTTCCGCTGTCAAGTCTGAAAGGATCGCCTTCATGAAGCGATATAAAAGCGAAGACGTTCTTCTTCTTCACCTCGTCAAGTATCATCTGCCATTTGGATTTGAGCTCGGAAATTTCCCCAAAGCCGGGAGCTGAAGGTTTTGACGCAGCCTTCTCTCCCAGTTCCGAGAGCTTGAACATTTTCTCTTTTTTCTCCTCTTCCGGCTTCGGCTCAAATTTAACAGGACTTTTCACTTCGGGCTTTTTTTCTTCCGTATTTTTAATTTCTTCGGTGGGGGTCGAGCCTCCAGGGCAAGCTTCCATTACCGCCACCTCAAGCAGCAGCCTTGCCTGCGGATGCCATTTCATATCAATTTCGGCCCGGGAGATCATCCTCATCATTTCTTTTATCCTATCACTGCTGAAAAGCTTGGATTGTTCTTTAAGCTTTGCAAGATGTTCGTTCGATTCTTCAATGCAAGAGTCGCTGTTAAGGAGCACAAGCATAAGGTTCCGTAAATGAAGAAGCACGTCCTTCGTGATCTGCGGGACGCTTCTGCCTTCTGAGACCATCCTGTTTATCAGGTCAAAAAGCTTTCCTGCGTCTCCCCTGCCCAGAGCCTGCCCAAATTCAAAAATAAGGTCCGTATTGGCAGTGCCGAGCACCGCGATAACGTCATCATGCGCCACACTTTTGCCGCTGAAGGACACAAGCTGGTCGAAAAGCGATATGGCATCCCTCATGGACCCTTCCGAATTTCGGGCAATAAGTGATGCTGCGCCGTCGTCTATCTTTATTCCCTCGGCGTCAGCGATCTTCTTTATTTGAGCGATGATCTCCGGATTTGAAAGCCGCCGGAAATCAAGCCTCTGGCATCTTGAAGCGATCGTTACGGGAACTTTCTGGGGCTCTGTCGTGGCAAGAATAAAGATAACATGAACAGGAGGTTCCTCTAGTGTCTTAAGGAGCGCGTTGAAAGCCTCGGAAGTAAGCATGTGGACCTCATCGATGATATAGACCTTGTACTTACCTTCAACGGGGGCGTATCTTACTTTTTCCCTCAGGTCGCGGATCTCGTCGATCCCCCTGTTCGATGCGGCGTCTATTTCGATGACGTCAACCGCATATCCGTTTTTGATCTTTACGCACCGGTCGCAGGTCCCGCAAGGGTCCTGTGTCGGCCCTTTGACGCAGTTGAGCGCCTTTGCAAATATCCTTGCTGTGCTTGTCTTTCCGGTTCCCCTTGGGCCGGAAAAAAGATAGGCATGGGAGATCCTTGAGCTTTTTACCGCGTTCTTCAGTGTCTGGACGATGAATTCCTGCCCGACTATTTCATTAAAATTCTGCGACCGCCATTTTCTATATAAAGGTATGTAAGACATGTGTTCAGCGGGATTTTACCATAAATTCCAGCGCTTTTCTTCCTATATCGCTCCTGTAATGCATATTGTCGAATTTGACCATATGGACAACGCTGTATGCTCTATTGATCGCGGAAGCTATGGTATCCGCCATTGCCGTAACTCCAAGAACCCTGCCTCCCGAAGTGACGACTTTGCCGTCTTTTAGCGCCGTACCGGAATGGAAAACTGCCGCATCCTTCAAGTCTTTTGCATCATCCAGCCCGAAGATCTCTTTTCCCCGCTCATATTCTCCGGGATACCCACCTGAAGCAAGAACGACACACACGGCAGCTCTCTTATCCCACTCTATCCTGATCTTGTCGAGTTTGCCTTCAAGTATGTGCTCTATGATGTCAATAAGATCGGTCTTTAATCTCATTAATATCGGCTGGGTTTCTGGATCGCCGAAACGAACATTGAATTCAAGGACTTTCGGCCCGTCCTTTGTGATCATTATCCCGGCATAAAGAACTCCGACAAAAGGCGCGCCCTCTTTCCGCATGCCCTCTATCATTCCCCTGAAAACTTTATCTTCTACTTCCTTTGATATTTTATCGGTCACGACCGGCGCCGGGCTGTACGCCCCCATCCCACCGGTGTTCGGCCCCATGTCATTGTCAAATATCCTTTTGTGGTCCTGAGCCGACTGCATGACAGTAAAATGCCTGCCGTCAGAAAAGGCCAGTATGGAGGATTCCTGTCCCACAAGGCATTCTTCTATGATTATCCTGGAGGAAGCTTCGCCGAATTCCTTTTTCACAAGCATCCTATGGACGGCTTCTTCGGCCTCTCCAAAGTCCCGGGCCACAACAACACCCTTACCCGCCGCAAGCCCGTCGGCCTTGATGACTATCGGGAAATTTGAACTCTGAAGGAATTCGATCGCATCTTTTTCGTCAGTAAATTCGGCAAAATCCGCGGTGGGCACGTTGAATTTTTTCATCATTTTTTTCGCGAACACCTTGCTGCCTTCAAGCTGTGCAGCCGCTTTTGAAGGCCCGAATATCTTGAGACCATCCTTTTTGAATTCATCGACTATCCCTGCCGCAAGGGGAGCTTCCGGCCCGACAATAGTGAGGTCTATTTTTTGAGCGACGGCGAACTTTTTCAATTCGAGGATATCATCCGCCTTGAGGTTAACGCATTCGGCGAGCTGCGCGATGCCGGCATTTCCCGGAGCGCAATATATCTTATCTGCTTTTTTACCTGCCTGCCGGCAGGCACGGCTCTGGGAGATCTTCCAGACCAGCGCGTGTTCCCTTCCGCCCGATCCTACGATCAGTATTTTCATGGCTTCTCCTCATTCCTGATGTCAACAAGATTCAGCTGGGCCGATTCAAAACCGTTAAATTCATTCACCTCCAGATTATAAGCCAGATCATATGCCTCGCCCAGCCTTAATTTGGAGGTAAGGTCCCCTAAAGAGAACCCTATGGAATCAACCGTGACCATGCCGTCCGTGAACTTTGTCTTTAAATGGGTGCCGTCGCCGACCTTCCTCATATCGATAAGTTTTAATCCGTAACTCGCGAATATCGGGGGCGGATTTTCCTCGCCGTGCGGGTCAAGAAGTTCAAGCTCGGATGCAAGCCCCATAGTTATCTCTTTCGGGGGGAGCACAGCTTCTATCTCAAGCACCGGAACAAGCTCCTCGTCAGGAATAAGCTCGTCAAGGATGCCTTTCATCCTTCTTGTGAACTCCGGGATATTATCTTCTGCTATCTCAAACCCGGCCGCTTTTTTGTGGCCGCCGAAATCGATAAAAAGGTCGCTGCATTCGCTCAAGGCCCCGAAAATGTTTATTCCGTCGATCGATCTTGCCGAACCCCTGCCAATCCCCTCGTTAACGCCGATCAGGACGGCAGGCCTGTAATACCTGTCAACCACCTGGGACGCCACAATCCCTATGACCCCCGGATTCCAGGAAGTGCCGGAGATAACTATCGATCTCTCGGGGGCATCCCCGATCTTTGCAAAGACCTCTGCCTGGATCCGGCTGCCTATCCCCTGCCTTTTCGTGTTGAGCCGGTTTAATTCGAGCGCCAATGTTCTCGCCTTCAGCTCATCTTTTGTCGTCAGAAGGTCAACGCTTAACGACGCGTGTTCAAGGCGTCCCGCGGAATTAAGCCTCGGCGCTATCGCGAAGTTCACAGAACTCGCGGTCACCCTTTTCTTTATTCCAGCTGCTTCCATAAGGCTCTTAAGCCCTGTTCTTTTGCAGTCGTTCAAGCTTTTGAGCCCGTATATCGCAAGTATCCTGTTCTCATCAAGAAGGGGCACAACATCGGCGATCGTCCCAAGTCCCGCCAGGTCAAGCAGCTCCATCAGGCTTGAGCTGTCCTTTCTTCCTGCCGTCCTGTAAAGCCCCCAGGCGAATTTGAAAGCAACTCCCGCGCCCGAGAGGTCCCTCGCCCTATGGACAGCGTCGATCAACTTCGGGTTAACTGCCGCGCAGGCTTTTGGCAGAATAGGCGGCGGGTTATGATGGTCCGTTATGACGACATCCATCCCCAGAGAGCTGGCATATTCGACCTCTGCTGTATCGCTTATGCCGCAGTCGACCGTCACTATAAGTTTCACGCCTTCATCAAAAAGTTTTTTTATCGCGTTATTGTTCAGGCCGTAACCTTCTCTGTACCTGTGGGGGATATAATATGTAGTATCAATGCCCAACTCTTTCAATGTCAACAGAAGAATGGATGTCCCCGTTACGCCGTCAACATCGTAATCGCCGTACACCGCGACGCGCTCACCCTTATTTTTTGCCGAAAGCACTCTTAAAGCGGCTTTTTCCATGTCGGGGATATCGTACGGATTAGAAAGATAACTGAGTTTTGGCGTGATGAAAGCATCGATCTCCGAAATACCCGTCAATCCCCTGTTGATAAGGACCTGCGCCAGCGTAGAGGAGATCCTGGATGCTTGTGATATTTCCTGAGCGGCTTCCTTTTCCTGGCGGCTGATCTGCCACCTTCTGCCGGTTAAGCTCATTATTCCTTGCGGATCAGGAATAATTTTTGCCCGTATTCGACAGGCTGGCCGTTCTCAACGAGGATCTTCACGACCTCGCCTCTGATCTCCGATTCGATCTCGTTGAAAAGCTTCATGGCTTCGATTATGCAAACTGTTTTTCCCGGCTCCACCCTGTCGCCGGCCTCAACGTACGGCGAAGAATCCGGCGACGGCATCCTGTAAAAAGTCCCGACCATCGGGGCAGTTATGGCTATAACGCCTTCTTCTTCCTCTTCTTTCGGCTTGGATAGCGCTCCGGGAGCCGCTTGATGCACAACAGTCTGCTGGGGAATGGCCGCCATGACCTGCTTTTCTCTCTTTACCTCTACCCTGAAGCCGTCCTGCTCCACGGCAAGGCC
>JBDRDU010000093.1:0-3695 GCA_043820455.1 bacterium | reverse complement strand
CAGAAATATCGGCTCAAGCAGCGCAGTCAGCTTTTTTACGCTGTAATCAGTGGACATATCATAAAAATCGGCGACCTTGTTCAGCATGGCATCGAGCGTTCCGGCCTCTTCTCCTACGGCTATCATATGAACGGTCATCGCGGGGAACTGGCCGCTTTCCCTTAGCGGAGCAGAGATCGATTCTCCCTTACTTACCGATGAATACACGTTCTTGAGCACTTTTGAGATTATTGCATTATCTATCGTTTGCTCCGTTACCTCAAGCGACTGTAGTATCGGTACGCCGGCCGATATAAGGGATGCAAGTGTTCTTGTAAGCCTTGCGATCGTGGCCTGTCTTATCAGTTTTCCTATCATCGGCATGTTAAGCATCATGTTGTCGATAGAGTATTTTCCCGCAGGAGTTTTTTTGTACCAACGGAACAGAAAATACAGGCCGGTCAGCACCACGATAGCATGTTTCCAGTAAGCCCTTATAAAGATATTCGTGTTGTAGAGCACCATTGTCGGCATTGGAAGGGGAACATTTGATTCTATGAACATCTTCGCAAAAGAAGGCAGGATCGACACTATGATGCCTATTACAACGAGAATGCCTACTACTGCCAGTATCATGGGGTAGAACATGGCAGTGGATATTCTTTGCTTAAGTTCCTGCTCGTGTTCCGCAAATGTCGCAAGCCGGGTCAATATCTCGTCCAAATTTCCCGAAACCTCCCCCGCGCGTATCATGTTCGTGAAAAGGTTCGGGAAAATGCCCGGGTGTTTCTTTAAAGCGTCGGAAAAAGTTTGTCCTTCCTTTATTTTGTCGTACACGTCGCTTACCGCGCTTTTTAATGTCTCATTCTCGATCTGGTCCAAAAGGGTCAGGAGGCTGGTCGGCAAGGATATTCCGGAGCTTATCATGCTTGCCAGCTGGACATTGAACATGACAAGGTCATTGAGCTTTACTCTGCCGAACTTTTGCAGGTATTTATCTATTGAGAAAGGGACAGCTTTTTCGGTGATCGAGATCACGGTATACTTCAGCTTTTGCAGTTTTGAGGCAAGAATATCTTTATTTGCCGCTTCCATTATGCCGGAGATCGGTTTGCCGGATTCGTCCCTTGCTTTATAGAAAAAAGTAGACATGCTGAATGATGTTATTCCTGTGTGACCCTGACGACTTCATCGATCGTGGTAACGCCTGCAAGCGCTTTTGCAACGCCGTCCTCCCGGAGTGTTTTCATGCCGTCTTCCTGTGCCATATGTTTTATCTGCGAGCTTGGAGTTTTGGCAAGGAGAAGGTTCCTAACTTTGTCATTCATCAAAAGCATCTCAAAGATCCCTATTCTTCCTTTGAAGCCGGTGTTCTTGCAGGCCTTGCATCCCGTCCCCTTGTAAAATTTCGGGTTTTTGGGAAGTTCTACGCCGAGATTCTTGACCACCTCACTGGAAGGCGTATATGATTGCTTGCAGGAAGTGCATATCGTTCTTACCAGTCTTTGCGCGATGATCCCTATTACGGAAGAAGATATAAGGAAAGGCTCGACTCCCATGTCGATCAATCTGGTCAAGGATCCTGGAGCATCATTTGTATGCAGCGTGGAGAAAACCAGGTGTCCGGTCAGCGCTGCCTGGACCGATATTTCGGCCGTTTCCAAGTCCCTTATTTCTCCAACCATTATCACATCAGGATCCTGCCTGAGGATGGAACGGAGGCCGGTCGCGAATGTAAATCCCGCTTTCAGGTTTATCTGTGATTGGCGGATCATCCTTAACTGGTATTCCACAGGGTCTTCTACGGTGATTATGTTCTTGTCAGGGGTATTTATTGAATTCAAAGCGGAATAAAGGGTCGTTGTTTTTCCCGAACCGGTGGGGCCCGTTACAAGGATTATCCCATACGGCTTAACTATAAGGCTCTTGAATTGTTCAAAATTATTTTCGTCAAATCCCAGCTTTTCCATTCCGATCAATATGCTGGTCGTGTCAAGAAGCCTCATGACTATGTTTTCCCCGAATATGGTCGGCATTGAGGACACCCTAAGATCTATTTTCCCTCCCTCAATGTTAAGCCTGAACCTGCCGTCCTGCGGTATCCTTTTTGTCGCAATGTTCATTTCCGACATTATTTTTATTCGCGAGAGCACTGCCGCCTGCATCTGCTTTGGAATGGTGGCCTGCTCGTGCAGTATGCCGTCCACCCTGAACCTTATCTGTAAGCCGTCCTCCTCCGGTTCCACATGGATATCGGAAGCTTTATCCCTTATTGCCTGAAGTATTATCAGGTTCACAAGCTTGATTATGGGAGCTTCCTCGGCGATACTTCTTAATTTTTCCGGCTCGAGCTCCTCACTGCCTTCTTCTATTGTGAGCGTTTTCATGTCGATGCTTTTAATGACGTTTTCTATGGAGTCGCTTATCCCGTAATACTGATTTATGGCGTTCCTTACTTCGCTTTCGGTAGCAACAGCGGGCTCGATGTTGCTTTTTGTCTTTAGCTTGACCTCGTCCAGCGCAATGACATTAAGAGGGTCGGCCGTTGCTATCGTCAAAGTATCCCCAGTCTTGAAAAGAGGGATCAAGGTATGTTTTTTGGCAATGTTTTCAGGGATAAGCGCGATCAGTTTCGCGTCTATCAGGTAATTGCGCAGGTCTACCCTTGGGATGCCGAGCTGTTCCTCAAAGAACGTTACAATGTCTTCCTCCGAGACCAACCCGAGCTTTACAAGTGTTTTTCTGAGCGGCTCATTGCCTTTTTCGCTTTCCTTTATCGCGGATTTCAACTGTTCTTCGGAAATGATCTTTTGTTCGACGAGGCTTTCTCCCAGGGATTTTCTTTGTTTTACGGGCATTTGTTTGCCTCCATTCTTTTAATGAACATGCCGTGCCGCAGGACGAATTTGACTTAAACCGCCTACTAATATATTATTATTTGCAAGCATTGTCAAGAAAAGAGGCGCCTTAAAGTAGAAATAATCACTTATATCGCAATAGTAATTTCCGGCCTTATAGTGGGGAGTTTTCTTAATGTGTGCATTTCAAGGATCCCTGAAGAAAGGTCGGTCATTTTTCCGCCGTCGCACTGCCCGAAGTGCGGATCAAGATTAAGAACCAGAGACCTTATCCCTATCATAAGTTACCTGATGCTGAAAGGCCGCTGCAGGCATTGCAATGAAAATATCTCCGTGCGTTATCCCGTTGTCGAGGCGCTGACCGCGCTGTTGTTCCTGGTGTTCTACATTAAAGCCGGCATTTCTTTTCAACTTATCGCATTTTTGATCTTCACGACCTTGCTGATATTGATCTCTTTCATAGACATTGAGCATATGATAATTCCCGATTTTTTGGTCCTGACAGGGATAGGCGTTGCCCTGGCTTACTCGGTTTATGGCGGGAATTTGACCGAAAGTCTGATCGGCATCTGTTTCAGTTTTTTGTTCATGTTCATTTTGGGGGCGGCTGCCAGGCTTGCGTTGAAAAAAGAGGCGTTGGGGGACGGGGACATTAAGCTTCTTGTGATGTTCGGCGCTTTCATGGGCATTGAAAACACGCTGATATCAGTATTCATCGCTTCGGTACTTGGGGCCACGGCGGGCATTTTGCTGATACTGCTTAAACGGCTCAAGAGGGAAGATTATATTCCGTTCGCGCCGTTCCTGGCTTTGGGGGCCGTCGTTTCAATTTTGATATGGTGACCACTGTGGTATAAT
>JBDRDU010000092.1:0-14912 GCA_043820455.1 bacterium | reverse complement strand
TTCTTTATGGCAGAAAGGTAAGACTCTATCGTCATCCTGTTCCTTTTAAGGGAAACTTCCAGGTCGCCTATCATGGAATCGATCTCCCGCTCTATCATGCCTTTCGGGATATCGGCTTCAACTATTTCTGCCAGTTTTTTTGTCACTTCATCCCTCGTCGCTATGTCCGCTTCTCTTTTCTTCTCTTCCTCGACATTGGCTTTGATCATCGCCCTTAGTTCCTGCATTGTGTTCAGCTTGCTTACGTTTTTCGCGAACTCGTCGTCAAGGGGCAGGTCTTTTTCATCCACATTGCTTTGTTTCGCATATCCTTTTTTAACGAAATCGATCGTCTTGTCTACATCTTCCTCTAAAACCTCTAAAACATGCTTCTTTAAAGTAATTTTCTTGTACGTGCCAAGCTTGATCTCGGGGTAAACATCCACTTTGACATTAAAAACGATCGGAACGCCCTTTTCGAGTTTTTTGACCTCGACATTGGGATAATCCACGGGTTTTATCTTCGCGGAATCGATTATATTCGGATAAATATCGGCGATAAGAAGCTGGATGGCCCTGTCTATAACCGCTCCCTCGCTGATATATTTCTTCATCAGATCGGCCGGCACTTTCCCCTGCCTGAATCCGGGGATCTTCACTTCTTTTGAGGCTTCTGCATATGCTTTAGCCATATTAGGCTCAAGTTTTGAGTATTCTTCTTCAACCTCGAATATCGCTTGATTCCCTTTTTTATCCTGATTTAATATCTTCAACTGTTTTCCCCTTTCTATCCCGCTTCCTAATCAACTGGGTGGACGATCGGACTTGAACCGACAACCGCCAGATCCACAATCTGGTGCTCTAACCAATTGAGCTACGCCCACCGCATTAATACTCGCGCCCGATCCCGCCATCGGCGGGACAACCAACAGATTAACCCGCGCCCGAGAGGAATCGAACCTCCAACCAACGGATTAGAAATCCGTTGCTCTGTCCATTGAGCTACGGGCGCAAGCCAAATAAATAATCAGCGGGAGACGGGATTCGAACCCGCGACCTCCTGCTTGGAAGGCAGGAGCTCTACCACTGAGCTACTCCCGCATTAATGATCGTGCCGAGGACAGGACTTGAACCTGCACGGGTTTTGCCCACATGGTCCTAAGCCATGCGCGTCTGCCAAATTCCGCCACCTCGGCTGATTATGCACCGCAGAGGAATTGAACCTCTAACCTTGGCATTAAGAGTGCCCTGCTCTGCCAATTGAGCTAGCGGTGCAACTCGTTCCGACGCATCGTCGGAACTCGCAATGACAAAATCCAAATGACAAATGAACAAATGAAATCCAAAATCCCAATTTCAAACTTCGACATTTGTCATTTATTTGACATTTGAAATTAGTCATTTGTCCTTCCATTCCGACCTTTGGTCGGGATGGTCGGGGCGGCCGGATTTGAACCGACGACCTCCTGCGCCCAAGGCAGGCGCTCTAGCCAAGCTGAGCCACGCCCCGTTCAAAATTCATCCGCGCCCGATAGGACTTGAACCTACAACCTTCTCCTTCGAAGGGAGCCGCTCTATCCAATTGAGCTACGGGCGCAAGTAATAAGCGGGAGACGGGGTTCGAACCCGCGACCTTTTGCTTGGCAAGCAAATGCTCTACCAACTGAGCTACTCCCGCGCCTCGTCCTTTGGACTCGGAAACTCCAAATCCAAATGACAAAATCCAAAAAAAGTATATCATGACGCGAAAAATCTGGCAAGATACGCTTTGGCTTTTTGAAGGGCTTTCCCCCTGTGGCTGATTTTATTCTTGAGTTTAAGCGGCATTTGAGCAAAAGTTTTATTATATCCGTCCGGAACAAAGATCGGATCATATCCAAACCCATGCCTACCTTTCATTTCAAGAGTTATACTTCCGCTACAGATGCCTTTAACCGTCCGCAGTTTTTTCGGGCCGGCAATAACGATAACACAAACAAAGCGGGCTCTTCTGTCCTTCCTGTCCTTCATTTCCTTTAAAAGCTTCCTGCAAAGCCTGATGGTCGTGGGGTTTGGCCCTGCATACCTGGCCGATCTGATCCCCGGCTTCCCTTTCATTGCCTTGACTTCCAGGCCTGAATCATCTGCCAAAACCAACTCTTTCGTCTTTTTAGCAATTGTCTTTGCCTTCCTTACGGCATTTTCCTCAAAAGTCTTTCCTGTTTCTTTAATGTCAGGCATTTTAGGAAGATCAAGAAGGGATAGTATCTTCGATCCAAGGGGCTTGAGGACATGTTTTATTTCGCGGACCTTGCCTTTGTTCTTTGTGGCAATTATCAAATCTTGCGCCATTTCAGGAAATGCTACTAACAAAACGAGGAGAAGTCAATTGCAAGAGGAAGCACTTAAAAAGATATCACTAATTGGAACCGCGACGTTTAGTCGCGGGTTCTTCAACTTCAGCTTCTGACCACCGCGAACTTTCCACGGCCGATCACTTTTCGCTCCCCGCTGTCGCGGGCAACTATCATATAAACATAAGCGCCGTTAGAAAGCGTTTCGCCAAAACTGTTTTCCCCGTCCCAAAAAACTCTGTTAGTACCTGCTGAACCGCCTCCGCCCGAAGTTCCCGCGTCATACGGCAAAACTTTTTGCCATACAAGCGTCCCTGAAATATCGTAAACGTATATGTCAACATCCGAGGCGGAAAGAAGATCGTAATAGAACAGGAAATTCCCGTCTGCCGGATCGTAAGGGCTTGGGCCGCATTGCGGCCTGCCGGAAAGCTTCACTTCCCCGTCCACGCCGAAATTCACGCCGGAAATGCTTTGATAAGATTCACCGCTTGTATTTGACACAGTCAACCTTAAATTATACTGCCCGTCAGGATTTCCCACGTTCCACATGGCTAGGATTCCAGCTTCAACAGGTGTGGAGGATAGTTCCATTATCGGCGCCCATGCATCGGGGCTGGAAACGGAGGAACACTCAAGCTTATAGTTGTCGAAATTTTCAATGTCAGCAGAACCTTTTACCACAACGGAACCGCTTATGATGCTGCTGGGTTTGGGATAAGTTATTGCCATACTTAAATTCCCAAGCGCCTTCTTGGCGCTTATCCTTCCGGCGCCGAGTTTGCCCTGCAGAAAACTTTGAGTGTTAATGGCATATATATCATCGGCCGTCGCTTTCAGCCGGGACTCCACCTGTTCCGGCGTCCAGTCTTTATGTTTTGATATTACCAGCGCCGCAACTCCGGCAACGAACGGTGATGCCATGGAAGTGCCGCTCGCATAGCCGTATGAACCGTTGGGCAGGGTGCTTAATATAGCTGTGCCGGGTGCACAAATATCCACGAAGTCGCCGAAATTGGAAAAAGCATACATGTTCCACACTGAGATCTTGTCCGCGCTGTCCACCGACGCAACAGCTATAACATGATCATAAGCCGCGGGATAGAAAGGCTGTCCCGCATCATAGCCGTCAACATTGCCGGCGGAAGATACCATGACACAACCCTTGCTGTGCGCATACTTTACCGCCTCACGCAAACACCGGGCATTATAGGAGCAGCCGAAACTCATGTTGATAACGCTTGCGCCGTTGTCCGCCGCATAATAAAGGGCTTCCGCAATATCTTCAAGTTCAAGGTAGCCGTTGCCGTCCACATACATATATCCGGCCCTGAGAGGCATTATCTTGCAGTCCCACGCTGCTCCGGCTATGCCTATGCCGTTATTCGGCTTTCCCGCAACAATGCCGGAAACATGGGTCCCGTGGCCGTAAAAATCCATCGGATCATTATCGGGAGGCCCGGGATCTTCCCCGGCTGCCGCCCATTCGGCAGGAATGCTCACAAAATCCCAGCCGGCAACATCATCAACATAACCGTTGCCGTCATCGTCCATCCCGTTATCGGGGGTCTCGTTGGCATTTACCCAAATGTTCGTCGCAAGGTCCGGATGCCTGTAATCAACCCCTGTATCTATCACGGCGATCACGACCTTGCCGTCCCCTTTCATGACATCCCAGGCAGAAGGAGCTCCTATTTTTGAAAATCCCCATTCAAGAGAATAACTCGGGTCGTTCGGCACGATAAAGGTCTGGTATATATAATTCGGTTCAGCATACTCCACATCAGGATCTTTATTTAATTCATCCACGATCGAATAAATATCCTCCCTGTCCTTATAAGTCAGTTTGTACACTCCCGGCTCGTCGATCTTGTCATTTCCGGACGAGGCGATCGACATTTTGCCTTTATTGTTCTTCTTTAACAATTTTTTTACTTTCACTTGATCGGATGCCGAGCCATTGACGGAAAAAAGCGTGCGCAATTGGTGAGGTCTGTTGAACTTAACTATGATCTCGCCCGGAGCAAAAGGCATTTTACCCGAAAAAGACCTTACTTTGCTGTCATTTTCATCGGCCCAGGCGCTTATCACGAAAGTGAAAGCGATCAAAAGGACCAAAATTATAGATTTTTTGACCATGCATTTGCCTCCGAAACTGTTTTCGCATTTATATCGGCAAAAACACAGAGAAATTTCAGCTAAAAGGAGATTATTAAGGGTGAATAAAAGGGGTTAAAAAAACCTCTTAATGGGTGAGGTACACTCTCGGGACCCTTTTCCCTATCCCGCAGATTATCTCGTAACTTATCGTGTCTGCCAGCTTTGCCACATCATCGGCAGAAATGATCTCTTTTCCCTGGCGTCCTATGAAAGTGACTTCATCGCCGACTTTTATTTTTGAATCACCCACATCGATCAATGTGAGGTCCATGCATATCCTTCCGACTATCGGAAAACGCTTTCCCCTGATCAAGACCTCTCCTTTATTTGAAAGCGCCCTAGGAAGGCCGTCAGCGTAACCTGCGGGCAAAGTGGCGATCGTCGTTCCTTTTTTGGCAACATGTGTTGAGCCGTAGCTTAACGGTGTCCTTGCAGGAACTTTCTTCAGGAAAACAACGTGAGTCTTGAATTCAAGGGCCGGTTTCAGTTTAATTGGATGCTTGCGGCCTCCTGGAGGATAAAGCCCGTACATGGAAAGGCCGACCCTGGCCATATCAAGATGGCTTTCCTTGTGATATAAGACCGCAGCGCTGTTCGCGGCGTGCAAAACGCAGCCGACAGGATCGATCTTTGAAATAAAGGACCTGAACTTTCTCATCTGTTCGGCGGTAAAGCTACCCTTTTCCTCCGCGCCCGCAAAATGAGTGAAGATGCCTTCTATCTTCACTCCCGGCAGTCTTGATATTTTACGGAACAGGTCTTCCGCTTTGCTGAAATGCGCTCCTACCCTTCCCATTCCCGTATCGATCTTAATATGTACTCTAGCTTTCTTCTTTAGTTTGCGTGCGGCAACCGACATTGCCTTAGCAAGGCCAATGGTATAAACCGTCTGGATAAAGCCGTTCTTCACGATATCTTCAGCATTTGAGGGATGCGTTTCGCTTAAAAGCAGTATCGGGACCTTTATCCCGGCCCTTTTTAATTCAAGGGCCTCAGCAATGGTCGCGACCGCCAGGCAATCAACGCTTCCTTCTATTGCCATTGAAACAGGCACTGCCCCGTGCCCATAAGCATCCGCCTTAACGACAGCCATAAATTTCACGCTGCGCCCAAGAAGTCCCTTAAGCTCCTTCACGTTATGCAGGATATTCGGGATGCTTATTTCAACGTATGTCTGGTCTTTTGTTTTCATTGTTATGATATTCCTCAAGTTTTTTCACGTCAGCATCGGGCAGTTTGACCTCTCCCAGCAGCACATCCCTTACGGTACCAAACCCATGGTAATCCGATCCTCCGGTCATAAGGAGGCCGTATTTTTCCGCCAACGCCACATAATGCTTTGTCTGATCATCGGAGTGTTTACTGTAATATGCCTCTATTCCGGCCAATCCTTTTGCCACAAGTTCCGGTATTATTTCATCTTTATTCGAAACAGCCGGATGGGCATAAACAGGGATTCCTCCCGCTTTTATGATGGTCTGCACCGCCTGGACTGGAGTAAGTCTGAAGTGGGGAACATAAGCAGGAGTGCCGTAACCAAGGTATTTGTTAAAAGCTTCCTGAACGCTCTTGACCGCGCCCTTCTGCAAAAGCGCCCTCGCCACATGCGGCCTGCCGACAGATCCCGTTCCAGCGAGCTTAAGGACATCTTCAGCGCTTATGCTTATCCCGAGCTTTTTGAGCTTATCAATTATCTTATGTATCCTGTTCGTGCGGTCATCCTGAATTTTGGACAGCAGTTCAAGCAGCCACTCCGCTTTGTGATCGATGTAATATCCGAGCATGTGAATTTCCGTGCCCGGGACATCTGTCGTGAACTCTATGCCGGGGATGATCTTAACGCCTGTTATTTCCCCTTCCGCGATCGCCGGATCAATACCGTCAACTATATCGTGGTCGGTAATGGATATCACTGTAAGCCCCGCGTCGCGCGCCTTTTTTACTATTTCTGCGGGGGACAATAATCCGTCTGAAAAATTTGAATGGATATGCAGATCTGCCGGCATAGAGAGGGATTATAGCACGACCTTAAAAGAAAAAGCTACCAAGTAAGTTGACCTTACTGCTTGGTAGCTTTTTGAAAACCCAAAAGATCCAGTTACATCTTGCCGATCCTGAACATCTTCGTGCCGCACTTCGGGCATTTTCCCGTCACTGCCGGCCTCTTGTTCTTTAAAGTGACCTGCTTTGCACCGTCCATTGTCTGTTTCTTTTTGCACTTTACGCAATAACCTTTTACTTCTGCCATGATTCACCTCCTAATCAGTTTTAATATTCTTTGGCTGACGAGCATTCTAAGAGCAACGCACACCTTAGTCAAGCACAATTTGGCTTCAGAATGTATTCTCGGGTCCTGAGCTTATAACTGCCCCAGAAGCCTGTGGACCTGAGGTATGACCCTTACATTGTTCAAGTGCCTTTTGGCAATGGCGTGGAACGAGAGCATCTGCTCGGGAGTCGGCCCGTGCTTTATCTCCCTGATCGGAGTGGCCGGCTGAAGCACCACAGGTATATCATTGCTTATCTCCGATATGACCTTTGAGGCATTCTCTATTTCAAGCGGCTTGGACTGTTTGCCGATCACGATCTTAACGAACACATCCTTGGAACTTGCCGCTTCAAGGGCTTTTTTATGTTCCGCAAGTTTGTCAGACGCTCCCGTCATGCTCGGGAGCTTAATGTCCATCGCCACGATATCGACAAGCTCTATTATTTCGGATAATCTCTCAGGCATTGTACCGTTTGTTTCAAGGTATATTTTCAGCCCCTTTTCCTTGATCTTCGGGATGAAGCTGTTGAGAAAATCCACTTGAAGAAGAGGTTCCCCCCCCGTAATGGCAACACTGTGATGGAGGGTTTTCTGCTTACTGAACAGATCGACAAATCCCGATAATTGCTCGATAGTCGCGGGATTATTATATATTTTGAAGTCCTTTTTCCCCGGTGTTTCTTCCACCCTGAACGTTTTTTGAGGAATGAGGCTTTCCGGGCTGTCGCAGTAGCTGCAGCTCATGTTGCACATCAAAAATCTGATAAATATCTGCCGCTCCCCTATGTAGAGGCCTTCGCCCTGGATCGAGGAAAAGATCTCGAATATCTGCGCTTCTGTGGCACTCACTCTGATGTCCTGTACGTTTTTTCCGCGACCACGCCTTCCTCTCCCATAACCCCTGCAAACTCGCCGTTAATGTATACTTTGACACCGCCGCCGTTGCCCGCCTTTACTTTTATCTCCCTGCCGATAAATCTCAGCTTTACGCCGGGCCCAAGCGTTGCCTTGTAAAGTTCTTTTGCGCCCGAAGAAACCGCTATCCATGATATTCCGACTGTCTCAAGCTTAACTTCAATTCTACCCGCGGGAACAGGGCTTTCTACGGCCACTTTTTCTTCAACGCTTTTCACAGGAGGTTTTATCGCAACAAGATCAGGTTTTTCAATGTTCACGGCAGCAGGCGGATTGGCTTTGATCGGAACCATATTTTTTTGAGGTGATGGAACATATTCATACACAGAGATAAGAAAAAACAGGACGAAGGCCGCCAGAACAGCTGCATATACGATGTTTCTGTTAAATTTAATATTCTTGTTAAATTCAAATTTCGGGATATCCGGCATCTTTGGGAGTTTTATGACCACCGGGACTGAAAGGAGATCTGTCATCTTTGGGGCCGATGGAAGCATCTTCTTTGTTTCTTCCCTGCTGTCATAAAAATTCACCAGCTCATCAATAAGACTTTTCGCGTCGAGCCCTAAAAAATTCGCATAGGCTTTTAAAAATCCTTTTGCATACACCCGGGACGGGATCAGCAGGTAATTGTCATCCTCCAAGGCCTGGATATACTTTCTGTTGACTTTTGTTGCCGCGGAAACATCGGCAATAGATAATTTCTTTTCTTCCCTTTCTTCCCTCAATACACTTCCTATGCTCAAAGTGATTCTCCTTGCGATTTTTCTTTGGGAAGTATAATGCCTTCCTTAAATGCCGAGATATCGTCGGCTGGCAAGGGGGGCAGGTCATTAAGGTCCTTCAGCCCGAAATGCCTTAAGAAATCGACTGTTGTGCCGTAAAGCATTGGCCTGCCAAGCCCTTCCCCTCTCCCGATCTCCTGTATCAGCCTTTTTTCAAAAAGCGTTTCTATGACCCCATCTGAATTAACCCCTCTTATGTTCTCCACGGTAAGCCTGGTAATGGGCTGCTTGTAAGCGATCACCGCCAGCGTTTCAAGCGCGGCGTTCGAAAGCGTGGTCAAGATGGGAGAATGGATAAGTTTGTCCACATATTCAACATTTTCGGGCTTCGTGACCATGTGGTAGCCTCCTGCAATCTTGACGATAATGATGCCTTTGCCCTCATATTCCACAAAAAGGTCATAAAGCGTTTTTTCTATCAACTTCGCGTCCACTCCAATGACGGACTGAAGCTCCTCGATCGTCACCGGCTTTTTTGTTATGAACAAAAGCGATTCAAGTATGTTCTTTAACCTGGGATAACTTATCTCGATGTTTCCTTCCAACTATTTGGCTCCTTCCCCCGCATACAGGCAAATGTCCCCGAATGTCTCGTTCTGGAGGATCCTTATAAGCTTCTGTCTTATCAGCTCGAGTATCGCCAGGAACGTGACTATTATTTCAATCTTGCTGAACCTTGTAAACAGCGAATTAAAGCTTATTCCTTCCTCTGTGCCGCTGACCTTCGAAAGTATCTCGGATATCTTGTCCTTTACGGAGATGCTTTCGGCAACTATCTCTTCCGTTTTACCGCGGCTTTCGGCCTTATCCCAAATGCGCTTGAACGCCGACACAAGGTCTTTCATTGAAACTTCAACCAAAAATATCTCCCTGTCTTCAAGCGCCTCCTGCGGTTTATATCTTGCATACACCCTCTGAAAAACATCTTTTCTTTCTTTAAGGCTCTGGGCAAGCCCTTTGTAAAGCTTGTATTCCGCCAGCCTCTCCAGAAGCTCCTCTTCCACGTTCAAAAGATCCTCTTCTTCATTGGCCG
Source organism: bacterium (assembly GCA_043820455.1). Taxonomy (GTDB): domain Bacteria; phylum Margulisbacteria; class WOR-1; order CAVSGV01; family CAVSGV01; genus JBDRDU01. The sequence goes on along the minus strand of JBDRDU010000092.1, from coordinate 5,438 downwards.
TCGGCGCCTCCGGAAGCAGCATTTTGGATTTCATTTCCAGAAGATACGCTGCCATCAAAAGAAATTCCCCCGCAATGACAATGTTCAGCTTTTCCAGTGTTTTTATGTAATCCATGAATCCGGACGTGATCTGGGTGAGTGAAACCTTGTAAAGGTCTATGTCGCCTTTATCGACCATTGCCAGAAGCAGGTCGAACGGCCCTTCGAAAACATCCAGTTTCACCTTGTAAGAGCTTAAGGCCGCCTTGTCTTCTTCTATCTCCGGATCGATCTGGGGTTCAACGCCGATCTGCATTTTACAATATCCCCATTGCTTTTTTTGCTTCAGAAAGGGTTTGCCTTGCCGTTATCTGCGCTCGCCTCCCGCCTTCGATGAACATTTCCCTGACCTGATCTTTTCTTTTCTCCAGGATTTTTCTTTTTTCATATATAGGAGCTAAGTACTCGTTCAATTTTTTAGCGATCATCTTTTTGCACTCCACGCAGCCTATCTTCGCATTTGAACAATCAATGCTTATCTGCCCTGCTTGCGTATCATTAAATATCTTGTGATAAGCGAAAATGGCACAGACCTCAGGATGTCCCTTGTCTTCTCTTTTCACTCTCGCCGGATCGGTCGTTGCAGCGCTTATTTTTTCAAATACGGCCTCTGGAGAGTCCGATATCCCTATCGTGTTCCCATAGCTCTTACTCATTTTCCTCCCGTCAAGTCCGGGCAATACCGCAGATGCCGCAAGCAGCTCCTTGGGAAGAGGGAAAACCTCTTTGTAAAAATGATTGAACCTTCTTGCGATCTCTCTGGTAAGCTCAAGATGCGGCAGCTGGTCTTGCCCCACCGGCACCATATCGGCTTTATATATCAATATATCGGCGGCTTGAAGGACCGGATATCCCAAAAAACCATATGTCCCGAGGTCTTTTCCTTTCAGTTCCTCGATCTGGGCCTTATAGGTGGGGATCCTTTCAAGCCAGGAAAGGGGCGTTATCATTGAGAACATTAGATGAAGTTCGCTGTGTTCCGGGATGTCCGATTGGATGAAAAGGGTCGATTTTTCCGGATCAAGCCCCGCACTGAGCATGTCCATAGCCACATCCAAAATATTTTCCTTCAGCTTGCCCGTTTCGGCATACCCTGTCGTCAAAGCATGGATATCCGCTATAAAATAAAAACAATCGTATTTATCCTGAAGGTTGACCCAGTTTGACAAAGCTCCAACAAGATTGCCAAGATGAAGCTTCCCGGACGGCTGGATCCCAGATAAAACCCGTTTCTTTTTCATATTTTTTACGATTATATCACAGAACTTTCTTTTTTGTCTGGCGCAACATTAAGTCTTCTCAGGGAATATTCCGCGACCTGCTTAAAAACGGGGGCAGCGACCCTTTCCCCCCAATAAACAGGCGTCGGGTCATCCACCACGACAAGAACAGCAACGCGGGGATCGTCCATTGGGGTAAATCCTATAAAAGATGAAATATAATGTCCTGCCATATATCCTATGCCCCCGGGACGGGGTTTTTGCGCCGTTCCCGTTTTGCCTCCCACTCTGAACCCGGGGATCTTTGCAAGACGCCCTGTCCCGTTCTCCACCACATCCTCACATAATTCGAGCATGTCACCGGCGGTCTTCCTTGAGACCGCCTGCCCCTTGCTTTCCGGAGTAAAAACTTTTAAAAAACCCGCATCATCGCCTTCGATCTTTTTTACAAGCCTTGGCCTCATCTTTGTCCCCCCATTCGCGATCGCCGCCAAACACGATATGAATTGCACGGGCGTAACCGCTATGCTCTGGCCAAAAGATATCATGCCTATATCCGGTTTGTTCCACAATGCTTCATCATTGAGTATCCCCCTGGATTCCCCAAAAAGCCCGACATCGGTGTAATCCCCGAAACCAAAGGCTTTTATGCGCCGATAAAATTTTTCCTTGCCGAGCTTTAGGGCTATCTGCACGGCACCTGTGTTAATGGACTCGCGCAGGATATCCTTTATGGACAGGTCCTTCGTGTCAAATTTCAGTTTATGGGAATTTTGTATTGTGCGCCCTCCAAGTTCGATCGAATCAGGGCAATAGACCTTCGTATCTTTCGAAATCACCCCTTCCTCGATCGCGCTTGCCACCGTGACCAGTTTGAACGTGGATCCCGGCTCATAAACATCGGTGACCGCGCGGTTGTTCCAGAAGATCGGCTTGTACTTTTGATACTCATTCGGATCGATGTCAGGGTACGAGGCGAGCGCCAGTATTTCCCCGCTCTTTATGTCCATCACTATTACACTGCCGGAACTGGCATGGAAGTTCTCCACTGCTTTCCTTATCTCTGTCTCAGCCTTGTATTGTATCGATTCGTCAATGGTCAGGGTAAGGTTCATTCCGTTGGTCGGAGATTTAAGCACTCTCAGGTTGGACGTAAGGATCTCGCGCCCGCGCGGGTCCCTCTCCGTAATGAGACTGCCCCCTTCGCCCTTTAAATATTTCTCATAAGAAATTTCGATGCCGGAAAGCCCCTGGTTATCCATGCCGACAAAACCGATGACCTGCGAGGCAAGCCTTCCTTTCGGATAAACCCTCTTTGGCTCCGGCAGAAGAACTATTCCCTGAAGCTTTTTTTCTCTTATTTTCCGGGCAAGCGGTTCCTCTATCTTCCTCTTTATCCAGATAAAACGCTTGCCGGAGTTCAGCTTTTGAAGGATGGCCGATCTGTTCTCTTTTAATATTTTCGAGATGGCATCGGCCGCTTCAAATTTGTTCCTTATTTCCGACGGATTGGCAAAAACAGAGAAGGCGTTAATGGATGTCGCAAGCAAGCTCCCGTTCCTGTCGTATATATCCCCTCTGTCAGGAGAAAGAGTTATAATCCTGAGACTTTGTTCAAAGGATTTGTTCAAGTAAAATTCATGCTTGATGAGCTGAATGTAGAAAAGCCTGAACGCCAGGATAGCGAATATTAAAATGGAATAGGCCAGGAACTCCTTTGCTCTTGTTCTATTGAGCTTAACCGCTCCATTGTCGGATGGATTATCCATTGCACAGTTCCGGAACAAGCATTTCCAATACCAGTTTTGGCGAATAGCCGCTTTTCATTTTAAGGTCGGATAAATGAAGCATCCTTATGTCGTTTGCAAGCTCTTTAAGAGTGAACTTTCCCGTCCTTTCCATGCATTTTTTTATGAAGAACGGTTTGGCATTAAGTTCCTTGGCTATGTCATACTGGCCCAAGCCCTTATCTTCCAGATATTTCACCTGAAGGAGCATCCTGTAAAGTTTCGCGAGCATCCCTGTTAACATATGCGGGTCCTGGTTGTCCTTAAACAATCTGTTCAGGCATTGCACCGCTTCCCGGGCGTTCTTGTTCCTTAACGCGTTCGACAAAGCAAAGGAATCCAATTCTCCGAGGCTTGCGAGCTTTGACACATCATCCTCCTCTATAACATCCCTGTCCCCGATGTATGTGGAGATCTTTCCTATTTCCTTGTCGATCATCCTTAGATTCCCCCCCGTGATCTCGATCAAAAGATTGGCCGCATGGCCCCCTATTTTTTTCCCGTAGACCTTCATCCGGTTAACGAGCCAGGCAAGCACTTTATCCTGCTCCCATTCGGAGAACTTTTTAAATTCCCTGATCTCCCCTATTTTCTCGATAAGCTTGTAGAATTTCCTTCTTTTGTCCAGGCCGTCGTAATAAATAAAAACGGCTTTTACGCTCTCATCCGGGTTCCGCAGAACGCCGAACAATCTCTCTTCGTCCTTTTCATCATATTTAAGGGAGTCTATGAAAACAAGCCGGTCCCCTCCCAGCAGCGGAAGAGTGGTAAGCGCGGAAATGATCCGGTCCAGTTCGGATTTTTCTCCGTCGATCCGTTCAAAGTTGAATTCCGAATATTTGGCCTTCATGCTCTTCAATTCTTCGTCGAGCAGAAAATCCTCGCCGCCGCAGAACAGGCTAATTTTTGGCATACAATTCTCTCTCTTCCGATATCGTTGTCGGCTCTCCGTGCCCCGGATAGACCACAGTATCATCCGGAAGCTCCATAAGCCTTGCAAGGGACTTACGCATATCCTTTTCGCTCCCGCCGAGGATATCCGTCCTTCCGTAAGTTCCGGCAAAAAGCGTGTCCCCGCTGAACAGGACCCCGTTACCGAACAGGCATATGCCCCCTTTTGAATGCCCGGGGGTATTTATTACGCGGAACTTAAGCTCACCTATTCCTATGATACTGCCGTCCTTAAGCAATTTCTTTATCGACAAGTCATCCACATTCAGCCCGGAAAAATCCTTAAAATATTCCCTGAGGTCATCTATCATTTTATGGTCGTCCTCTCCTAGTCCCGCAACAATGTCATATTTTTCGGCCAATTTGAAGTTGGCCCCCACATGATCGGGATGCGCATGAGTATTCACTATAAGGATGGGCTTGAGCTTTTCCGACTCTATGACACCGATTATCTTTTCAGGTTCGTCCCCGGGGTCGATTATCACGGCTTCCTTTGTTTTTTCCGATGCTACAATATAGCAGTTCGTTCTTAGTCCCCCTACTTGAATAGTTTTTATTATCATTATCGTATTTTAAAAAGCCGCCGAGAGGACTTGAACCTCCAACCTGCTGATTACGAATCAGCTGCTCTACCAGCTGAGCTACACGGGCGGAATGCCATGACATTATAGTAAAGATCCGGCCGCTAGACAATACGGGTTATTTTGGGGATGGTTTTGGTCTTTTTGTCATAAAAGTACAGGAATATCAAATAAAGAATCAGGCAGACCGCGCCCAACATTATTCCCTTGATTATGTACCCGGTGAAGAACACAAGGATCGGAAAGATAAATATCAAAAAGCTGGATAATATCACCTGTCCTTCCGGGATATTAATCTCAACAATGTTCCCGACAGAGGCTCCGATGTCATTTTCCGCTTCCATCGATAAGGTCCCAGCTTGATTGAAATGACATATTCCGCATTTGGCGCACGCCGAGGTGGAGCGGATCTCAACTTCCGCAAGACGAAGATCGATCTTCCTTAAGACCTTTCCTGATTCTTTCACCACATACCTCTTGATCCGAAAATATAAGTAAGGTAATTGGAAAGTGAAGCGAGATTATCGGTCATCAGCAGCAGCCCTATCACTATCAAGAACGCCCCGCTGACCATCGATATCGCTCTCAGGTATTTTGCCGTATGCCTGTAGAAAGCCAGAAAATAATTAAAAGCTGCCGCGGATGCAAGTATCGGGATCCCCAGTCCCAGGCAATATGCGAACAGAAGCAGCCCCCCGTAGAATTTCGAGCCGGAAGTCGACGCGATCACAAGGATAGACGAAAGTATCGGGCCGGCGCAAGGGACCCACCCCGCCGCAAATGTCATGCCAAGCAAGATCGAGCCGGCATAGCCCACGGGCTTATTCTTTAAGCTGAACCTTTTTTCGATGCCCAAAAAA
>JBDRDU010000091.1:0-7457 GCA_043820455.1 bacterium | reverse complement strand
GGAATATGGGCATATACCATGATGAAATTTTCATTTCCTATGACGGTCTGCTTGCCTTCGCCGGACGGGAGATGTATCGTCGCAAATTCCCTTATGACGTTCTTGTTGCCGATGACGATCTCGTTCCTTTCGCCTTTATATTTGTGATCCTGCGGCGGGAGCCCTATTGATACATTATGATGGATAATGTTATCCGATCCGATAGTCGTCCATTTCCTGATTATGGTATGTGACCCTATCTTCGTGTTGTCGCCGATCTTCACCTCCGGCCCTATGACCACAAAAGGAGCGATATCAACATTTTTCCCGATCTGTGCGGACGGATGGACCACGGCTGTTGGATGGATCTTTGGCTCATCGCTGAGCCTGTCGTTCAGTGAAAAGAGTATTTCGCCTTCCGCCACGACCTCGCCGTCAACCTTTGCAACGCATTTAAGCTTTCCGATGGTGACCTTCATTTTCATCGCTTCAACTTCTATCCTGAGCTGATCGCCCGGAACAACCGGCTTCCTGAAGCGCACCCTATCTATCCCCGCAAAATAGACCAGCTTTCCTTCGTTTTCCGGCATTTTCAGCGCTATGACCGCGCCTACCTGCGCCATCGCTTCAAGGACAAGCACCCCGGGCATTATCGGGAGTCCCGGAAAATGCCCCTGGAAGAACGGTTCGTTTACCGTCACGTTCTTTATGCCTACCGCGCGCTTTCCCTCTTCGATTTCAATGATCTTGTCGACCAGGAGGAATGGATATCTGTGCGGAAGGGTCCGCATAATATCCCCTATATTCATATGTTCCTTTTTTCCGCCGAGTATATTTATAATGTTAACCGACCTCCTCCAGTTTTTTGGCAAATTTTATGTTCAGGTCATGCCCCGACTTTATGCCGATGACATGTGCCTTTATATCCACCTGCAGAAGCGACAGGTCGCCTATCAGGTCCAGTATTTTATGCCTCACCAGCTCGTCCGTGAACCTCAATTTCGTCAGCCAGCCGTTCTTGCCTATCGCGACCGCATTTTTTGTGGTCGCGCCAAAAGCAAGTCCCCGCTTTTTAAGGGCTTCTACCTCGTCCACGAACCCGTAGGTCCTTGCAGGGGCGATCTCGCTTACATATTTCCTGCTGTTAAGCTCGAACTTATGGAATTGCGTGCCAATAAAATCGATCGGATAGTTTATCATAAAACTGACCGTAAATCTATCTGAAGGAAGGGCAATAAGGCATTTCCCGTCCTCCATTGCAAAAACAGGATTTGTCACCTTGATGCATTTTATCTTCGATCCCTGGTCGGCAATGCCCGCCTTGATCACCAGGTCGCAGTAGGGTTTTGAGCTGCCATCCAATGCCGGCGGCTCCGGACCGTCAAGCCTTACCTCCAGATTTGTCACCGAAAGAGCGTACAGCGCTGAAAGGATATGTTCGATGGTATGGATCCCGGCAAGGTTTGTTCCTCTGGCGGTGCTCGAAATATTACTTAAATCCGCTTTGATCCCGGGATGTCCCGGCAGGTCGGTCCTGATAAATACTATACCCGAATTAACTTTGGCAGGACTGAACTTGACATGAACTTTTTTGCCGGTATGCAGTCCGATGCCGGAAATTGATGTTTCTTTTCTTATTGTGTGCTGTAACATAAATATAAATTAATAATTAACGATGACACAATTAACAACGAGGTAAAAACATTTTGATACGTCGCGAAGCGACACATTGTTATTAATTGTTAATTGAGAAATTGTTAATTGCTTATAAAGGATTTAGCCAGGAAAATCCGATCAATATCGCCTTTGGGTCCTTGTCCCTCGCTTTTTCGTCGGGCTTCCTGTTGTCATCGGCAAGGATGTTCATCGCGCTAAAGTTCATGGAAAACGAGTCGGAAATGTACGACCTGAATCCCAGGTTCAATTCATATAAAGATTCTCCCGCCAGCATGTCCATAAGGAAATAAAGCTTTTCCGAAAAGAACGGCGTATCATACCCGAACGCGCCAAGCGGCCTGAATCTGCTGTCGGTCCACCCGGGGAAATCCCCGAGAAAGCCGAAATGCAGCCGCGCGCCGTTAGGAAAATATTTTGTCGCCACCATGTAAACATCGCAGCGGGTGAAAGACGACAGGTTCTCCACTCCTATCGCGAGAAAAAGCGGATTGGGGGACGTATCCGTCGCGAGGCTGTATTTCATGTTTATAAAGACGCCTTCCTGCATTGCGCCGTTCCTGTCGTCCATTCCCACGCATCCCAGCTCCATTCCCTGGAACGTGCCAAGGGCGAATTTGTAGAACAGGGAGAATTTATTGTTCGAGATGTCGCTTCCGAAATCAAGCCCGAAGTTAATGTTCTTATACGGTATGACATCCGCGGAAGGCACCCTTATGACACCAGTGCTCCCGATGATGTTCGGCGTCGGCTGGGGGACAAAGGCAAAGGCCTGAGCACTAAGGACGAATGCGCAGATCGCAAAAGTGAATATTTTTTTCAGGCGCATCATTAAGCGGATTATATCACACTTTTATAGATCAATTCAATTTTACGGGCGAAAACTTCTTTCGAATAGGCAGATCTTGCGACATCCTTTGAAGCTTTGGACATCAATGACCAAAGAGCGTGGTCTTCCAGTAAACTTAAAACTTTCACGGAAAAAGCGTCGACAGAGGGCAGCGTTAAGTATCCGGTGATCCCGTTCCTTACGACATCCGACACCCCTTCCGCATCCAACGCGACCTGCGGGAGGCCGGAAGCCATGGCTTCAGCAAGGACAAGCCCCTGGGTCTCTGAAAGCGAGGAAAAAACGAACACATCGCTCGCGGCGTAATAATCCAGGACCTTTGGATAGCTGACCTCCCCGGCAAAGACTACGTTCTTCGGGGCTTTTTCCTTTAGTTCCTTCTCCATTGGACCCCCTGCAGCAAGGAGAAGGTATGCATTATTGTGTTTTGACAGGATCTCTTCAAAAGCTTTCAGCAAAAATTCGAGGTTCTTTTCCCTCGCAAGGCGCCCCACGAACAGGAGCAGTTTCGCCCCGTCCGGAATGCCGTGCTTTTGTCTTACGCCCACAGAGCTCGAAGCATCGAACAAGGAAAGGTCTATTCCTGTCGGGACTACATCCATTTTTGCGGTGATCCCTATTGAAGAAAGCTGCTGCTTGATCTTTTCGGTCGGCACTACCACGCGATCACACCTATTGCAAAAACCCTTTATATATCCGGAAGAAAAGAAATCCAATACCTTATTCGGGATCAATGGGACATAATGCATATATTTTCCCAAAATGGTGTGCATCGTAAAAACGAACGGGATCTTGAGCTTCCTCGCATAATGCATTGAAAGGAGCCCGAGCTGGTACGGCGAATGGGAGTGGATCACATTGACCCCTGCTTTTTTCAACTCACCGAAATATCTTCCCGGGATAGGGATCGACAATCTGTACCCCGGGTAAGGCGCAGGGATAGAGGGAAATCGATATGCATCGGGCATTTGCGGAGCCCCCGGATAATCCGGGGAGAATACCATTACTTTATTGCCAAGGTCTTCAAGGCCTTTTTTCAGGGTTTCAATGGAGTTGGTAACGCCGCTTAAATACGGCTTGTAGGACTCGGAGAAAAAGGCGATGTTCATTGCTTTTTCAGGAGCTTCTCTATTTCCGAAAGTTTCTCGATCATTTTTGGAAGCCTTCTTAAGGCTGCCTGCTGCTCTAATTCCTTCTGGTGGTCTTGGGCGGGGAATCCGGATATGACAGAAGAAGGCGGTATGTCCTTTGTCACACCTGATCTGGCCATTACGACCGTATTTTCGCCGATCTTAACGTGGTCAACAACCCCGGATGTTCCGCCGATGGAGACATGTTTCCCAAGCTCGGAACTGCCGGCGACCGCAACAAGGGCCGTGATCGCGCAGTCTTCCCCGATCTTGCAGTTGTGGGCGATATGGGATAAGTTGTCTATTTTTGTTCCCCTTTTCACTATTGTTGATCCCATGGTGGCTCTGGATACGCAGGAATTTGCGCATATCTCGACATCGTTTTCAATGATCACGTTCCCGATCTGCGGTATTTTTTCATGTTTCCCGTCGACAGGCGCGAACCCGAATCCGTCCACCCCCAAGACCACGCCTGCATGCAGGATGCACCTGTCCCCGACAATGGTCATATTATACAGAACAACATTGGGATAAAGCGTGGATCCTTTGCCGATGCGGCAGTTGTCGCCTATGAAGCAGCCGGGATAGATTTTAACTTTATCGCCTATGGAAACATTGTCCCCTATGACAACCCCCGACATGATGGAGCAATTCGAGCCTATTTTTGCGCTTTTTGATATCAGTGCGGATCTGTGAATGCCGGGAACAGGCTGGTTTTTACGCTCAAATTTCCCCAGGACCTTTGCCATGGCAAGCCTCAGATTATGCACTTTAATATGCGGCTTTAACGGGAATTTACTTAAATTGCGGGGCACTACCGCGGCAGACGCTTTGGACTTTTCAAATATGTTCACGGATTTATCATCAACGGCGAAAGTGATATCCCCCTCTTTCGCGTCTTCCACATTTGCTGTGTTTTTGATGACAAGCTTTGGGCTACCGCTCAACTCCCCGGAGATAAGCGAGGCAATTTCATTAAGAGTTATTTTCATTAAGGCTCTCGGGACTATTTTTTCTCGTTAAGCTTGTTTATGACCATTTCCGTCAGGTCGACCCCGCCGGTTATTATGACCTGCTTATCGAAAACAACGTCGATCCCGACTTTCTTCGCGACTTCCTTAACTGCGGCAAGGATATCGGCTTGAAGTTTTGTCGTCAATTTTTCATTCAAAGTGATCAAGGACTGTCTTTTCGGCATTAACTTGTCTTCCAGTTCTTTTCTCAGTTTTTCAAGGTCTTCCTTCTTCATGTTCTTCTTTTCGGCTTCGCCCAGCTTCTTCTGGGAATCGTCGAAGTCCTTTTTGAAGGCTTCTTCCTCTTTTGCCACCTGCTCCTGTGCCTTGGCCGTTTCCTTGTATTCCTTGAAGACCTTTTGCACTTCAATATAGCCGATACTCGTGGCTGCTTGTGCGATAGTGCTGCCGAAAATGAACATAGCGAACGAGACCATTACCAGCGAATATACGATTTTCTTCATTTTTTTACCCTCCCTGTCCCAATCTATCGGGAATTTGACACAACGGTGAATTATACCACAAAGGTCAATCCCTGCAACTACTTTTTTGCTCCCGCTTTGAGGGATATCAGCAGGACGGAAACGTCCGCCGGACTGACCCCCGCTATGCGCGAAGCCTGCCCGATAGATGCGGGCCTCATTTTATCGAGCTTTTGCTGCGCTTCCCTAGAGAGCCCCTTGAACATTTGATAGTTTATGTTCAGCGGTATCGACATATCTTCCATGCCCTTGAACCTCTCTATCTGGTCCATCTGCCGCTTTATGTATCCTTCATATTTCAGGTTGATCTCGACCTGCTTGGAGACGCACTCAGGAATATGGTCTTTTTCCCCCAAGGCCATCATAAGGTCGACATAATTTACTGTTGGGAATTTCATGATATCCGCAAGCGAATACAAATTGTTCAGGGTCACTCCAAGTTTTCCGAGCTTCCGGTTGTTTTCCTTTGAGGGACTTAGCTTTTTAGACTTGAGCTCGGTTATCTTTTCGTTTATCATCTTTTTCTTCTTTTTAAATGACCGGAATCTTTTGTCCGGCACCAGGCCAACTTTATGCCCTTTTTCCGTAAGCCTAAGATCAGCGTTATCCTGCCTCAGGAACAGCCGGTATTCCGAGCGGGATGTCATCATTCTGTAGGGCTCTTCGATCTCTTTTGTTATCAGGTCGTCGATCAAAGTCCCGATATAGCTGTCATCTCTCCTCAGCACCAATGGCTTGCGCCCCTTGGCTTTCATGGCTGCGTTGATCCCAGCCACTGTCCCCTGGGCGGCCGCCTCCTCATACCCTGATGTCCCGTTTATCTGCCCGGCAAGGAAAAGCCCGGAGATCTCTTTTGCCTCCAGCGTCCTGTTCAACTGGGACGGATAGACGAAATCATATTCTATGGCGTAGCCGGGCCTGATGATCTCCACTTTTTCAAGACCAGCCATGGTGCGGAGCATTTTTCTCTGCACATCTTCCGGAAGGGAAGTGTTCATCCCCTGGGTATACATTTCCAGGGTTGTGCGGCCTTCCGGTTCGATAAAGATCTGGTGGCGTTCTTTGTCCTTGAACCTGACCACTTTATCTTCAATGGATGGGCAATACCTGGGCCCGATCCCTTTTATCCTGCCCTGATAAAGCGGCGACCTGTCAAGGTTGGACAGTATAAGCTCGTGCGTTCTCTTGTTGGTATATGTAAGGTGGCAGGGAACCTGCTCGAGCTTTGCCTGCGGATTGTCCGGAACCTCCATTCCAAGTCCCGCATATTCCCATATGAACGAGAAGAACTTCACGGGCTCGTCGCCAGGCTGTATCGTCATCTTTGAGAGATCTATCGTTCTTCTGTCAAGCCTGGGCGTTGTCCCCGTCTTCAGCCTGCCAAGCTTAAGTCCGATCTTCCTTAGGCCGTCCGATAGGCCCTTTGCCGGGAATTCCCCTGCCCTTCCGGCTTCCATTGTCTTAAGGCCGACATGGATAACGCCGTTCAAAAATGTTCCCGTGCAAATGACCACCGCCCTTGAGCTGTAAATTACGTCAAGCCTTGTCCTGACGCCTTCAACCTGGCCCTTTGAATTAACAATGATCTCCTCGACCATGTCCTGTTTAAGGTGGAGGTTTTCCTGCTCCTCCACGGTCTTTTTCATCATTATGTTGTAAAGTTTTTTGTCCGATTGGGCCCTTAACGACCGGACGGCGGGGCCTTTTGCGGCATTAAGCATTTTCATCTGGAGATATGTTCTGTCCGTGCAAACGCCCATTTCTCCGCCAAGCGCGTCGATCTCTGAAACAAGCTGGCTTTTGGCGGGGCCACCTACGGCCGGGTTGCAGGACATAAGCGCAATGGTATCGCAGTTCATTGTAAGAAGAAGGGTTGAACATCCTATCCTTGCAGCGGCAAGCGCGGCCTCACAGCCAGCATGCCCGGCGCCGACAACTATCACATCATATTCCTTTGGGTGTTTGATTAGCTTATTCACAGGAAGAAAATGTTATCACAGGAGTGAAATTAAAGCAAAATTAAGACGATAACTAATAAAGGACTGATAACATGAGAGCAGAAGGCATAGAACAAATATCCGAGACAAGCTCTATAATGTCCGTGAGCGAGTCGAGGGTGAAAAATGCGAGGAAGATATTTTCCAGCGCAAAGATGTGCGCGTTCTTTAAGGATATGGAATGCCGCATCCCTGTTTGCGACCTGAAAGCCTGCGAAAAATGCAATGAAGGACATGTTTACTGCACAAGAGTGAGCTTCATAAAGAACATGATCCAAAAGGTCCTGCTTTTCTTCATAGGTTTTATCATTATTTCCGAATTATAAGAAAGT
>JBDRDU010000090.1:0-29020 GCA_043820455.1 bacterium | reverse complement strand
GATATCAAGTGGATGCAAAAAAATAATTCCGAAGATGTTAATATCACGGATCTGAAAGATAATATGACATTGCTTGCGCTTCAGGGCCCTGCTTCCCAGCATATCCTTCAGCAGATATGCGATGCCGACCTCAAGGCTCTTGGTCATCATAAAATAATATCTGCTCGCATTTCGCATCTCCCATCTCTCATCTCTCGTACCGGTTATACCGGCGAGGATGGTTTTGAGCTCTTTTTTGACAAGTCTAAAGCCGAGGATGTCTGGAATAAACTTATTGAGCTTGGCGCTGTTCCATGCGGATTAGGGGCAAGGGATACATTAAGGCTTGAAGCGGGAATGCCGTTATACGGCCATGAATATAATGAGGGAATAACTCCCCTGGAAACCGGTTTTTCTTTTGCCGTGAAGCTCGAAAAGGGCGATTTCATCGGCAGGGATAGCCTTGTAATGCATAAAAAAGAGGGCTTTTCGAAAAAACTCGTGGGATTAAGATCTAAAGAAATGGGCATCCCGAGGCAGGGACAAAAAATATTCAAGGACGGTAAAGTGGTCGGCTACATCACCAGCGGGACGATGTCCCCCACCCTAAATATCCCTATCGGCATGGGTTACGTAAGGACAGAATATTCTGATGTCGGCTCAACTCTTGATATTGAAATAAGAGGAAAATTCATCCGTGCAGAGGTAGTGAAGCTGCCGTTTTACAAACACGCCTAAGGACCCGCAATTCATTGAAATAACCCCGCTTTTATTCTAAAATGGACCCATGACATACAATATAACATTGGTCCCCGGTGACGGAACAGGCCCTGAAATAGTGGAAGCGTCGCGTCGCTGCATCGAGGCGACCGGCGTCAAGATAAAATGGGATGTCGTCGATGCAGGCATAGACGTCATGGAAAAATACGGCACTCCCCTACCGCCAGCCGTCCTTGATTCGATCAGAAAGAACAAGGTCGCCCTTAAAGGGCCCATAACCACACCGATCGGCACGGGATTTCGAAGTGTGAATGTGGCTATCCGCAAGGAACTTGATCTTTACACATGCCTTAGGCCGTGCAGATCATACAAGGGTGTCCGCTCCCGCTATCAGAACATCGACCTTGTTATCATAAGGGAGAACACGGAAGACCTTTATGCCGGCATAGAATTCGAGGAAGGCAAAAAGGAGACCGCGGATATAATTGCCGCCATCGAGAAAGGGTCAAAAAAGAAGATACGCCCCGACTCCGGGATAAGCATAAAGCCGATATCAAGGACCGGGACGGAGCGGATAGTCAAATTCGCATTTGACTACGCGGTCAAGCATAATCGTAAAAAGGTCACTGCGGTCACAAAAGCAAATATAATGAAATTCACTGACGGGCTTTTCTTCGCTGTCGCAAAGGAAGTGGCGAAAAACTATGCGGGAAAGATCGAATACGAAGAAAGGCTTATCGACAATATGTGCATGCAGCTTGTGCAAAAACCCGAGCTTTACGATGTCATGGTCCTTCCGAACCTCTACGGCGATATAATCTCGGACCTATGCGCCGGATTGATCGGAGGGCTTGGGATCGCGCCGGGAGCCAATATAGGCAAGGATATCGCCGTATTCGAGGCGGTCCACGGGAGCGCCCCGAAATACAAAGGCCAGAACAAGGTCAATCCGACAGCTGTTGTACTGTCCGGAGCGCTGATGCTCGATCATCTGGGCGAGAATAAGGCCGCGAAACGCCTTGAAAAAGCAACAGCCGACGTGATCGCCGAAGGAAAATATGTGACATATGACCTTAAGTTGAACAGGGACGATCCAACCGCCGTCGGGACATCACAAATGGCTGACGCCATAATAAACAGGCTCGACTCCTGATCTGATATATAAGGAGGTGCTGTATGGAAACTGAAATGATAATAAGGCTTTTGCTTGCAACAGTCTTCGGGGGGGCCATAGGATACGTAAGGGAACTGACAAAGAAAGCCGCGGGACTGAGGACCCACACCCTTGTATGTCTCGGCTCCACCATATTCACGCTCGTATCGATATATATCGCGAAGGATATCAGTGGGGCTGATCCGTCCAGGATAGCGGCAAGCGTTGTTACGGGAATAGGTTTTATCGGCGCCGGCACCATTTTCCAGACAGGCGGTAGCGTCCGGGGCCTTACAACAGCTGCTTCCATATGGGTATGCGCATCAATAGGTTTGGCTGTCGGGGTGGGGCTTTACACGCTCGCAACATTTGCCACCATTTTATCTTTACTGATCATACAGCTTCTCCAGGTCGTCGAGAAAAAATACCTCAGAGAGAGCGAAAGGGAAGGATAGCAAACTGACAAAGCTTTTTCTCATAATAATAAGCGCGATACTGGTCAATAATTTTGTCCTGATCAAGTTCCTGGGCATATGCCCTTTCCTCGGAGTATCCAGCCAGATAGACGCTTCTTTCGGGATGGGAGCCGCCGTTATCTTCTGTATGACCCTGGCTTCCGCGGTAACATGGGCGGTGCAGGCATACATTCTTGTGCCTTTCAGGATAGAATTCCTTCAGACCATAGCTTTCATACTTATCATAGCCGCCCTTGTACAGTTCATAGAGATGGTCATCAACAAGGTCAGTCCTGCCTTGAAAAAAGCTCTCGGGATCTACCTCCCGCTCATAACAACGAACTGCGCGGTCCTGGGCGTCGCCATTCTGAACATAAGAAGCAACCTGACCTTTCTTGAATCCTCATTTAACGGTTTCGGGGCGGGAGTCGGATTTATGCTGGCATTAATAATAATGGCAGGAATAAGAGAGCGCCTTGATATGGCGCCTGTGCCGAAAGCATTGAAGGGAGTTCCTGTGACCTTTATAGTGGCATCCCTTTTATCCGTTGCTTTCATCGGTTTTGTCGGGCTGATCACCGAATAACAACATGGATCCAAATATAATCATTATCTTAATATCAATAATAAGCCTTGCGCTGATCGGCGGCCTCTCCGGAGTGCTGCTTGCTTTTGCCTCGGAGAAATTCAAGGTTGAAAGGGACCCGAAAGTTGAAGAAGTATTAAACCTTCTGCCCAGGGCGAACTGCGGCGCCTGCGGATATCCAAGCTGCATCGCTTTGGCCGAAGCTATTATCGCAGGAGGGGCAGACCCGGCTGCCTGTAAAGTCGGGGGAGAATCAACGGCGAATAAGATAGCCGAAAGCCTTGGTAAGGGCAAATGCGAAGTAAAAGAAAGAACGACCGCGCATGTTTTTTGCGGCGGATCGAACAAAAATTGTGGGAAGAAATTTGAATATAACGGGATCTCTGACTGCGATGCTGTACTGCTTGTTGGCGGCGGCAACAAGCTCTGTTCTTACGGATGCCTCGGTTACGGCGCTTGCGCTAAAGTTTGTAAATTCGACGCGCTTAAGATGGGCTCTAATGGTCTGCCGGTCATCAACCCTGAAAAATGCGTTGCCTGCGGAAAATGTATAGTTGCCTGCCCGAAAAAGATAATTGGTTACATCCCGAGATCGGCAAAAATCGCGGTGAACTGCTCCACAAAAGATAAGGGGGCATATGTAAGAAAGATCTGTAAGGTCGGCTGTATCGCGTGTAAGATGTGCGAAAAAGCCTGCGCACCGGGTGCTATCACGATGAGAGAAAACCTTCCGGTGATCGACTACAACAAATGCACAGCGTGCCTTGAATGCGTAAGGGTTTGCCCGATGAAGACTATAGTTGAGATTTAAGGAACCAGAGGCTAAAAGCCTCGGTTCCTATCAAAAAGGAACCGCGACTTTCAGTCGCAGGTTCCAGGCTGATCAGACTTTTCCGTAGATAAAATTATCCGAATTCTTTTCTTTCAACCACGCAGCCAATGTGAATCCGTTCCTGTCCTTATCCGTCATCAGTTTCGTATTTGGTACTATCGAATCAAAGACTTTTTTCAACTTCACATCACAGATCGACCAGTCGATATCCGCCGCCAGCGGCGAGATGCTCGCTTCGCATCCCGGGCTGTATTCGCCGGAGCAGAAATACTCAACAAGGCTTTCTTCCGGTATAAGCAGGCCGTGAGCGAGCCCGGGCGGAAGCCATATCCATTCATTATGGTCATTTTTGGGGTCTACCGTCATGTCGTACGCGATCACTTTTCCGAATGTCGGCGAGCCCTTTCTGATGTCCAGCGCCATGTCGATAATATGCCCGCTTATGGGTCTTACCAGCTTTCCCATATATGGGTTCCACTGGGAATGGAATCCCCTGAACACTCCCGCCTTCGAATGGCCTTCATTGCATTGAAGGAATTTGACGCCTTTCATGAATTTCATTTCAGGATGACCCTCAAAGTCGCTGCTACGGAAGGTTTCGGTAAAATAACCGCGGTCGTCTTTGTAGCGCCCGAAGCGGACGACCTTAACCTCCGGAATAGCTAGCGATCTTACTTCAATTATTTTCATATGCTTTATATTATATCATAATCTCACGCCTCCCATCTCGCATCTCGATTGTTTTTCTGCTAGAATACTCATTATGTTTTATCCTTTTGATCCGACATTCGCGCTGCTTATACCAGCGATTATCCTGGCCGTTTACGCCCAGTTCAAGGTCCAGTCCACATATTCACAAATGTCACAGGTACGCTCAAAGGGAGGGTTGACGGGAGCCGCTGCCGGCAGGAAATTGCTTGATGCTTCAGGGTTAGGCAGCATCGGCATTGAACAGATCGGCGGAAAACTGACGGATAATTATGACCCCAGGAACAAGACCCTTCACCTCTCTGACGGCGTTTACAACAATGACTCCATAGCCGCCATTGGCATTGTGGCTCACGAAGTGGGACACGCCGTCCAGGACTCTCAAGCTTATGCGCCCCTTAAAATAAGGAGCGGGCTTGTTCCGGCAGCGAATATCGGCTCCCAGCTCGCGATCCCTCTCTTCTTTTTCGGATTGATATTCAGCGCCCCCATGCTGATGGATATCGGCATAATCGCTTTTTCCATAGCAGTGGCTTTTACCCTGATAACCCTGCCGGTCGAATTTAATGCGAGCCGAAGGGCTGTAGCAATGCTTTCTGAAGGCGGATACCTCGAACAGGATGAAGTTCCTCTGGCAAAGAAGGTGCTCGACGCGGCAGCTCTTACCTATGTCGCGGCAACCGCGATGGCAGTTCTCAACTTGATCCGGCTTTTGGCTCTTCGTGGTTCAAGGGACTAACAAGCTTCTTATAATCCTCGGGCCGACAGCCGTCGGCAAGTCTCTTCTTGCGATAAAGCTGGCAAAAGAACTTAACGGCGAAATAATTTCCGCCGACTCAATGCAGGTCTATTCCGGGATGGACATAGGGACTGCAAAGCTGTCAAAGGAAGAGCTCGATGAGATCCCCCATCACCTTATCAGCATCATAGCTCCCAGCAAGAATTGGAGCGTGTCGGATTTTATATTGAACGCCAAAAGCATCATCGAAGCTCTAGTAAAAAGAGGGAAATTCCCGATAGTTGTCGGCGGCACCGGATTATATCTGAATGCCCTTATCAAAGGTTATGTATTCCCGATAATTGAAGCTGATAAAGATGTCAGAGAAAGGCTTAATGGTGAAGCGAAATCGTATGGCAGCCTTCATCTGTACGAAAAGCTCAAAAAGATCGATCCTGATGCGGCAGCAAATATCCATCCTAACGACCTGAAGCGCGTCATCAGGGCATTGGAAGTGTATGAGCTGACGGGAAAACTCATGTCAAAGATGCGGGTAAAGGATGAAGAAAATTTTCCGTATGAACCGGTCATTGTAGGGCTTGATATGGACAGGAAGAAATTATATGAAAAGATCGAGGAAAGAGTGGACCAGATGCTGAAGGCTGGGCTG
Organism: bacterium; assembly: GCA_043820455.1. GTDB lineage: Bacteria > Margulisbacteria > WOR-1 > CAVSGV01 > CAVSGV01 > JBDRDU01. The sequence continues at coordinate 23,199 of JBDRDU010000090.1, read as the reverse complement.
GTCAATGAGGTCGAAAACCTTATCAAAGAGGGTTACGACGAAAAACTGACCTCAATGCAGGCTATAGGATATAAGGAAGTCGCTGAATATCTTCAGGGAAAATACGCTTACGAAGAACTTGTCAGCATCCTCAAGCAGAACACGCGCAATTTCGCAAAGCGGCAGATGACCTGGTTCAGGCGGTTTAAGAATGTTAACTGGTTCGATATTGAAAAGCTGAAGTTAGGTGATATCATTGGATTAATTAGAGCCTGCGACTAAACGTCGCGGCTCCTTTGTGGTTTATATATAAACTTAGGCGGTTGAACCCATTGAGGTTATTTAAGAAAAATTGAACGGAACCGAGGCGTTTAGCCTCAGGTTCTTAAAAAAGGCAACTAGAGGAGGGATGAATATGCCGTTAGTTAAAATAGAGATGTGGGCCGGAAGGACGCCGGAACAGAAAGAAAAGATCATTCAGAACGTCACGAAAGCCGTTTGCGACGCCGTTGGCTGTCCGAAAGAAGCTGTTTGGGTCGTTATCGAGGATGTTCCAAAAGAGAATTGGGGGATGTCTGGCGAGCAGTGCAGCAAGAAGAAGTAATTACTTCTTTATTATCCGCGTTACCGTCTCGATATGGAAACTATGCGGGAACATATCCACCGGCTGGACCTGATCGACGCTGAAGCCTTCATTTGACAGATAAGCCAGGTCCCTTGCAAGCGTCGACGGATTGCAGGAAATATAAATGATCTTCTTGAAATTCGACCTTGCGATGGTCTTAAGCACCTTCTCTTCGCATCCTCCCCTAGGGGGATCAAGTATCAAAACATCCCCTTCTTTAAGCCCTGTAAGGAGCCTTTCCACCTTGCCTACATTGAACCTGCAGTTCTCGATCTTGTTCTGTTCGGCGTTCTCCGCGGCGTCACAAACCGCCTGCCCGCCCTCCTCGATGCCGTATACGAATTGCGCGTGTTTCGCGAACCATAGAGCAACTGTCCCGATGCCCGAGTAAGCATCGATAACTGTTTCTTTGCCTGATAATAGAGCGTATTCAAGGGCTTTGTTGTACAGGACTTCCATCTGGACCGGATTTGTCTGGTAGAAAGAAGTATTTGAAACCTTGAATTTCAATTCGCCGATCTTGTCGCAGATATGATCCCTGCCCCACATCGTCCTATTGGTTTCTCCAAGCACCACATTGGTCGCTATCGGGTTCAGGTTCTGGCAGATGCCGACTATATTGATGTCATTTTTTTTGCACCTTGTGATAACTTCCTTGATAAGGTTTTTGGCTTCGGGGATGGCCTTCTCGCCCGTGACGAACGTTAAAATGACCTCGCCGGTGCCAAAACCTATCCTTGCGCGAAGATGCCTGAAAAGGCCCCTTGTCTTGCCTTCATCAAAAGCCGGATAATCCAACTTATTCAGAACATCCTTCACTATTTTGGCAACCCTGGAAAGTTTCGGATGCTCGATCGGACAATTATCGATATTAACGATCTCATGCGTCCCCTGCTTGTAATATCCCATGACGATTTTCGCATCGCTCATATCGCGTTTCGCATTTCCTATCGGATATTGAATTTTATTCCTGAACCCCCAGGGATCTTCCATGCCGATGATATCGCTCACCTTGAGGTCTTTGAGCTTTCCAAGCCGCTCTAGCGTATCCTGAACGATCTTCGTCTTGAATTTCAGCTGCGCGGGATAGCTTACATGCTGCCACTGGCATCCTCCGCACGCCAGAGCCAACGGGCATTTCGGCTCAACCCTGTCCATTGACGGCTTAACAATATCAATGATCTTTCCTCTGGCGTAGTTCTTTTTAAGATCAACAAGTTGAACATTTAACTCATCGCCGGGAACGGAGCCGGGAACAAAGACCGCGAGGCCTTCGGCTCTCCCCACCCCATCTCCTCCCATGGCAAGGTCGTCTATTTTCAGGTTCATCGTTTCGTATAATTTCATACTGTGATATTATACAGCACAAATGATGAAAGATTTAGGAAAAAGGATAGATTTCCATATCCATTCGATATTCAGCGACGGCATCCTTCTCCCTGCGGCGATCGCAAGGGAAGCGGAAGTTAAAGGCCACTTTGCCATAGCGATATCGGACCATGTGGACGCCTCCAACCTTGAGGAAGTGCTTGCGGCTCTTACCAAATTCGTGAAGAAACAGGGCAAAACCTTATCCATCCGCGTCCTCCCTGGAGTTGAATTGAGCTATCTACGACCTGATCTGATAAAGGATTATGCCATGCGGGCACGAAAACTCGGAGCAAAGATCGTGATCGTTCACGGGCAGTCGCCCGTCGAGCCGGTCATCCAGGGAACAAATATCGAATCAGTCAAACTGAAAGGCCTGGTCGATATCCTGGCTCATCCGGGAAACTCGCTGACAGAGGAAGAAGCGGCCCTTGCAAAAGAGAATGGCGTATTTCTTGAGCTCTCAACCCGCAGGGGGCACAAGGAAGGCAATAAGCATGTGGCCCAGATGGCAAGAAAAACCGGCGCCAAGCTCCTTGTCAATACCGATTCCCATTGTGAAACCGACATGATAACTCAGGAACAGGCGTATCAAGTCGCTTTAGATGCGGGCCTGAATGAAGAGGAAGCGATAAAAGCTATCAAGGACAATCCTCAGGAACTTCTAGCCAGAGCAACAAAGTAACGCTCCGCATCATTTTTTCACTTTTTACTTTTGCCTTTTAACTTTTTACTTTGAAACGTATCCCTCGATCAAGATATCCCTGCCAAGCATTCTGACTTTTGCGCTCTTAAGATCTATTGCTTGAGAAAGCTTCTTAAAGCCGGCTCCCGCGACCGGAGTGGGAGCGGTTTTCCCTCCGATTATCTTTGGCGCTATGAAGAATAGGACCTTATCAACTATGCCAGAGCCTAATGCCGATGCCGCAAGCGTTCCGCCGGCCTCTATCATTATGCTCGTTATCTTGTCCTCCCCAAGCTCTACCATCAGCTTTTTCAGGTCTATCCGGCCGCCGGATGTCTTGGCTTTAAGAACCATAGCCCCTGTTCTTCTTATCTTCTCGAGCTTGTTCTTCGGCGCCCCCTCCCCCACAACGATGATCGTTTTTTCAGGTTCGTTTTTCAGAACTTTCGCATTGAGCGGGATCTCCGCTTTCGCATCCAGAACGATCTTTTTCGGGTTCCTTTTAGTGATGTTCTCATCACCAATATCCCTGACGGTAAGGTAAGGATCATCTATCTTTACTGTATTCACCCCCACCATTACCGCGTCAACATACACCCTGAGCATGTGGACATGACGCCTAGCAGGCAGCCCTGTGATGTATTTGCTTTCTTTTGTGACGGTGGCTATTTTGCCGTCCAGGCTCATCGCGCTCTTTAATATGACGAACGGGAGATTTGTATTTATATATTTCTCGAATGATTCGTTCAATTCCCTTGCTTTTTCTTCGAGCACGCCGACCTTGACCTCTATCCCGGCATCTCTCAGCTGGATAAATCCTTTCCCGTTAACAAGCGGGTTTGGGTCCTTCATTGCCGCGACGACTTTTTTGATCCCGGCTTTTATTATCGCGTGGATACATGGGGGGTTGTAGCCGTAGTGACAGCAAGGCTCAAGGTTTAAGTAGAGGATCGAACCTTTCGCTTTATTTCCGGCTTTTTTTATCGCGAACGCTTCTGCGTGGGGCGTGGCTTGTTCCGCGTGGTATCCTCTGCCGATCACCCGGCCGTTCTTTACAAGAAGGGCGCCTACCATCGGATCGGGGCTGGTCCTGCCCATCTGGGACCTTGCCAGATCAAGCACTTCCAGCATGAATTTACTGTCTATGTCTGCGCTCATTTCAGGAGGGTCTCTTTAGGCCGTTAATGACAGATCCGTAATCCTTTGACCAGTAGATCGCCGAACCGGCCACCAGAACATTCGCTCCGGCTTTTATGACTTCCGGGGCCGTTTGAAGATTTATGCCTCCGTCAACTTCAATGTCAACAGACAGTCCACGACTGTCAATAATGCTTTTCAGTTCCAGTATCTTTGTGACGACCTCAGGCATGAATTTTTGCCCTTCAAATCCCGGATTCACGGTCATGAGGAGGACCATTGAAACTTTGTCCAGGACCTTTTCGATGACCTTGATCCCTGTTTTTGGGTTTATGGCGACCGCAGGCTTTGCCCCGCAGCGTTCAATAAGCTCCATGTCTTTTTTAAGGTCTTTGGACGCTTCCGCGTGTATGGATATTATGTTCGCGCCCGCTTTCACGAACGGCTCTATGTACTTGTCCGGCCTCTCGATCATCAAATGAACATCCAGGGGAAGCTTTGTTATCTTTGAAAGGGCCGAGACCACAAGAGGCCCGATCGTTATGTTCGGCACAAAATGCCCGTCCATAACGTCTACGTGTATCATGTCAGCGCCGGCCGCTTCAACTAACCGGACTTCTTCGCCAAGACGGCCAAAATCCGCTGATAAGATCGAGGGGGCTATTTTTATTGACATATTAAAACACCTCTCCTGTCGCGGTCTTGGGGGGTTCTTTGCTGACAATAAGTTTTACTGATGAGCCCACGGACACTTCTTCTTCCCATATCGGCTCCTGCCTCATGACGACGCCTTCAGAAACAATGTCGGTTTCCTGATATCCGATCTTGTTTATGCCGAGCTTCAGGTCAGAAAGCATGTCTTCTGCATCCTTAAGCTTTTTCCCTATGAGGTACGGCATCTTGACCAGTCCGAATTTTGGGTTCTTCGAGATGAAAATATCGATCCTGCTACCTGCGTCAGCCTCTACTTCAGCGGACGGCAGCTGGCTTATTATAATGCCTGTCTGAAACTGCTCCGTTTCAACTTCCATGGTAGCACCTATCCTGAAACCGGCCTCGTTAAGGAATGTTTCCACCTGTGAAAATGGCCTTCCCATAAGGTTCGGGACAAGGACCCTTCTCTGCCCCGTGGAAATGGTCAAATTCACTATTCTTCCGTGCTTGACGAGCTTTCCCCGGTTCGGCCGCTGTTCAATGACCCTCCCCGCAGGAATATCCTTATCAAACGTCTTGTTGCTTATCCTTGGCTTAAGCCCCGTTTCCCTTAGCAGCGAAAAGGCCTCGCCAGAAGAGTGCCATGTAACGTCCGGGACCTCAACTTCCGGGGCGGGAAAGACATAGAACACCAGAAGATATCCCGCAAAGAGAGGGGACATTATAACTAAAAAGACCGTTACTACTACCGACCTTGGCGACGGAAGTTTCAGCACATATACAAGATACCCCACTACCAAGAGGACCAGCAGGACAAAACTAAAATACAGGGTTAAAAGCTTGATCAATAGTTCTTACCTCGCATTCGCATTTATAAGATTCAAAATAAAAGCATACCAGAGACCGGACGCGACCGCAATAAGCATGAACAGGACTAAAATGGCGATTTTTTTTATCTTCCTTTTTTTTGTGGAAGGCCGCTTTGCGGGCTCCTTTATCTCTTCCCTGTATTCTATGGGTTCCACGTCTTCCTCGTATATCAGGTTCACTAATTCCTGGTTCGGCAGATTGAATATCAGCCTTTGCTTATTAAGGCTTTCCAACACGTCATTCGCTTTATTGAGCCTCTGCAGAGGATCCTTTTCAAGCATTTTCATGATTATATTGTCCACATAATCCGGGACATCACTGTTCATATGCGAAGGCGGCATGATCTCTTCGGAAAGGTGGTTTAAGGCGGTGTCAAGTCCGCCGCTTCCGCTGAACGGGATCCGCCCTGTAACGAGTTGGTAAAATAACACGCCAGTCGAATATATGTCAGAAGCTACGGTGATCTGTTCCCCTTTTATCTGTTCAGGCGACATGTAACTTGAATCCATGGCAGCGGCCGCCGCAAGGAGCGCGGGGCTTATCCTTACTGCCGGCTCCAGTATAAAATCTGTTACCTTTATATCTTTCCCCACAATGAACACATTGCGGGAACTTATTGCCCCGTGGATAAGGTTCTCGGCATGCGCCACGGCAAGAGATGAAAGTACCTGTTTTATTATATCGATCGCAACGGTCAAGCCCCACCCGCCGTTCGCCAATGCTCCCTCCAAGCTTTCTCCGTCGATATATTCTCTAACAAAATAAAATCCCTGCCAGCCGTAGTCGCCGTCTATTACTCGCGCGATATTCGGGTGGTCCAGGCTTATGATCTTCGTGACTTTGGGGCGGAGTTTGTTTATCAACGGGCTGTTCAACGCAGATCGTTTATATATCTTAATGACAACGGGCACTTCAGTGCCCATTAGGTATCCTTTATATGTGAAAGAAAAAGGGCTCTCCCCTATCCTTTCACCGATCCTGTACCTGCTCTTTAAGAATCTTTCCATTTTTCCTGTCCAAAAACCTCTTCGATCCATTTAAGCGCGCCTTCGGATCCCGCGATGCCGGGAGAGACCCTGGAAACGCGGGCATCTTTGCCCAAAGCCGTGAGAAAAGCTACCTTTCCTATCCTTGTCTTTATCTCTTTCAGGCGCTCGCGTTCTATATCTTCGGGATGTATTGGCCCTCCCGGGCCGACTCCCTTAACTTCCATCAAGGTCGGCCTCCTTCGGATTCTATCGTTACCAGATCGTCAATTTCCGCATGTTCAAAAAAGTAGTTCACTATTTTCCTGACCTTATCCAGGTCCTCGGATCCGCCCATTTTCTTGTCGACCAATACGGTCTGTTTTTCCGCATTATATTCGCATATAACAAAAGGCGTATGGGAAGCTTCCTGATATACTATGACCCAGCGTTCGCCGTCTATGCCTATCGCGACCTTTGAGCCGTCGGGAAGGTTCAGTTTTTCATTCCTGAAAGCGATCGTTCCGATGAATTCTTTATTTATGTCAGCTATATGGGATATACTTTGTTTAACTGTAGGCAATCTGCACCACCTGCCAAGCCAAAATAATAACTGAAATTCCTCTAAAAATCCATCGATATATATACAGGAAGAGTCCCAAGGTATTAGGATATCAGAGTATCGGGGGGATCGATCAAAATGTTGAACATGGATCAAAATAAGGTGGCGGAAATGATAAGCCAGTGCATCGTAAACAAATACATGGACAACGTTTCGCTTGTCAAATACCGCATTATCAAGCTTTTTACTATAATGCCGTACACAGGAGCCCCGAACATAAGCGATGCCCAGAACATAGCGATCATTGAAGACCTCGAGAAGTTCGTTTCGGGGAATTATCGTCCTTCAAATAACTAGACCCAGTTCAGTTTTTCCCTCAATACCTTAAAGAAGTTGTATCTTTTCAGCCTTATGAATTTTGTCTTGAAAGGAGCTTCCCTGAACACTATCTCGTCCTCTTCTTTCAGCTGTATCACTTCCTGACCGTCCGCGGTCAAAAGGACCTCCCCGGCTTGCAGGATCTTTACTTTGATCTCCACCAGCCGCAGGTCCCGCCTCGCAGGTATTACAAGGGGCCTGTCGGACATAGAGTGAGGGCATATCGCGGAAATTATGAACATTGGGTATATAGGATAAACAATGGGGCCGCCAACGGAAACATTATAGGCGGTGGATCCGGTCGGGGTCGCGATTATTATCCCGTCGGCATTGTGCTGTCTCATCAATTCCCCGTCAATGAAAACCGAGTATTTTATCAGCCTTGCTATTCCGCTTTTGCTTATCACGATGTCGTTCAGCGCCGTTGTGCGCGCTATTCGTTTTCTCCCTCTGAATATTTCCGCCCTCAACATCATCCTTTCGTCCATTTTGTAATTTCCTGAGAGAACTTTGGCTGCCGCGGAGTTTACATCGTTAAGTTTTATCTCGCTTAAAAAACCGATCTTACCGAGGTTTACCCCAAGAATGGGGATCCCCGCAGGCGACGCCGCCCTGGCTGCCCGCAATATCGTACCGTCGCCGCCAACCGCGACCATCAGGTCGAATTTTCCCTTGAGTTTTGAGCAGCTTTCCATTAGGGTCACCTTGCATTTGTTCTTCAACGATTTTTCGATCGCTCTTACGGCCGGGGTTATTTTCGGGTCCTTTTTGTAGAACAAAACTACTTTTTCCATTATTATTCTCCTCTGAATCAGCCTCGCGACTGAAGTCGCGGTTAAGTTATCCGACCCGCCTGCCGAGCGGGCAGGGACTTTAGTTTCGGGTTTTTCTTATTTTAACATAAAGGTTAAGGGACAGGAAGCCAATTGACGATACGCTGCTTATTGATTATACTTGACGTTGATGGTAGAAGTTAACGGTTCAACAAAACTTACCGGGATTATTGGATATCCGGTAACTCACAGCGTCTCTCCGCAAATGCACAATGCCGCTTATGCGAAGCTTGGGCTCAATTATTGTTATCTGCCGATATCCGCCAAGCCGGAAGACCTTGAAAGAGTCCTTGAAGGGATAAGAATCCTTGGTTTCGTCGGGATCAACGTCACGATCCCGCACAAGGAAGCGGTGATCCCGTTCCTTGACGAGGTAACAAAAATAGCAAGGTTGACCGGCGCGGTGAACGTAATATTGAACCAGGAAGGCCGGCTTGTCGGTTACAACACGGACGGGCCGGGATTCATAAATTCCCTTAAGGAAGACTCCGGCCTTGATGTCGCCGGAAAACGCGCCGTTGTCCTTGGCGCTGGAGGCGGGGCAAAAGCTGTAGCGATCATGCTCGCGCAGGATGGGATCAAAAATCTGGTCATTTCAGACCTGATATATGAAAAGGCGGAGGATCTTTGCGAATATATAAATTCTCACTTTGGCATGGCTCCCTATGCATGCCCCGCCAAAGGCAATGAGCTTAGAAAGCTCGTCGGAAATTGTGATCTGCTCGTTAATGCGACACCTGTTGGGATGCATCCAAATGTGAACGAATGCCCCATAGAGGAAGATTGTAAAATCTCAAAATCGGCCGTTGTCTATGACCTGGTTTACAATCCTCTTGAGACTAAATTGCTTAAACTGGCAAAGGCAAATGGAGCAAAAGCCCTGTCAGGCATAGGAATGCTGATAAGGCAGGGTACTTTGGCTTTTTCGCTCTTCACGGAAGAAGAAGCTCCGAAAGAGTTAATGAAAGAGGCCGCGTTAAAAGCTCTTAAGTCTTTCCCGCCTTCATCCCTCGGACTGCGGCAATAATCGTCGAAATAAGCTACAACTGTCAGGTTCTCCAACAATAATCTCCGTTATTCATGTTCAAATTTCTGGCATGAAACTTGCTGGTAATTTAACTGATGGAAGCTAAATTCAATAACGGGGCCGTACCTCTGATAAACGACCTGCTGGAAAAAGCCGCAAGCCTGGATGCGAGCGACATACATATTGAGCCGAATGGGGGCAATTTAAGGGTAAGATACAGGGTTGATGGACTTCTTCAGCCGGGGATAAATATTCACAGGTCAATGCAGCAACAAATAATCTCCAGGATAAAGATCCTGGGCGAGATGGACATTTCCGAGCAAAGGCTCCCTCAAGACGGAAGGACTTTCATCAAGATAGGGAGCCGGGAGTTTGACCTAAGAATATCGATAATGCCTGTTTTTCACGGCGAAAAAGCGGTGATCCGGCTCCTTGACAGGAAAAAGACGGCAATGCCGCTGGAAGACCTCGGAATGTTCGAAGAAGACCTGGGCTATTACAAAAAGGAAATAGAAAAATCCCAGGGATTGATAATAGTATGCGGCCCGACAGGATGCGGCAAAACCACGAGCCTGTATTCATCACTGGAAAAGATCAACAAGGATACTCTTAACATAGTTACGGTCGAAGACCCCGTCGAATACCAGCTCACTAAAATAAACCAGATACAGGTCAACTATAAAACGGGGCTGGTCTTTGCAAATGCCCTGCGGGGAATACTCCGCCAGGACCCGGACGTGATAATGGTCGGCGAGATAAGGGACGGAGAAACGGCGGCCATAGCCATTCAAGCCGCGATGACCGGGCATCTGGTATTTTCAACGCTCCACACGAATGACGCCATAAGTTCCATTGTAAGGCTTATGGATATGGGGGTAGAGCCTTACCTTATATCAAGCGCGCTGAAATGCGTCATTTCACAGAGGCTTGTGAGAAAGTTATGCGGGACATGCAACGGCAGCGGCTGCAACACCTGCAACCAGACGGGTTTCAAAGGAAGGCTCGGGGTATTTGAGATGTTAAAAGTTGATAATGCCGTCAAGGACCAGATAAACAGAAAAGCAAGCTCCCATGAACTGGCAAATTCGGCGAAATTCAGGACAATGATGGAGAACGCAGAGGTCCTGCTTAAGAGCGGCGTTACCACAAGGGAAGAGGTTGTAAGGAACGTTTATGTGGAATAGAATATATGTATGCTGTTCAAGCTTATCCATACGCTTATGTTCTATTTTGTGGCGGTCGCATCCTTCATCGTCGGTACGTTGCTGACCATTCCTTTTGCAATAGCAGCCAGGGAACATCATAAGCCGTTCCAGCTCTCCGCGCGCGCATGGGCAAAAATGCTGATGCTTATAAGCGGGGCAAGGACGACCGTTTCAGGCTTGGATAACATCCCGAAAGACGGCGGGCTGATATTCGCGTCAAACCATCAGGGGGCGTTCGACATCCTTATCCATCTTGCATATCTGCCGAGATATTTCCGCTTCGTCGCCAAAAGCGAGCTTTTCAAGATACCTTTTTTCGGCTGGTACATGAGCCTTGCTGGCTATGTCCCGATAGAGCGGGAGGTCAGCGCCAGCGCTCACAGGACCATTGGCAGCGTCGCGGATGTCTTAAGCAAAGGCGATTGCATACTGATGTTCCCGGAAGGGACAAGATCAAAGACAGGAGAGCTTGGGCCTTTTAAAAGAGGCAGTCTTATGGCCGCATTCTCAAGCGGCGCGGCGGTCGTACCAGTCGCGATCTCCGGCAGTTATAAAATGATGCCGAAAAAGACCTATTTGATAAATGTCGTGCCTGTCGAGATCAAATTCGGGCGGCCGATATCTTTCAAGAAATACTTTGGGATAAAACCGACAAAAGATGATTACGAGCGTGAGCTGACCAGATTGAGAGAGGAAATTCAGAAACTACTGGATTGATCCCATCGCTTCCCTGACATGCGAAACAGGAACGATCTTTATCCCTTTTGCCTTGCTGATCTCGAGCATATTCCCTTTTGGTATCACTGCGGACTTGAATCCGAGCTTTGAAGCCTCGGTTATCCTTCCCTCGATCTGATTCACGGCCCTTACCTCGCCAGCTAAGCCCACTTCCCCTATAAAAACAATATCCGAGCTTATATTCTTATCCTTGTAACACGATACTATCGACATGGCGACAGGGAGGTCTGCAGCCGGTTCGTTCAGCTCTATCCCGCCGGCGACATTAACGTAAACATCTTTATCGCTAAGCCGTATGCCAAGCCTCCTGTCAATGACAGCAACCAGCATCAACGCCCTGTTGTAGTCAAAGCCATTCGCGGACCTCCTGGGAATGGCGGTGTTTGAATGGCTTACCAATGCCTGTATTTCCACCAGAAGCGGACGACTTCCTTCGATCGAGACCGTGATCACCGAGCCGGCCGCATCAGATTTTTCCTCAAGGAACAATTTTGACGGGTTTTTAACTTCAATAAGCCCGGCTTCCTTCATCTCAAAGATGCCGACCTCGTTAGTTGAGCCGAACCTGTTCTTTACCGCTCTCAATATCCTGTATTGCCTGTGCGTGTCCCCTTCAAAATACAGGACAGTGTCGACAATATGCTCCAAAACTCTCGGGCCGGCGATGTTCCCCTCTTTTGTCACATGCCCGACAAAGAATACGGGAATGCCGGAAGATTTTGCGAGCCGCACAAGATAAGAAGCGCATTCCCTTACCTGGCTCACGGAGCCGGGTGCGGACGGGATGTCCTCCCTGTACATCGTCTGGATGGAATCGATGACAACGAACATAGGCTTGACTTCAAGCATGCTCTGTTCAATGGCAAATATGTTGTTCTCGGGAAGCACCTGGAGGCCCGCCGAAAGCGTGCCAAGCCTCTCGGCCCTCAGCCTTATCTGTTTCGCCGACTCCTCGCCTGATACATAAAGGACTTTCTCTGTTTTGGAGAGTGAATTTGCCGCCTGAAGCATCAAGGTTGATTTTCCTATTCCCGGGGCTCCTCCCACAAGAACGGCGGAACCTGCGACGATCCCCCCGCCCAAAACGCGGTCAAGTTCCCCTATCCCGGTCGATCTTCTCTCTTCAGGACTGAAGCTAAGCTCGGTGATAGATCGGGGTTTGGATGATGTTACGATTTGCCTGACCTTCATTTGCGAGGCGGCCTGTACCTGTTCCTCTGTAAGGGAATTCCACTGCTCACATTCGGGGCACTTGCCTACCCATCGGGGAGATTCATATCCGCATGATTGGCAAATGTATTTGATCTCTGGTTTTGGCAAGTTTGATCAGGCCTTCTTTTGAAGATCTTTTTCTTTAGCTTCTTCCGCAGGTCGTTCGGATCTGTCGGATTTAACCGAAGATCTTCCCGTGAACACAAGCTTACCGTTCTCGACTTCCGCTTTTATTTTCGTGCCGTACGTGAATTTTCCAAGCAATATCTGCTCTGAGATCGGGTCCTCTATATTATCCTCTATTGCGCGGCGTAGCGGCCTTGCGCCGTAATAAGGGTCGTATCCCTTATCAACAAGGAAATCTTTCGCCTTTTTGCTTGTTGAAATGGAAAGCCCTTTTTCGATCAGCCTGGCATTGATATCGGATATCATAAGGTCGACTATCTTGCTCAGGTCTTCCTTGGAAATAGGCCTGAAAACTATCTGCTCATCTATTCTGTTCAGAAATTCCGGCTTGAATTTCTTTTTCATCTCCTCAAGGACCTTTTCCTTCATTCTTTCGTAGCCAACCTTCGCTTCATCCCTCGTAAGGAAGCCTATTGAAGTATCTTTTTTTATCAGTTCCGCTCCCACGTTGGATGTCATTATTATTATAGTGTTCTTAAAATCGATATGGTGCCCTTGCGCGTCGGTCAAACGCCCGTCATCAAGTATCTGCAGCAAGATGCTTGTCACGTCGATATGGGCTTTTTCTATTTCATCAAGAAGAACTACGGAATGAGGCCTGCGCCTCACCGGTTCCGCCAATTGCCCGCCCTCGCCGTAACCAACATACCCCGGAGGAGAGCCGACCAGCCTTGAAACAGTATGGGACTCAAGGTATTCCGACATATCAACCCTTATGACCGCGTCCATATCGCCGAACATGAATTCGGCAAGACGCTTTGCCAGTTCGGTCTTTCCCACCCCTGACGGTCCCATGAACAGGAAAGAGCCTATGGGCCTTTTTGGGTCTTTAAGCCCCGCTCTTGCGCGGCGAATGGATTTTGCTATGACCTTGATCGGCTCCTCCTGCCCGACAACCCGCTTGCTTAAAGTTTCCTCCATCTTCATCAGACGTTCGGTCTCTTCCTCGGTAAGCTGCGTCACGGGAACGCCCGTCCAGTTCGAGATAAGCGCTGCGATAACCCCGCTGTTCACTTCGGGATAATTCTCCTTGGTGAAACCCTTTACCTTCCTGGATGCAGCCTCGTACTGCAGCCTGAGAGCTTCTTCTTTGTCCCTCAAGTCCGCAGCCTTTTCAAATTCCTGATTCTGAGCGGCCAGTTCCTTTTCATGCTTTATTTTCTCAAGCTTCCGTGTTATTTCCACGAGTTCCGGCGGAGCGGACATGGACTGCAGCATGACACGTGACGAAGCTTCGTCCATAAGGTCGATCGCCTTATCCGGCAGGTGGCGGTCTGAAATGTATCTTGCGGAAAGCCTTGCAGAAGAGACCACGGCTTCGTCCGTTATCCTGACCTTATGAAAATCCTCGTACCGCGATCTGAGCCCTTTAAGTATCTCTATTGTTTGTTCAACTGTCGGTTCTTCCACAATGACAGACTGGAACCTTCTCTCCAAAGCCGCGTCAGATTCTATGCGCTTCCTGTATTCCTCTGTTGTTGTGGCGCCGACGCACTGCAGTTCGCCCCTAGAAAGTGCGGGTTTCAGCATGTTCGCGGCATCCATGGCCCCTTCCGCCGCGCCAGCACCGATGATCGTGTGTATCTCGTCAATGAAAAGAATTATTTTCCCCGACTTTCGCACTTCTTCCATCACTTTCTTAAGCCTGTCCTCGAATTCCCCGCGGTACTTTGTCCCCGCTATCATAAGCCCGAGGTCCAGTGAAATGACCCTTTTATCAAGAAGCAGAGGCGGAACATCACCGGAAACTATTTTCTGGGCCAGGCCTTCAACGATGGCGGTCTTTCCCACCCCAGCATCCCCCGTAAGCACAGGATTGTTCTTTTTGCGCCTTGAAAGTATCTGGATGACCCGCTCTATCTCTTTTGCTCTTCCTATGACCGGGTCAAGTTTCTTCTCCCTTGCCAGCCAGGTAAGGTCCCTGCCGTACGAATCAAGCACTGGTGAGCCGGAGATCTGGGGACCACGCCTTTGGTATACGGATTCTTCTCCAAGCAGGCTGATCACGCGATTTTTCGCGCTGGAAGGAGAGATGCCGAGCTCTGACAGGACTTTCGCCGCGGAGCCGGCCCCTTCCCTTACAAGCCCAAGGAAAAGATGCTCAACTCCCACGTAGCTGTGGCCAAGCTGCCTTGCTTCTTCCCAGGCATATTCCAAGGTTTTTTTCATTGGAGCGCTGAATGGGATCTCTGTAACTCCTCTTTCTTCGCCGCTCGCAACAAGTTCTTCTATTTTTTCTTTGACCTCTGCGGGATCTACTCTGAAGTATTCCAGCGTTTTAATGACTATCGGTTCTGATTTGGCTATCATTCCAAGGAGGATATGTTCCGTTCCCACAAACGCGGCACCAAGACGTCTTGCCTCTTCCTGCCCCGCCATTATGACGCCCACAGCTTTTTCCGTAAATCTCTCGAACATTGCCATAGTGGGGTTATTCTAACAAAAGGGCGGATCGTATGCAAGTTTTTGGCTTTTTGACACGATAATATATATGCAAAGGGGAGAAAAAGATGTCCATTGATGGAATATCCAAACTACCGGGTATATCAAATTATTCGAACATCCCGGACCAACCTTCGAAGGCCGGCGAAGGCAAGTCATTTTTTCAAGTGCTCAAACAACACACATTGGACAATGAATCCCCGGAAACCTTTATAATTAGAACTGACAATGGGAATATTGGAAGTATAGATATCGTTGTTGGTGACAATGTCAATCTAACAGCAGACAAGTTGTGTGCCGAATTAAACAGCTCGAAACCCTACGTTGAAATAAGATCCGGCGATCTGGGGACTCCCGGTTATAAGAACATATATAAGCTGGTCTAAGTTTTTTCCTCTTGTGTCTGCGGAAGAGTGACCAAGAAAGTAGTGCCTTTCCCGATCTGACTTTTAACCCTTATTGATCCGTGGTGATCCTCTATGATCCTGAGAGTGATAGGAAGGCCCATTCCGGTACCGCTGACCTCTTTTGTCGTAAAGAACGGATCAAAGATCTTTTTAAGGTTGTCCTCCTGTATGCCTATGCCCGTATCGGAGACCTCCACAAAAATGACCGGCACAGACTTGGCCTCTTCTTCTTCGGTTTCCGCTCCGGAAGGCCCCAATTTTATTACTTCTCCTACATCCGTCTTAACCGTAAGTTCTCCGCCGCTGGCCATCGACTGGATCGCGTTAAGGATAACGTTCACGATCGCCTGAGAAAGCTGACCCGCATCCGCCGTGATCTTCGGCAGTTCAGCCAATTTGGTCGTTACCCTTACATTGCTTTTTCTTGCTTCGTTATCAAAAAGCGCCAGGATCTCTTCCAGTATTTCATTGATGTTCACCTGCGTAAGCTCCGGTTTGTGCGGCCTTCCGAACCGAAGAAGGCTTTCCGCGATCTTGTTTATTTTGTCGATCTCCTGCGGGACTACGGTAGAGAATTTTTTTCTGAATTCCTCGTCCTCGAATCTCTGCGGCAAAAGCTGGGTAAATGTCCTCAAGCTGACCAATGGATTCTTTATTTCGTGGGCCATGCCGGCGGCCATCGTACCCAGGGAGGCGAGTTTCTCTGAGTTAACAAGGTTTTCCTGGCTTTGCTTCAGGTCCTTCGTCATCTGGTTGAAAGCATCGGCAAGCTGCCCTATCTCGTCGATCGAATCGATCCTTATTTTATAGGAAAGGTCGCCTTTTCGGACAGCCTGCGTTCCCATTATGAGCTCTTTTATGGGGATCTCGATCGACCTCGCAAAAAATATGCCCGCCGAAACGGTCAATATGATCCCGACGATGACAAATATAAGCGTGTTCGTTGAGACCATCCTGACCTCGGAATAAGCCGCCCATTCCGGCTCTTCAACAATGACTCCCATGTTGTATTCTTTTATCGGGGCGTAAGCGCCGATAACCGCTTTGTCCTCGACTTTTTCAAAGAATTCACTCAAGTATTCATCGCTTCCCGACTCTCCCGAAATGACCCTTTTTACCACCCTAAGGGCGCTAAGGTCCCTGCCCGCCTCCTTTGGGTCCGGCCCGGTAAAAAGTTGCCCGTATTTTGACACCACATAAACATATCTCTTTCCTTTTGTTTCCTGGTAAACCAGGCTTTGAACGAAATTTTTATCCACCCCTCCTCTACTTAAAGAAACATATTCGATCTTATCGGCAATGCTCCTTGCCAGGTTCTGGTAATTGCTTTTTATCGCTTTCTGGAGCGATATCTGGTTCAGATTGACCGTTGCAACAGTGGTGGCTTCCAGGATGATGATTATCAAAAATATGAATATCAGGCCCAGCTTATAAAGTATCTTTGTTCTGGGATACGAAAGCGGGAACTTTGCTACTTCGTCCTTGGGTAAAATGACATTGCCCAGAAAGAAGCCCACGGAAGCACACAGATACATTGCCCATGATCCCGCCAGGTAGTACGGCTCTCCGGTCTTTGCGTAATAGAAGGATAGAAGAAAGGTCATGACGACCAGCACCGAAGACACGCCAGAAAGATTGTAAATGTTCTTTTCTCCGGATTCCTTTGAGACCCTTGCCGACAATAAATACTTGATGCCCAATATCAGCCACAGTGTGATCCAGAATAATTCAGGAGGAAGCGCAGAGAGGAAATGAACTCCCGGGTCTATGGCTATCCCTTTAATATTTTCAACAAAATTTAACGGGGAGCGCACTATCAAAACAGCCTCAACAATGCAGCCAAGCAAAAGCGCCTGGAAAATGAAGGTTCCCCTGTAATTGAATTTCTCCTTTATGAAATACGCCAGGAACAAGGCGCCGGCGACCATATCAACGGCTATTATCCTGTATAAAATAAATCTGACGTTCAGGCTCTGTCCAAGCGTATAAGCCATTTGAGAAATAACAGTAAGAGCGGTGAAAACGAAAAGGGCGAGGAAAATAAGAGTCAGGTAGTAATCTTCCCTCTTTTTTTTCTCAAAATACCGGACCGAAAAACTGTAAATACCTGCCAGGGCGACACCGGCAGTAAATACCTGAAGAAACACGTTAACGATCGCAAAGGTCGAGACCATTTATTCCACCACCAGTGTAATTTCGCTTTCAGAGCTTCCGCCGAAAACATTTGACGCGCGAACCGTCAACTTTTTTGTTCCCGAGCTTGTGCCTTGTTTTGGGATGACAGACACGGAAAAGACCGTATCATCGGATTTTACATCCCCTTCGGTCCCGTCATCCCACATTCTAACACTATTATCAAGGCCGATCCTGGTCAAGTCAACGGCAACTTCTCTCAGGTCTTCCTGTCTGCCGGGGTTTTCAACTCTTGCGGTAAGGAGCACTTCTTTTTTGCCGTCCGCACGGATCGACGGCGGGACCGCCGACACTTCCGAAATGACCGGATTTAATTGCACATCTATGCTTGTCCTGTTTATGGCGACCCACCCCGATTTATTGGCGACTGCAACCGGAATATCCTTAGTGCCGCTTGGAACATTATATCCAATGCTTGTCTGCAGCGTGAAAATTCCGTCTCCCGCCCTGCTGTCCCCCCACAGCCCGGTATCAACCAGCATCATGTTCGGAAGCCTGTCTATCGTGCTCAGATCGGCTCTGACGCCTTTTATATTATCAAGTCCGCTCGGGTCGCTTACCTTTGCCATTAGCGTAACAATGGTCCTGTCGTCGGGCGGGACTTTTTGCGGGGCAACCCTCAGGTAGCTTATGGTCGGGGCAAGGTTTGTCCTGTTGATCTTCGTAATATCATAGCCGACGCTCCAGTTCAGCAAATCACCGATCTTTTTCTTGAAAAAGTCGGCAGTTGAAAGTTTTTCTATGACTTCCGCCCGGGTCAATGTTTTATCCTGACCGCCGGCAGGCTCAGAAGTTGCTCCTTCGGAAAAAGCACAGATAAAATTTATGGATAATATTAGTAATAATAAATACTTTCTCATTTTACAACACCGAATGCCCTGAAAAATGCCTGCCCTTCCTCTTCTTTAACCGGATCATCCGGCCTGAATTTGCCGCCCGGCCCTCCGGATATAAGACCAGCGTTAAGCGCGGCTTTTATGGCAGGAGCGAATTTATGGTTTTGCGGGACGTCGGCAAAAACAGCCCCATCAACTTTCGGGAGAGTCATTCCCGACGCCTTTACCAGCCAGGAAAGCATTTCCCCTCTTGTTATTGGCGCTTCTATCTCGAACTGCGCCCCCGGGGAAACCTCTATGACCCCGAGGGTCACAAGGTTCTCAACCTTTTCCTTTCTCTCTTCATTTTTTTTCTTCTCTTCTAAAAGTTTTTCCTTTTTCTCGTTCACCTTTGCTTTTTCTGCTATCAGGACCTTTTCCTTCTGGGATACGTCGATCCCTTTCTTTTTATCTCTTTTAAGTTCTTCTTCTTTCTTGGCGATCTCTACTTCTTTGTTTAAGACCTCCTGAGCGATCTTTTTCTCTGTCCCTGTTTCTTCTTTTATTATTACTTTCGCTTTTCTAAGGACCTTCTTGAACACGGTCTTTGTTTGATGGTCGATGCTTTCGATTATTTCTATCAGGTTCTTCCCTGAGATCAGGCGCTGAACCGCGCTGAATTTGCCGTCATCCCCAACGTCCGCGCGTACTCCGTTGATCAGGATACTTGCTTTAGGCGTTGTAACCCCCGATACGACGACCCTGTCATCATAAGTGACGTATTCGTCCTGCGGGGAATCTATCCTTAGAGCCTTTCTTGCAGGCGGCAGCAGCTTTGCCGCTTCGGGCGCTCTAAAGAGCGCGAATTCGCGCGGCGAATATGACCAAGACAAGTATGAGATTTGCAGCTCCGTAAGGGGATCCCTCAAGCTTGCCAGGTTCACTTCAACATCTTTAAATTTTATCCCTAACCCGAGCGAAGAACCTGCAACATTGCCGTCGATCTTAAATATCGAACTTCCGCCCAATCTTGCGAACAACCATCCGTTGAAGGAGCCTTCCAAGCCGTAAAAACTATTTTGCTTCTGATTGCTTCCCGCATTCCCGCCCTCAGCGTCATATGCGGCTTTCAAGCCGAACTCTTCATTGCGAAAAATAGAGTTTTTGCCAAGTATGTTGAGGACCAGTCCAACCCTTGTCGATCGCGGCAGTGCTTCTTCGCTTGCGCCCAACTTATACTCCGCGCCGGAAATATTTCGGATCATCATGCCGATGGAAGCATAATCGACCGGCTTCCACAGAACGCCAGCATCATAGTCGGTCCCGATACTTGCGGATTTGTCAGCAACACCGGTAATGGAAAGCCTTTGCGATAATAAGCTTTTAACGGCAAATCCCACTGAAAGCCAGTCGGATCCGATCCCATAGCTGAGTAAAGCAAGGTTGTATTCGTATTTCGCAGTTAACGCATCGGCAATGTCAAATTCGCCGTAGCTCTTATAAACCGCTCCAACGCCAAAATTCCCGATGCCGGTATCATATACTGCTCCAAGAGAAAAGTTCTTTATGTCTTTTGCCGATACGATCATGCCCCTGGTATGCGCGATTCCCGCCGGATTGTAAAAGAGGCAGTTCATATCATCCGATGCTCCAACAAAAGCTCCGCCGAGAGAAAGCGGCTTTGCCCCGGAGGTTTGGTCCAGCGGATCAATGCCGGCATCTGAAACCAGCGCGTAAGAGCTGGTTGAAAATAACAGGAACAATACGGCTAAAATATGTTTTTTCATCGTTTTTCCCTTATAACCGATATTTTAACAGAGCTTTCGGATATTAGCCCGCTTTTGTCTGATGCTTTCACCGTTATGTTCTTTTCCCCTGGAGTGGTCTCGGTCGTCATTATGAAACTTATTTCGTAAGATCCGCTTTCTATAAGGTTCATTTTTGCGTTGTTGGGCCCGCCCAAAGATGTGATGTCAGCCCAAACCTGTGATATGTCGGCCTTTCCCTGCGCATCCGCCACATCGGCCGAAAGCTTTAAAGGTGTCTTTCCGTCGGCGGCAAGTCTGAGTGGATCTGCAACAACCTTATTGATGACTGGCCTTGTGTTTATTTTGCTGAATTGATAAGCGGTGTATCCTTTTTCAAAATCATACATCGAAGCCTTAAGCTTCTTTGTGGTCTCCAGCCGGGAAAGAAGGACGGCGATCTCTCCCCTTGTCACGTCTTTTTCGGGTTCATATTTTTTCACTTTTCCCGGGTAGCCAGTTATCCAGCCTTTATTGTACGCCGAATAAATATATGCCGCATCCTTAAAATCCGGCGGAACATCATAAAAAGGGCTCTTGGATAACTTTAAGGGGGCAAGGTTGTTCGCTTTTGCCACCGCCGCCACAGCCTCTCCTCGGCTTATCTTCTCATTTATCCCAAACCTGTCTGGCGTTACGCCAGTCATATAACCCGCATCCATAACTGCCTTAATATATGAGGCTCTCCAGTGCTCCTTGGGCACATCAAAGAAAACATCGTCCGCCGGCTTGGGCCTTTTTAACTGCTTGGCCCGCGTCAGCCAGGTGGCGAATTCACCTCTTGATAGCGGCTCTTCAGGCAAAAAGGTATTGTCCGGATAACCTTCTATTATCCCCAGAGTTAAAAGGGTCACTATCTGCTGCTTGGCCCAGTGCTGCTTTCCATTGAACAATTTTTCAATATCATTGCAGGTGACCATCCTTAACACCCTGATCTTTTTTGACAAGGTCCGCGCGCCGGGGTATATGGCTGTGACCTTGACAACATTTTTCCCCGGCTTTAGCAGGGCGATTGCATGGATCCTGCCGGCTTTCTCCAGCTCAACCTTTGTCCCGTTGATGTACACTTTTTTTGCTCCAGGCGCCGTCCCATCTATGCTGGCCCTTGCCGACCAAATCCTGGCCTTATCCACCGGGGATGTCACATTGAGTTTTGATGGCGCGGCAGCGCAAAATGAAACGAAGATCATTGAAATGAGGAGCGCCAGAGTAAATCTTAAATTGATCACGACAAAATTATATTATACATTGAATTTAAAGTAAACCAGGTCGCCATCCCTGATAATATAATCCTTGCCTTCCAGGCGGAGGAGGCCTTTTTCCCGTGCATTTGCGTGCGACTGCGCATTGACCACATCGGCGTAATGCATGACTTCCGCGAAAATAAAGCCCTTTTGCATGTCCGTATGCACCTTTCCGGCAGCCTCATATGCTGGGGATCCTCGCTTCACCGTCCAGGCGCGACATTCTTTCGCATTGGCCGTAAAGAAAGTTACAAGATCAAGCAGCTGATAGCTTTCTTTTATTAGCCTGCTAAGGCCGAGCTCCGCAAGCCCGATGTCCCTTTCATACTCTTTTGCTTCTTCCTCCGAAAGCTCTTCGATATCCATTTCAAGTTTTGCGCAGATCGGAACGGCTTTTGTCTTTTCATTTGAAGCGGCTTTGTAAACCGCGGCTAGCGCCGGATCGTCCGGGTTTGCCAGCTGCCTCTCATCAATATTTGCTATATAGATCAACGGTTTTACCGTTAAAAGATGGAGATCTCTGATCTCATGTTTTTCTTCATCCGAAAGTTCAAGAAGCCTTAAAGGGATCCCTTCTTCCAGGTGCTTCTTTATTTTTTCTACCGCTTCAAGTTCTTTCCGGATATCCTTGCTGCCGGATTTAATGACGGCTTTAAGCGCGGACGATCTTTTCTCCACTGCAGCCATGTCAGCCAGCGTAAGTTCTATGTTTATCGTTTCGATATCACGCTTCGGATCAACACTTCCTTCAACATGAACGATATTTGGGTCCGGAAAACATCTGACAACATGGGCAATAGCGTCAACCTCCCTGATATATGAAAGGAATTGATTCCCCAGGCCTTCCCCTTTATGCGCATTCTTTACCAGTCCGGCTATGTCAACGAATTCAATGCCCGTGGGAACAGCATTTGCAGACTTCATGAAAGTTTTGATCTTTTCGAGCCTTTCATCCGGGACCGGGACCACGCCCAGGTTCTTGCTTTTTGTGCAGAAAGGATAATTTGATACTTCAGCGCCTGCATGCGAAAGCGCGTTGAAAAGCGTGGATTTGCCGACATTTGGAAGGCCTACTATCCCGAGTGAAAGTCCCATTTAAACGACCTTGAGATTGATGTCAAGCGCTGGAGCCGAATGGGTCAGGGCTCCTATGGAAATATAGTCGACGCCCCCTCCCGCGATACTGCGTATATTTTTTAGCGTGATCCCGCCGGAGGCCTCGATCTCTATTTTATTTTTAGCTTGTCTGATCGATCGGACCGATCTTTTAATATCGGCAATGCTCATATTGTCGAGCATTATCCTTGTAACCCCAGCTTCGATCGCTTCTTTCACCTGAGCCGGGGTTTTTGCTTCAACCTCGATCCTATTATACTTCTTCTTTGCCAGGGCTACGGCCTTTTTCAGGCTGCCGGCAATGGAGATGTGGTTGTCTTTTATAAGCACTGCGTCAAAGAGCCCTAACCTGTGATTGGATCCGCCGCCCATCTTCACTGCATATTTTTCCAGGACACGAAGCCCGGGGGTTGTTTTTCTGGTATCCAATATTTTGACTTTTCTTCCCGCCGCCTTGACGAATTTATCTGTAAGGGTGGCGATCCCCGAAAGTCTCTGCAAAAAGTTGAGCGCCGTTCTTTCCGCCGTCAATATTCCCCTTGCCGGCCCTGTAACGGCCGCCGCAACTGTCCCTTTTTTCACGGATCTGCCGTCTTTGACCTTATCGGTGAATTTTATGTTCTTATCGACGGATTGGAATATCAGCCGTGCGATCGAAAGCCCGCATATTATCCCGCTTTCCTTAACGATGATCTTGGCATTGGCTTTCCTGTCAGCAGGGACTATTGAAGAAGTGGTGATATCGCCGCTGCC
>JBDRDU010000089.1:0-19394 GCA_043820455.1 bacterium | reverse complement strand
GGGAAAATAACCGGCATGAAAACGATATACTTGTTGGCCAACAAGATATTGACCTTTCTGGCCAATGTACTTTACAAGGCTGACATTACAGATGAGGCAACTTGTTATAAAGTGTTTTCTGCCGGTGTGATAAAGGCCTTGGACCTTAAATGCAGGAGGTTCGAATTCTGCCCGGAGGCCACCGCAAAGATATTAAAACTTGGTCACAAAATATACGAAATACCTATCAATTACCGCTCGCGCTCCGTTGCTGAAGGTAAGAAAATAAGCTGGGAAGACGGCATTTCGGCCGCTTGGACACTTATCAAATATCGGTTCGTAAATTAACAATGAGAGATTTTAACAAGATGGATTTTTTCATTCAGGATAAAAGGATCGCTTTGATCGAAAAATTCATTCCGCAAAATTCCTATATGCTGGACATTGGATGCGGGTACTATCCCAAGAACCTTATCAGACTTGAAAGAAAGATAAAAAAAGGGATCGGGATAGATATGGATGTCCCGGAAACGGCGCCTTCGAATAAGGTGAGTTTCATCAAATACAATATAGAAAAGGCTTTGCCCTTCCCTGATAAGGAATTTGATTGCGTGACCATTCTTGCAGTTCTCGAGCACATGGAATACCCGAAAGAGGTCATAAAAGAATGCTTTAGGGTCCTGAAGCCCGGAGGCAAGATTATCATTACGGTTCCATCCAATTATTCCAAGCCTTTTCTTGTAACATTGGCGGGCATAGGCCTGATAAGCAAGGAGGAAATATACAGCCATAAGCATTATTTCAGCAAAAGAGAGATCGAGAAAATGCTTTTTGACGCAGGCTTCAATAAAACGATAAGCAAATCTTATAATTTATTAATGAATCTGCTGTTTGTTTTTGAAAAAGGATCAGGTGAACCATTGTGAATCTCATTGAAGGAAGAAATCCGATCCTTGAAGCACTAAGGGCCGGAAGGAACATGAACAAAATATTGATATCAAATGATGTCGAACGCCATTCTGCCATCGCAGAAATACTTCACCTTGCAAAAGAAAGAAAGATCCCCGTTGAATGGCTTGCTCCTGAAATATTGAGAACAAAGAGCTCGACGAGATCGCCTCAGGGTGTAATAGCGTACGCTTCCGCTAAAGAATACGTCGATGTTCATGATCTGCTTGATATTGCAAAGTCAAAGAATGAGCCGGCTTTTTACGTGATGCTTGACGGCCTTGAGGACCCGCACAATCTTGGCGCGATAATCAGGACGGCAGAGGCTTCCGGCGTCCACGGGGTGATCATTCCTCAGCGAAGGGCTGTGGGGTTGACTGAAACTGTCGCCAAAACATCTGCCGGAGCCATAGAATACGTGCCTGTCGCAAGGGTCGTGAACCTGAACAATACCATCAAAACGCTTAAAGAGAACAATATCTGGGTCATCGGGATCGACCAGGACGGCAAGAAAACCTTTACTGAAATCGACTTTAAGCTGCCAACAGCAATTGTAATCGGCGGAGAAGGAAAAGGGCTTTCAAGGCTTGTAAAAGAAAATTGCGATGAAGTTGTTTCCTTGCCAATGAAAGGTAAAATATCGTCCCTTAACGCTTCTGTAGCGGCAGCAGTATCAATGTACGAGGTCTTAAGACAGAGATCTATTTGAAATAAAAGAGTTTTTCCCTCTTGTATATCTTCGCTGTTAATCCAAGGTCGGCAAATTCCTTTTTTGCCGCCAGCTTGATGACCCCTTCCCTTAAAAGCACTTTACTGACATCGTTCCATCTCTTATCAAGCCCGTCGGAATAATAAGGGGAATCTTCAGACACCTGGATATCAATGAAGTTATCGGCCATCCAGAAATGCTTCGGATTGAATCCCAGGTCGTTCACGCTCATGACAGTAGCGCCCCACCCCCGGAAATGCCAGTAAATCACATACGGGCTTATCTCCGCATAACTTATCATCGTTGATATGGACTTGTTCCTTTCAATGTTTGAACTGAAGAAATCCATGACATCCCGCAGGCTTGAGGCGGGTGGGACCTTAAAATCCTTATATTTGTTCTTTGTGAAGTCTTGCGGGTAAGTAAAAGCCGGCCGCCCAATCAGACCGAACATGAACGGCGGCGAAAATTTATTCAAGCTGTCCTTGTAAATAAAAGACATAATGGACCTGTTCGCCACCTCTTTGGTATATCTTGTCAGGCATGAAAGATCATATATAAAGGACGCAGTAATTATCGCTGTCACAACGTAAGCCAGCACTGCCGCCCGTTTAATATTATTCAGTCTTTCAAAGGCGGCCAGACCGAAATAGCCAAGTAGCAGAAAAACCAGAGGCGCGGCGGAAGAAAGATACCTTTCCTGCGCAAAAGACATTATGCCGACAAAGATCAGGTTCGCGTAGAACATCAAAGAAATGATCCTTATCTTCTTATCACGGAAAAAGAAAAAGGAGACAACAGCGGCAGACACCCCGCCAAGCGCGACCCAAAAAGACAGATTATAGCTTGTAATGAAAGATTGTACATAGAATATCGCCGTTTTGACGAATCCGAATGTAACAGAAGTTCCGCCCGCAACAGCGCCCTGCCGGTAAGTGACCGCCAGGCCGTACTTTCGCGCGAACGGCGGCGTCACCCACCAAAGCGCAAAAAGCGGCAGGAACCCCAAAACAATGAACACATTATCAAGGCGCCACGTATAAAATTTATTCGGTCTGGCTTTCTTGACAGGCTCATTTCTGATGTCCCACAACAAAGACAACTGGAACAGGCCTGCCCCAAGCATGATGATCATCGCATAATTCTGTTTCGACCAATAGGCGACGCTGAGCAAAAATCCCATTGCAAGATATTTCCACCTGGCATCAACCGAAATATTCCGGACCATGAAGTATGTCGTCAAAAGACAGATAAATGTGCCAAGCATTTCCTGCATATTGACCGTCGCAAGATGGAGCATCATGGGGGATGTAAGGAATAAAACACTCGCGATGGCTCCTATGACCCAGCCTTTCTCCTTGGATAGCTCAAGTCCGATAAGATAGACCAATATCGAACACATAAAGAACAGGAACAGACTTGAAAGCCTTGCGGAAGTATATGAAAACCCGAATATCAAAAGGAATATCCCGTCAAGCCAGGAGTGCAGCGGCATCCAGAGCGCCTGATTGTTCGTGTGCGCCCAGAAAGCACCCCAGTCCCTTGCACAAAGGTCTCTGTATATCTGCATCCCGTAGAACCCATGATGGGATTCGTCCCATAAGAAAACATCGAGCGGGAGAAGGAATTGCAAATAGGCATAGATACACGCAAGGATGGCCATTGCAATGACAGCATATAAGGCGTATTTTTTCATGGATTCATTATATTTTATGAGAGAGATTTGTCAATTAGCCCATTTTTAAAAAAAATGCTAAAATGTTGTCAAATGGACCAAATGCTGAAAAGAAAACATTTTTTCAGGAATCTGTTCATCTTCCTGGCAATAATGGGGCCTGGCATAATTACCGCCAGCGTTGATAATGACGCGGGCGGCATAACAACATATTCCCTCGCTGGCGCACACTTCGGCTTCAGCCTCCTCTGGTCGCTCATACCGGTCATCATCATGCTGATAATAATACAGGAGATATCCGCGAGAATGGGCATCGTGACGGGCAAGGGGTTCGCGGAACTTATAAGGGAGAACTTCGGCCTTAAAGTGACCTTTTACGCAATGCTGGCGCTTCTCATCGCGAACATAGGGAACACCATGGCCGAATTTTCCGGCATCGCCGCAAGCATGGAGATATTCGGAATATCAAAGTATATTTCCGTCCCCATCGGGGCATTCTTCGTATGGCTCCTAATATTAAAGGGGAACTACAGAGTGATAGAACGCGTTTTCCTCGGCGCATCTGTCATTTACATTTCCTACATAATCTCAGGCGTCATGGCAAATCCGCCGTGGGGGCGCGTACTGCAGGCGACCGTGGTGCCATCTTTCTCACTTGATCCCCACTACCTGGTAATGCTAATTGGTATCATCGGCACGACCATCGCCCCATGGATGCAGTTTTATATTCAGTCGTCGGTGGTGGAAAAGGGACTGAAGATAAAGAGCTACAAATATACCGTGCTCGATGTCGGCATCGGAGGGCTTGTGACCGGCATAGTGGCGTTTTTCACGATCGCCGCCTGCGCAGCCACTCTTTTCAAGCACGGCATCAGGATAGAAACGGCAAAAGACGCGGCATTGGCGCTTCAGCCTCTTGCGGGCAATTACTGTTCCGCCCTCTTTGCTTTCGGCCTGTTCAACGCTTCCCTCTTTGCCGCATCCATACTGCCGCTTGCAACAGCTTATTCCATATGCGAAGCAATGGGTTGGGAATTGGGGGTAAACAAGCATTTTAGGGAAGCGTCTGCATTTTACATATTATATGCCCTGATAATCATCATAGGCGCCGGGGCAACGCTGATCCCGAATTTCCCGCTTATAACCACCATGTATCTGTCCCAGGTCTTGAACGGGATCCTCCTGCCTTTTGTGCTGATATTCATGCTCATCCTTGTGAACAACAAGAAAATAATGGGGCCTTATACGAATTCTTTCGCATATAACATATTATCCTGGGCATCTGCCGCAGTAATAATCGCTCTAACAGCCCTGATGCTCGTGACATTTGTGCTCCCCATCATAAAATGATGTATAATTGCTGACAAATGCACCTATTCTTTTTTGTCATGCCGGGGATATTGCTGATATTTTCAAAGGCCTTTAACAAAAAACCTCTGACTGAGTTCCTGGTATATGCCGTCGGTTTATCCATCTCCTTCTTTGTCGTCCTGCCCTGGTTCGTGAAATATTTGAATGTTCCCCTGATGTTTTCCGCATATCTCGTGTTTATTTCTGCAGCTATTATTATGGTCATCAATATCAAAAGGATCGATATGAAGCTTTTGAACATCGATAGGAACGAGATGATATTGATAGGGATCTTCCTTCTGGTGCTGTTCCTGCGATGTTTGCCGGTATTTTTTCAGGTAGCTCCCGCAGGAGCCGATATGAGCATGCATTCTTACATCGCACAGCTGATATACAATAACGACGGCATCCTGAAATCCTATGAACATTTGCTCCCGATATCCAATTTCGGCGCTTATCCGGCGGGGTTCCCGACATTGAGCGCCTTGATATCGCTCATGCGCGATTGCCCTGTTTACCGGAGCAGCCTTCTCATGTCCTGCCTGACGCATGCCCTTATATGCTTCGGGCTTTTCGTGCTTCTTTTAAGGTTTTTTGACAGGAATACCGCCGCGGCAACATCGATCGCCGCCACTTTCCTGACAAGAAGCCCTCAATGGGTCATCCGCTGGGGCGGCAATCCCACTGTCCTTGCTCTTTTCTTTTTTGCCGTTGCTTTTTCTCTGATCATTGAATTAAAAGATGGTTTTTCGTGGCTAAAGGTCATCTTCGCTTCGCTTGCTCTGGCGGCAGTGCTGATAACCTATCCGACCGTTTTTTACATCGGGGGGCTAGTCCTTTCTGTTTACTTTCTGATGTCCCTCAAGAATTACAGGAATATTTGCGGAACCGCATCCATGTTGTTCCTCTTTACGCTGATACTATTGATGCCATACTTAGCCAATCTTAAATTCACGCTTACAAGGTCGGCGATCGAAGGCGCAAGGGTGTGGCAGATGATCGATGCCAAGTCCGTTATGTATGATCTTGCCGCAGGGATCCCGCTCCTGATCCTGTCCGCATTCGGCTTACCGGTTCTTTTCAGGAAAAGCAGAGAGCTGGCTGTTGTTTTTCTCGCAATAACAGCGGTTCTGTTGCTTCTGATATTGAATTACAGGTTCTGGGTCATGCCATTTTCATATCTGCTTTATCCGGGCCGCACGGCTTTAGCCCTGATATTACCGCTGGCCGTATTCGCTGCGCCCGCAATATCAAAAATAATCTCCCTCCAAAAGAAAACCCTTCTTATTGCTCTTGTGATCATCGGGTCTTTTTATTACTGCGCGTTCTATCTTTATAATTCGATCGCAATGTGTCCGGTTGCACAGGCGGACATTGATGCGTTCAACTGGATAGATAAAACGGTCAGCAGGAAAGCCGTGTTTGAGAACAACTACGGCGATGCAGGGCTCTGGATCCCGGCGATCATCGGAAGGGCCATAACCGACCCTCACGGCGAACCAATTCACTTTGAAGGATTGAAGGCTGGATTAAGCGAACTCAAGGCTGATTATATCTATATCGGGAGCAAAGCAGTATATAACATAACAGATAAGGCGGAAGACCTCGAGAAAAAGCCCTGGAAATATAAAAGGGTCTTTTCAAACGGAAGCGCGCAGGTCTGGAAAATATTATAAAATTGGAGAGGGCAGGATTCGAACCTGCGAAGGCATAAGCCGTCTGATTTACAGTCAGATGCATTTGGCCACTTTGCTACCTCTCCATTACCGCAAGAAAATCAACTATGACAAGAGCCCAATAATAACAGGTGAACACTAAGCTTTATAGAGTCCGCCTCTGGCGGGCTACCTCTCCCGGAAATGCAACAGACTTGATTATACGATAGCAATATTCCAAAATCAACGAACACGATCCGCTTCTTACATCTCTTCCCATAAATTTTACTTGAAACGCTTTGCGTATTCATATATAATTCACAAGGTTTTTTGATGCAAACTTAGAAAGGTTAACAGTGTTCTCCTTTTTTCCTAAAGACGAAAAATTCTTCGATATGTTCGAGCGGGCCTCGGTCAACCTTATAAAAGCCGCGCAGGCGTTCAAGGAACTTCTGGACGATTTCACGAACGTTGAACACAAGGTCAAGAACATAAAGGACATAGAACACGAGGGAGACATAATAACCCACGAGATATTCGACAAGCTGAACAGGACCTTCATCACGCCCATAGACAGGGAAGATATACATCAAATAACCAGCGAGGTTGACGATGTACTTGATTACATACTGTCAACCGCGGACAGGCTCCTGCTTTACAATGTAAAAAAACCGACGCCTTTAACCTTAAAGTTGACCGATATCCTTATATCCGCGATCGAGACCCTGGGAAAAGCCGTAAACAGCCTGAAGGACTCGAAGCGTTCAAGGCGAACGCTTGACTATTGCGTTGAGATCAATCGTCTGGAGAACGAGGGCGACTTGCTGCACAAGTCCGCCATCGGCGAGCTTTTTTCTGACGGCAAGGACGCTATCGAGATAATAAAATGGCGGGACATTTACGATCATATCGAATCTGCCATCGACACATGCGAAGATATAGCGGATACAGTAGAAGGCATCGTCGTAAAGAATGCTTAGTTTCGCATTTATCCTTTTTATAATATTCCTGGCTCTTCTTTTTGACTTCCTAAACGGAATGAACGATGCCGCGAATTCCATTGCAACAGTTGTCTCAACAAAAGTGTTAAGTCCACGGCTTGCTGTAGTATGGGCAGCACTTTTTAATTTTCTGGCTGCTTTCTTTTTTGGCGTCCATGTAGCAGCAACAATTGGCAAAGGGATAATAGATCCAGCAAGCGTATCTTCCTTGGTGATTTTTTGCAGCCTCATTGGAGCAATTATTTGGACCTGGAGTTGTACTCGCCTTGGTATGCCGATCAGTGTTTCCCACGCTCTTATCGGAGGTTTTATCGGCTCTGCGGTCACCAAGAGCGGAATGGGAGTCTTGATTATTCCCGGAATAATCAAAGTGATCACTTTCATTTTCCTTTCTCCAATTCTTGGGTTCACTATTGGGGTTGTTATAATGAATTTAACATATACATTTTTTAGAGGTTTTTCCCCTTCAAGAGTTGATTTCTTGTTTAAAAGTCTTCAGCTCTTATCAGCAGCTGCTTTCAGTTTAAGCCATGGTTCGAATGATGCACAGAAAACAATGGGAATAATTGCAGTCCTTCTTTTTTCAACAGGGCACCTGGGACCTACTTTTTATATCCCTATATGGTGTATTTTAGCTTGCCATTTTGTAATAGCACTGGGCACCCTTTTCGGTGGCTGGGCGGTTGTAAACACAGTAGGCTCAAGAGTCACAAAATTAAAACCTGTAAATGGCTTCTGCGCAGAAACCGCCGGAGCTCTTACAATTCTTGGGGCCTCTTTTGCAGGAATTCCCGTAAGTACAACTCACACAATAACAGGCAGTATAATGGGCGTGGGCGCGATAAAAAGAACTTCAGCAGTTCGCTGGGGCGTTGCCGGCTCGATATTATGGGCATGGGTACTAACGATCCCCTGTTCTGCCGCCATTTCGGCAATATCATATTTTCTCATTGTCAGTTTCAGGTAGTCGATCTATTTTTGCAAGGAGGATAAAATGGATATTTCAATAATAGTTGTCGGGGTTGTAGGGCTTCTTTTCGCATTCTATCTTTTCTCTGTTGTATTGCGGGCTGAAAAAGGGAACAAGAAAATGGAGGAGATATCCGCCCTTATCCGCGAAGGGGCTCTGGCTTTCCTTAACCGCGAATACAGGGCTATTGCCGTGTTCATGTTCTTCATGTTCTTCCTTCTCACATATTTCATAGGCGTATATACTGCAATAGCTTATCTTTTTGGAGGATTTTGTTCCATCCTGGCGGGTTATATCGGCATGATGGCAGCCACGCGCGCGAACGTGAAAATGGCGCAGGCAGCGGTCAGAAAGAACAAAGGTAAAGCTCTTAAGATCGCTTTCTCCGGCGGTGCCGTAATGGGGATGGCTGTTGCAAGTTTGGGCGTGCTTGGGATCGCGATAATTTCATATATAATAAAAGAGCCCTACTTTAAAAGTACTGTTGTTAGCGGTTTTGCTATGGGCGCAAGCTCGATCGCATTATTCGCAAGGGTCGGCGGAGGCATTTTCACAAAATCCGCCGACGTTGGAGCCGATCTTGTAGGAAAAGTAGAAGCGGGTATCCCCGAAGACGATCCGAGGAACCCGGCCGTTATTGCTGATAATGTGGGTGATAATGTTGGAGATGTTGCAGGAATGGGCGCGGACCTTTTTGAGTCTTATGTGGGTTCTGTTATTGCTACAATGGCAATAGGTGCCTTAATGGTAAGCTCTCCATTAAGCTGGATGATGCTCCCTCTTACATTAATAGCTGCCGGAACGATATCGTCGATCATTGGCTCTTTCTTTGTCGATATCTTTAATTCAATAAATCCTCAGACAGCGCTCAGATATGCCACTTATACGGCAGGGATATTATATATTATCGCGTCATATTTTCTGGCTATGTTCTTCCTTCCCGGCACAGGCGTATTTGCCGCGATACTTTCGGGTATCTTCGTTGGAATGGCCATTGGATTGCTGTCGGAATATTTCACTTCGGGGAAAGTGGTCGAGGAACTCGCCAAGTCGGCAAAAACCGGGGCAGCGACCCTTATCATTCAAGGTCTTGCGCTGGGCATGAAAAGCCTGATACTGCCGGTACTTTCAATTTGTGCGGCCGTTCTTGTTGCGCGCCAGTTCGCCGGACTTTACGGCATCGCAATATCAGCCGTCGGAATGCTTGGAACTATCGGCATAGTAATGTCGGTCGACGCATACGGCCCCATAGCAGACAACGCCGGCGGGATCGTCACGATGTCCGGAGCACCGAAAGAGATCAGAAAAATAACGGATAGATTCGATGCTTTAGGAAATACCACCGCGGCTATAGGAAAAGGATTTGCCATCGGCTCAGCAGCTCTTACTGCCCTTGCTCTATTCACGGCTTACACTCAAACCGTAGGGCTTAAAAGCATAGATCTAACTAATGCAACAACAGTCGTTGGTCTTTTCATCGGCGGATTACTGCCGTTCGTTTTTGCGGCACTGACGATGCAGGCGGTGGGACGCGCAGCATTCAAGATGGTAGAGGAAGTAAGGCGCCAGTTCAGGCAGATCAAGGGATTAATGCAGGGAAAAGCAAAGCCGCAGATCGCAAGATGCGTTGATATAAGCACTACAGCAGCCATAAAGGAAATGGTAGTTCCGGGGGTTCTTGCGGTCGCCGCTCCTTTGGTGATCGGAGTATTGCTTGGCCCCGAAGCTCTCGGGGGAATGCTGGCAGGCGCGATTGTCACCGGAGTAATGCTCGCGATAATGATGGCGAATTCCGGCGCCGCCTGGGACAATGCAAAGAAATATATTGAGGATGGCCACTGTGGAGGAAAAGGTACGCCGGCTCACGCTGCTGCGGTTTGCGGTGATACTGTCGGTGATCCGTTCAAAGACACTTCCGGTCCGGCAATGAACATATTGATAAAGTTGATGTCGATAGTATCTTTGGTGTTCGGCCCTGTGTTCGTTAAATATTACCCTGTCGTGGTTAAGTTCATTACTTTGCAGTAGTAAAAAGCCTGATGCGCAGCGGCGGCCATATCATCAGCTCAGCTTTTCCTATGATGTTCTCCCTTGGCACCGCCCCCCAATATCTGCTGTCAAAGCTGTCCGGCCTGTTATCGCCAAGGAAGAAATAGGAGTTCTCCGGTATCCTGTAAGGCCCGAAATTCGAATTGTCCCATATGACCGGCCATCTGCTCTGGTCTATCGCTTTCCCGTTCACGAGTACCTGCCCTCCCCTTATCCTTATGCTCTCGCCGGGAAGAGCGATCAGTCTCTTGATAAAATCTCTTTGCGGCTTGATCGTTGACCTGAAAAGGACGATGTCCCCTCTTTCCATCTTTCCGTAATATTTGTAGACCAGCTTGTTAACGATAACCCTGTCCCTGACAAGCAGGGTCGGGATCATCGAGCCGGAAAGCACTTCTGATGTCTGGAAGGCGAACTGCCGTATGATAAGCGCAAGGATCAAGGCTACAATGATCGACTCTGCCCAGTCAATGACATGGTATAAAAGTCTGTTTTTCTCTCTTAATTCCTGCTTATATAATTTCCATCTTTTTAGCATATTTTAATATTTCTTTTGAAGTTGGAAGTTGGGTAAAGGGATTGATGCCGGCTCGATGTTGGGTTTGGAAGCAGGAAGTTGGACCAACTTCTAAACCTAACTTCCACTTTCAAACCAGCTTCTTACCCCTTACCTTAACCCAACTTCTTGAATACGTTTACCTGATCAAAAAGAAAGCTCTGTATCCTATCAGAAGTATTGCCAGCAAAGTAAGGACGGCAAAAAACCTATGGAGCTGATATTTTGTTCCCTTTTTTGTGCTTGCTACCGCCTCGAACACGGCAGATAAAATGCTTGCGATAAGCAAGCACAACACGATGATCTGATATTTGGTCATTTTTTCACCTCCGGATTTTGGTATTATACACCTCGAATTTTGCCTGTCAATAAATAAAGGGGAAGGGCTTTACAATGAACGTTTTATTAAATATACTGAATACAGCTCAAAAAGGGAGGCAAGAAATATGAAAAAGGTTATGTTACTGCTTGCTTGCTTATTAATGCTCTCTCTCCCCTCTTTTTGTTCCGTTTATTCGTATTCATTTCCCAAAGCTCCCGCATATTGGGGAAAACCTGTCTCATTCAACAATCTGAGCCCGGGATTCTTTCAGGTCATGTACGTGGACGCAAAAGGCGTGATCAGGATCGCGACATACGGTATCGCGGGAGGTTCCATGGATGCACTTAAGGACCCGCAGTTCATGATGCTGTTCGCCTTCGACAAGGAAGAGCAAAGGGTCGGATTAAAATTAAATGATTAAAAGATCGTCGATATTGATGCTGCTTGTTTTTTGTGCTATAAGCCTGGCCGTTTTCGCCCAGCAGATACATGCGGGCCAGCCCTGGGCTCCTCCCAAGACGTTCAAAGGCGAAGCAAAGGCCTGGACGCCTCCGAACGCCGCGCCGCTCCCGGCTAATGCGTGGGCACCTCCTCCTACTTTTAAAGGAGAGGTTAAGCCCTGGATGCCTCCCAAGACGTTCTCAAAAACAGAAACAAAGCCCTGGCAGCCTCCGAAGGAATTTAAGCCGGAACAGCCGACCCAAACACCGGCGCCGCAACCGATCAAACGGCCGGAGCAGCCGATGAAGGAATCTCCCATGAAGCGGCTGATCCCTTCAAGGCTGCCGCCAAAGATCGTTCCGCCTCCGACAGAGTGTCCGGATTACTATCCTCCCTATTCCAAACAATAATGAGCACTGTGAGAAAAGTTATCCTGACCACACTGATCCTGTTGTGTTTTTCTTTCGCCGTATTCGCTCAATCATTATCACATTTTAACGCCGGCATGGAAGCATTTGATAATAACAAGTACGGCGAGGCTGTTAAAGAATTCAAGCTGTCGCTTGAAGAAGATCCGGACAGCATAGAATCCAGGTATTATTATGCCATATCGCTCTATTACAAGGACGAGTTTGAAGGCGCAAAGAGTGAATTTAAAAAAGTGGCCGAGAAAGCCAATGATTCTCCCTGGGGAAGATCGGCCCTATCATATATGGAGGCCATAGACCTTGGTGTTTATGCGCCGTCTCCGGAAAAGGACTTTGGAGGATATTTTCTCCTTACGTATGACAGCGACGACAATACCGCCTATAATCAAGCCATCGTGGCGGACGGACAGGACAACAGGTCTTCCACCCAACTTTCTCTTGTATACAAGCCGGTCGTCCTTTCGTCCAGGCCGGTCGCCATTTCCTTAAATTCCTTCGGGTCAACGTATTACAAGAACACTGATTACAATGAATACGGCGGAAGCGCTGATGCGTCCTTCTATGTGCCATTTTTATGGGGGTCGTCGTTCACCCTGTCCTGCGGCAGCGGACTTGACTATCTTAAGTATGACCAATATTACACGAACGATTACGCCGAAGGGCGTTTTATTTTCAACCTTTTCGGCGAAAGCCCCGCGTGGACAAGCATATACGGCGGCGGCTCGGACATTTTCTACAAGCTGGCCAGCTACGAGGTATACGACAGCCGCGATTCAAAGTTCGGGATAAGGCAGAACTTGAACTCATTCGTATATTTTGAATACCTGAACAGGTTTTCCGACACCAGAAGCGATGATTTTGCGTACAGGAGCGACGAATATTCCATCGGAACGGTCATGCCACTGCCTTTTTACTTCAAGCTCTCCACTGTCGCAAGGTACATGAACAAGTTTTTCCTGTACGAGGATTCCATAGGAAGAGAATCAAGATACGACACTTCCTCCTCGCTCGACCTTCTTCTTTCAAGGGACATAATAAAAGGCCTGACATTGGGTCTCAAATATGCGGTTATGCTTTATTCGTCGAATCTGGACAGCGACGAAACGGCTCTCGGCTACGGCAGCTACGTGGACCATGTACTTTCGCTTTCTTTTTCGTATAGGTTCTAATATACTATCGGTCGTAAAAGGGGGTACATCCATGAGAAAACTTGTTATATTGATGGCCATCATGATCACCTTATGCAGCCTTTCCTATGCCGCTGTTTTCAAGTACCATTTCCCGAAGCCGCCAAAATCGTGGGGAGAACCTGTCTCGTTCAATAACTTAAGCCCTGGGTTCTTCCAGGTCATGTTCCAGGACAAGACAGGAGTAGTAAGAATAGCAACCTACGGGATCGCGGGTGGAACAATGGACACCCTTAAAGATCCTGAACTTCTTATGGTGTTCTCTTTTGACCAGGAAAAGATCGGCTCGATCAATAATTACTAAGCTCCACATATTCTCATAGGATAATATGATAATACTTAGAACGGGCATCCTGTACAGCATAATAATATGTGCGCTCATATCTTTCAGCAGCTTTTATTCCTCTTTCCTGATATCACTCAAATCAAAGAGGTCGGAAGAG
Source organism: bacterium (assembly GCA_043820455.1). Taxonomy (GTDB): domain Bacteria; phylum Margulisbacteria; class WOR-1; order CAVSGV01; family CAVSGV01; genus JBDRDU01. The sequence goes on along the minus strand of JBDRDU010000089.1, from coordinate 5,681 downwards.
GACTCTTTCCTGATGACGTTCCTCAATATCTTCGGGCTTTACTGGCTTGTCTACACGGTCTCTAATGTTTTCGGCTGGATCGAGGTCCCATTCGCGTACAAGGCCCTATCGCTCCTGCTGAACCTGCTCTTGTTCCTTCAGTTGATCCCGCTGCTTTACTATTTCATCAAGAACAAATTCGCGCTGGCAGCGTGCCTGCTTTTGGACATTGCTTTCTACGTCCTGTCATTTGAGCTCGCGTTTAAGCTCACTACCGTATCTTACTGGGGGGTTCAACCAGGCATCCCTCATATTTCGAGGCTTATTCTCATATTCGGCATTATGGCCCCCATTGCCGTTGCCGCCACGGTCAAGGCAGCCAGGTGTCTTGCGGAACGGACAAAACCGTTATTCATAGAATCCATAGCTCTGGCCTTTGCTTGTCTTCAGATCATAAATATCCTGTCGAACAAGGTTTCCTGGCAATTATTGTTGCTTAGAATGCCTTACATATTCATGGGCTTCATAGCGTATTTTCATCTCACGGGAGAGGAAGCTACGGCAAAATTCGCGCAAAAGATCTCTCCACGGCTCGGGAACACGATCCTCTGGCTGCGCGCGATGCGCATCCCTTTCTTTGCAAAGCTCCTTCTTCTTTTTGTCTTCTTGTCGATCATCCCGATAGCCGGAGCCGGAATACTTTTGTTCCTCACCTTCAAGGAGATCATTGATCTGTACATATATAAGCCTCTCCTGTGGAACCTTAAGCTGAGCAAGGAAGAATTCCTTGTCGCCCTGGGCAATGTTCAGATACAGGCTTTGTTCCTTATCGCTCTTACCATTATCCTTGTTGTCATCGCAAGCAGCATCGCGAGCCGCGCCATTGCCCAATCACTAAAGAGAATCGGCCATGGCATGAAAAGGGTCGAGGAAGGCGACTTAAGCTTCAATTTGACACCTGAATCCAACGACGAGATCGGCGACCTTGTGACCTATTTCAACAGGATGGCGGGAGAAATAAAGCGATCAAGGGAAATAATGGAGAACTGGAACAAGGAGCTTGAAAAGACCGTTGATGAAAGGACAAAGAACCTGCAGACGCTTTACAATATTTCAAAGGCAATGGGCTCCACGCTTGATATTGAAGAGCTTATCTCCAAGTCGGTCAACTATATCCCGCAGATCGCGGACTCCAGCTATCTTTCAATATTCATAAAGGATGATAAAGGTGTTTACAGATCCAGGGCCTCAAAAGGAAAAGAGCTCGATTTTTCCTTTAAGGATGGCGAAGGGTCATTCGGAGAGATCGTTTCATCCGGCCATATCTGTAAAATGGCGGATATAAATGAGATCTCGGGATCGGGAAAAAAAGCATTTGAGGCCATTGGCATAAAGACCCTGCTCCTTGCCCCCATGGAAAGCAAGGGGAAGAACATAGGTTTGATAGTGATCGGGATCCAAAAAGACCCTATTCCCTCTAATATCGAGCTTAACCTCTTGTCCACTATAGCCGAGCAGATGGCAATTGCCATAGAGAACGCAAGCGTATTTGAGAAAGAAAAAGAGGCTGTCAAGAAACTCATCGAGATTGACAAGATGAAAACTGAACTGCTCTCTATGGTCTCGCACGAGCTGCGCACCCCTCTTACATCCATCAAGGGCTTCCTTGCCCATTTCATCAGCGGAACTACCGGCCCGTTGAACGAGACGCAGAAAAAGTTCGTTACTATCATGTCCAAGGAAGGCGACCACCTGCTCGAATATATCGATACTTTACTGGAATTCTCAAAGATCGAAAGGGGCTCTTTTGTCATAAAGAAGGATGTCGTGCAGATAGACAGGCTGATAAACGGCATTGTTGAAGCCCTGCGCCCCCAGCTTGAATCAAAAGAGATAGAATTATCGCTTAACTTGACGGCGAAAGATGCCGTTATTTCCGGCGACGAGCTCAAGCTCGGGCAGGTCATAAGGAACCTGATCGGCAATTCAATAAAATTCGTCAAGGAAAATCCGAAGATCGAGATCTCTTCCAGGACCCTGCCGGACGGTATTGAGATCGCCATTAAGGATAACGGAATAGGCATAGACAAGGATCACCTCGGGAAGATATTCAACAAGTTCTACCAGGTAGACACATCCCTTACCCGCAAGGTCGGGGGCTTGGGCCTGGGACTGGCCATATCAAAGGAGATAATCGAGGCTCACGGCGGCCAGATACGCACGGAATCCGAAGGCCCCGGCAAAGGCAGCTCTTTCATTTTTGTCCTGCCGATGATAAAATAAAAAAATATGAGCAAAGTTCTTGTTGTGGAAGACGATACATCGACTGCCGAGCTGATAAAATTCACGCTTGAAGCAAAAGGCCTTAATGTGGACACTGCCGGCGACGGCGGCGAGGCGGTTAAAAAAGTGAGGACGAACACGCCGGACCTCATAGTGCTGGACATCATGCTGCCCACAATGGACGGATATCAGGTGTGCGAGATAATAAAGCATAACATTATGTGGCAAAACCTTCCCATCATCATGCTTTCCGCGAAAATAAGAAGGGAAGACATAAGCAAGGGGATCGAAAAGGGCGCCGACGAGTACATGACAAAGCCATTTGACCCGAACAAATTGATGGAAAGGGTCATCTTTTTTCTGTCAAAAAAAGAAATTAAAAAGGAGAGTTGATATGGCTGAAATGTTCAAGAAACTGAACGATGATCTGGCAACCGCGATGAAAGCGAAAGATAGTTTTCGCCTTGATGTCATCCGAATGATGAAATCAAAGGTACTTAATGTCAACGCGCGGGGTGACCTTCCCGACGTAGAGGTGATCAAGATATTCCAGAAATACGCGAAGAGCCTGAAAGACGCGATCGAAGAAACGAAGAAAGTAAACAGGCCCGAGGCTGTGGGAAAACTTGAAAAAGAACTGAAAATCGTGGAAGAATACCTCCCTAAGATGCTTTCAGAAGCGGAAGTCATGGATATTGTCGCAAAAGCGATCATTGAGACCGGCGCGGCTTCGCCAAAAGAGACCGGCAAGGTCATGAAAGCCGTAATGGGAAAGGGTTTTAATGTGGACGGGTCCGTGGTCAGCAGGCTGGTATCTGAAGCGTTGAAAAAGGGGGCATGAGAATGTCCGGTGTTTTAAAAAAGGCGTTAAAGTGGGTCGGGATAATTGCCGGGGTCATTGTTGTAATTTTAATTATCGCGGCGATAGCTATTCCCCACTTCCTCCCTCTCGACAAAATAAAGGATATGGCGGCGCAAAAAGCATCCGAAACCATCCACAGGAATGTGAAGATAGGTAAAGTATCGTTCAATATTTTTACGGGCATAGAGCTAAGCGACCTGTCGGTCAGCAACAGGCCGGGATTTTCAAGCGAGCCTTTTTTGTCGGCGGGGAAAATAGAACTTAAATATGATCTATGGAAACTCCTGGGCGGCACGGTCGTCATAGACAAGGTTGTACTCGTTAAGCCTGAGATACTTGTCCAGATGAGAGCGGACGGCACATCCAATTACAGCGATCTCATCGGAATTAAAAAACCCGCCGCCCCAAAGGGGCCGGCAACAAAGAAGAAGGAAGCGGTTTCGATAATGGTCTCGAAATTCGCGGTGGTGGGCGGCAAGCTTACCCTTGATCAATCCGGAAAGGTCAGCCAGCTGAAGGACTTGAACGTTAATGTATCAGGCATTTCCCTTGTCACAAAAAAGCCGATACAAGTATCGGTCAGTGTGCTCGGCTTGTACGAAGGCAAGCCTGTCCCCATTTCCGTGAGCGGGAGCATAATGCTGGATATGAACAAGTCTTCAGCAAAAATTTCCGGCCTTGATATGACCGCCGCCGGAGAAAAGATATCTGTTAATGCGGATATTTCCGCTTTTGACACGGCGCCGAAGATCGCTCTCAATATATCATCAAAGAGGATCGATACCGATAAATTCCTTGCGATAGTTTCGGGCGCTGGCGCGAAAAAGCCGAAGGTCAAGCCAAAACCAGCCCCATATGGACAGCAGACCGCCAAAATTAACAAGACACTTAAATCCATTCCGTCCAATCTAACATTGGATGCGAACATTGAGCTTCAGAACATTCTTTTCAAGGAGATGAAGCTTGATTCGGCCTCCATTAAGGCGACACTATCGAACAAAGTGCTGAACCTGGATTTGCGGGAATTAAAGGCCTATAAAGGAAGCGTTAAAGCCAGTATTACGGCTGATCTGAACGTGAGCGGGGTTGGATATTCGGTCAACAACCTAAGCGCACAAGGCTTTGACGCGACCATTGCGTCAAATGACGTGATAGAGTCATTCCTGACGAACCTTCCGGATTACGGCGATCTCAAGAATAAACTGCACGGAACGCTTGGATTTAGCGCCATTATTGCCGGCCGGGGCGTTGAAACCCTTGATATCACAGCAAATGCGCGTGGCAAAGGGAGTTTCCTCCTGGCTAACGGGAAAGTATCTAAACTTAAGTCCCTTTCGGCTGTCGGGGAAAAGCTCGGGCTAAAAACCATCCAGGAAGATATCGAGATCAAGGAATTCAAATCTAATTTCTCGATAGCGGACAAGGTCGTCACAATAAGTAAGCTTGACCTCAACAACGGGGAAAAGGGAGATATAAAGCTGGCGTTCGACGGAAGCGTAAATATCGGAAGCATGGCTTTTATCAGCGGCAACAGGCTTTCGCTTAAACTGAATCCGGTGACCAACAAGCTTTCTTCGGAATATGACGCCTTCAAGGACGCAAAAGGCTGGTACTCGCTTGACTTTGAGATGACCGGATCGCTTAAAAGGCCTATCCCCATACCAAGGCTTGAAAAAAGCGTCCAGCAAATAATTGACAATCAAAAGAAAGCAGCTGAAGGGGCTGCCCAGAAAGAGATCGATAAGCAAAAAACTGAAATTGAACAGAAAGCCAAACAAGAGCTGGAAAAGCGTAAGAAGGAAGCAGAAGAGAAAGCTAAACAAGAACTGGAACAAAAAGCCAAAGAGATATTCAAGTTCTAGGCGCGCTGCTGTAGCTCAGTTGGTAGAGCACTTCCTTGGTAAGGAAGAGGTCACCAGTTCGATCCTGGTCAGCAGCTTTCTTTGTAGAGCACCCCGACTTGTCGGGGAGGTCACCAGTTCGATCCTGGTCAGCAGCTTTTTCAATGAAATTCCTTGTTGACAAGATAAAGCCCGTCTGTATAATAGACAAGTCTCAAATTGAGTTTAGGAGGTTATTATTATGGCAAGAGAAAAGTTTGTAAGGTCAAAAACGCATGTGAACGTAGGAACGATCGGTCACGTTGACCATGGAAAGACCACGCTAACGTCAGCCATTACCAAGTGCCTTTCGGCAAAGGGTATGGCAAAGGCAATGGCTTTCGATCAGATCGATGCCGCGCCGGAGGAAAAAGCAAGGGGTATCACCATTGCTATCGCCCACGTTGAGTACGAGACGGATAAAAGGCACTATGCACACATCGACTGCCCCGGCCACGCCGACTACGTAAAGAACATGGTAATCGGCGCTGCCCAAATGGACGGCGCCATCCTGGTGGTTTCCGCAGCCGACGGCCCGATGCCTCAAACAAGGGAGCACATACTTCTTGCACGCCAGGTCAACGTTCCATACATCGTCGTATACCTCAATAAAGTGGACATGGTCGACGACAAAGAGCTGATCGAATTGGTTGAAGTTGAAACAAGGGACCTTTTAC
>JBDRDU010000088.1:0-5120 GCA_043820455.1 bacterium | reverse complement strand
GAAAACCTCATGGGGATTTTCATGCCTGATATCATACGGCGGCAAGAATATCTTATTCGATACCGGCGGCAGCGGTCCCGTTCTTTTAAGCAACATGAAAAAGCTGAATATCTCCCCTAAGGATATCGATATCGTAGTTCTGTCCCATGATCACTGGGATCATATTGGGGGGCTTTTTTCCCTGCTTGCGGAAAACAGCGATGTAAAAGTATATGTCCACAGTTCGTTCTCGAAAGGATTTAAAAAAGAAATTAAATATGCGGGCGCTGTTGCGGCGAATATTGCTGATTTTAAAGAGATCCAAAAAAATATCTATTGTACAGGACCGATGGGGAAAGAAGTAAAGGAACAGGCTTTGTGTATCGATACGGAAAAGGGCCTGATAGTGATCGCTGGATGCGCTCATCCCGGCATTGTAAATATGATCAAAAGATGCAGAAATAAGCTGAGCCGCCCTGTTTTCCTTGTAATGGGCGGTTTTCATCTTTTTGATGAAAGCGAGCTTATTATAAGAAAGGTGGTCGCGGATTTTAAAAAGCTAGGGGTGGCGAAAGTGGCCCCCTGCCATTGCACGGGGGATAGGGCGATTATGCTGTTCAACAAAACTTATGGGGATGATTTTATTAAGGCAGGAGCCGGAAAGGTAATAAAAACGAGTGAACTATGAAATACATATACGGGCCGGTCTCCTCCTGGCGATTGGGCAGGTCATTGGGAGTTGATTTGGTCTCGGGAGACAAAACATGCACATTCGACTGCCTCTACTGTCAGCTGGGAATAACGATAAGACATCTTATCAAACGGGATATCTTTGCACCTGCTTTAGAAATATTTAAAGAGCTTGAAAGTTTACCCCCACTAGATATCGATTATATTACCTTGTCCGGGACAGGAGAGCCAACTCTTGCGGCAAATCTTGGGGAAGTTATCATGGAAATCAAGAGGCATTTCAATAAACCTGTCGCCGTCCTGACCAACTCTTCACTAATGCATGATCCTAAAGTCAGGAAGGAATTAAGCTTCGCTGATAAAGTAATTGCCAAACTTGATGCTCCGAACGAGGAAATACTCAGAAAGATCAACAGGCCAACAAACGGCATTACATTCGACATGATCATTGAGGGGATAAAAAAATTCAACGAGGAATATCCGGGGAAATTGTCTCTGCAGATCATGTTCATGTACGCCAATATCGATAAGGCAAAAGCTATTGCGAAACTGGCAAAAGATATCGGCCTTGTTGAAGTTGAGGTGAACACTCCTTTGCGCCCGTGCGCAGTAAGGCCTTTGCCGCCAGAAGAATTACAGCCGGTCAAGAGCTTTTTTGAGCCCTTAAAGGTTTATTCTGTTTACGATGTCCCTCGACAAGCGGTCAAGCCATTTGATTTGAAAAAAACAAAAATGAGAAGGCCGGAAGGAGGTTAAACAATGAAAATATGCATACCGACAACATCAAAGGACGGCATGTCAGCGAGAGTATACGGGCACTTTGGAAGCGCTCCATATTTCACAATCATTGATACAGTCAACGATAAAATCGAAATAATTGATAATGCGAATCTGCATCATATACATGGCATGTGTCAGCCGATGGATGCATTGAACGGCAAAAACATCGATGCTGTCATAAGCGGGGGAATGGGAGCAAGAGCCGTTAATAAATTGAACTGGGGGGGGATAAAAGTGTTTCGTTCAAATGGCCTTACAGTAGAAGATACTGTCAAGAACTATAAAAGTAATAAGCTAAAACCAATAACCATAGAAAGCGCCTGCAAAGACCATTCTTGCAGTTAGGGAAGAGGATTTATGCTGGCGGTTATTTTCACAATCGCTTTTATTATTTGTTTTCTAAGTTATGCCTTGCATACTTACACTCATTTATTGGAACATAAAGGCAAATTTGTACCGGCTATACTGGGAAAATATTTCCATACAATAGTTCACATTGGATATTTTGCCTGGATCATTATGCTCTTTTCTGATCCTGTCAGATTTAATGCTCCATTATATGTTCGGGAGATTGGGGTAATTATCGGCACCATTGGATTGTATTTGATGTTGGAGTCCATGAGGAAGCGAAAATCCTCTGGCACGGGCAATCTAATAACAACAGGAGTATATTCAATGTTCAGGCATCCAATGTATGTTGGCATGACACTGATCATGACAGGATACCCTCTATCAATCGGAAGCCTCCTGACGCTTTTGTCAGCGATCCTTTGGGTCTCCCAGATGATAATATGGACTTATTGGGAAGAAAAAGAATTATTTTAGAAATATGGCCAGAATTATCTGAGTTACAAGAAAAAGATAAGGGGTTGGATATAATTATATTACAGGGGGTGAAGAAGAACAGATGAGAAAAAGCTCTGCCGGCGGAATGATAGGAAGTTGCATACGGCATATGTCAAGGCATAAGAGAATATGCTAAAATACGTTCATGGCAGAGATCTCGCAAGTAAGGCATGTATTATCCGGAAAAGTAATGCATAAAATAACCGAACTTTCAGAAAAGCCCCAGGCAACGGAATCTTCGCCCATCGGCATGTTCGATTCCGGCGTCGGCGGGCTCACGGTCTTCGAAAAAGTCTCCAAGCTCCTTCCCAGAGAAAGCATTATTTATCTGGCAGATACGGCAAGGGTCCCTTACGGCGGAAGAAGCAACAGCGAAATAATCAAGATAAACAAGGAGATCCTGGCTCTCATGCTGGGCTTCGGCGTAAAACTGATAATGATCGCCTGCGGGACATCGTCATCGATCGCTTACCCCCTCTTGAAGGACAAGTACAAAGTCCCAATGATCGGAATGATCGAGGGCGGGTCCCGGCTTGCCGCCGCGGCCACAAAGAACAAAAAAGTAGGGGTCATCGCGACCGTGGGAACGATCAATTCCCTGTCATACCAGAAAGCCATAAAGGACATTAACAAGGAGATCGAGGTCTACGGCGCCGCCTGCCCGCTCCTTGTTCCCCTTATAGAAGGCGGGTTTGCCGCGTCGGAGGAAACGGAAAAAGTCCTGAAAGAATACCTGAAACCCCTCAGGTCGGCAAAGATCGACACTCTTGTGCTGGGCTGCACGCATTACCCTCACCTTAGCGGGACAATAAAAAGCATACTGGGCCCGGGTATCGCATTGATAGATCCCGCAGATGAAGCGGCAAAGACAGCCAGGGATATTCTGACTAAGGGGAAAATGACGAGTACGGCAAATGTTCCTCCCAAGCACAGGTTCCTTGTCACTGGAGGCGCTTCCAGCTTCAAGGAACTCGGCTCCAGGCTGCTCGGACGCCCCATTGCCGAAGCAGAAGAAATCTCTATTGTAAAAGGCTCCGGCGAAAGGTAAGATTTACAATAATGACGTACGAACTAATGGTCGAAGGGACTTTTGACGCTGCCCATCAGCTTAGGGGGTATGACGGCCCCTGTGAAAAACTGCACGGCCACACGTGGAAGGTGCGGCTGTACATAAAAGGGAGCAAGCTCAATGAACTGGGAATGGTCAGCGATTTCAAGGAAATAAAGCTGCTTTTGCAGTTCGCTATCGCAAAACTTGACCATACCAATTTGAACGTGTTCCCTTATTTCAAGAAGGTCAATCCGACGTCCGAGAATGTCGCGAAGTACATATTCGATCAGGTCTCAAAAAAGGCGGATGTCGCAAAGGTAACGGTCTTTGAATCGGCTACCACATCCGCGAGCTATACAAGGTGACACTATGAAATTCACAAAAATGCACGGTCTCGGGAATGACTTCATAATAATCGACTCCCGCAAAGAGCCTCTCGAGGGCATTGACCTTTCACAGCTTGCGGTAAGGCTTTGCGACAGGCATTACGGCATCGGATCGGACGGCATATTGATCGCGAGCCCGTCAAATTCCGCCGACATTAAAATGAGGATATTCAATCCCGACGGCAGCGAGGCGGAAATGTGCGGGAACGGCATCAGGTGCTTCGCGAAATACATATATGAAACTCTGGAGAAGAAAAAAGAGCTTATATCCGTCGAAACCCTTGCCGGGATAATGCTTCCGTCGATCCTGGAATACAAGGGAAAGACCGCGGTTGTCGAAGTTGACATGGGTATTCCGGGGAACATCAAGAACGAGGAGCTTAAGGCGGACAACAGTATATACAAGGTTGCTCTGGTCTCTTTCGGGAATCCGCATTGCGTGATATTTGTCGATGATGTAAGCAAAGTGCAGATCGATGATATAGGGCCAAAGATCGAAACGCATAAAATGTTCCCGAACCGGACGAACGTTGAATTCGTCCAGGTCATAAGCAGGAAAGAAGTTATGGTAAAGGTCTGGGAGCGCGGAGCGGGAGAAACTCTCGCCTGTGGGACAGGGGCCTGCGCCTCTGCGGTCGCCGGGATCTCTGCCGGAAAGCTTGAAAAAGACGTGATAGTGCGCCTTCCCGGAGGGATATTGGACATTGAATGGCAGGATGATAAACACGTGATACTGAGGGGTCCCGCGGAAACCGTTTTTGAAGGGGATATAAAATGAAAAAAGCGAACAGGATAGCAAATGTCCCGCCTTATTTATTTGCCGAGATAGACAAAAAAAGATCGGAAATGATCTCCCGCGGGATAAAGGTGATCGATCTGGGCGTAGGTGACCCGGACCTGCCCACACCGAAAAGGATACTAAAAAAATTCCACAAAGCGGTCAATGACCCGAAAACCCACAATTATCCTCCGTATGAAGGCACAAAAGAGTTTAGAAATGCCGTAGCCGGCTGGTACAAGAAAAGGTTCGGCGTAGAGCTTGACCCTCAGAAGGAAGTAATGTCGCTTATCGGCTCCAAAGAAGGCATAGCGCACATATTCCTGGCGTTCATCGATCCCGGGGATCACGCGCTTATACCGGACCCCGGATACCCCGTTTATAGCGTGGCTACGATACTTGCAGGCGGCATCCCGCATCCGGTCCCGCTGCTAAAATCGAATGGTTTTCTTCCCGATCTCAAGGCGATCGACAAAGAGATCGTTAAAAAGTCCAAGCTATTGTTCATTAATTATCCGAACAATCCCACGTCCGCCGTTGCAGGCAGGGAATTCCTGAAGGAAGCCGTGGATTTTTGCAGGAAGAACAACCTTCTTCTCTGCTCGGACCT